>JBKBOI010000008.1:0-25797 GCA_046294935.1 Rhodocyclaceae bacterium
GTGGCAAAACAGCGCCGGTGTGACGACACGGCCGTCGCCCTCGCCGACCTCCAGACCGAGATCACAGACTTCGATCGCGCCGCAATGATCTGGGCCGTCGCCGGTCAATAATCCCGGCTTCAGGGCGATGAAGGTGATGGTGTGTGAAGCCCGGATCGCAGCACCGGTGACCTGTCCGGTCAGCGCGTTCAGGCCGCTTGGCGCATCGAGCGCGAGGATCGGGCTGCCGCTGAGATTGGCACGCTCGATCCATGAGGCATACATTCCCTCGATCGGCCGGGAAAGCCCGATGCCGAACAGTCCGTCGATGATCAGACCGAAGCGGCCACCGGGATATTCGGTGAGGCACTGGCCGCCCGACGCGATCCAGGCGGCATGCGCGGCGCGGGCGTCACTGGGCAGCTGACCGGCATCGCCGGCGAACAGCACCGTTGGGGTGTGACCCGCTTCTTTCAGGCGGCGCGCGACGACGAAGGCATCGCCGCCGTTGTTGCCGGGGCCGGCGAGCACGAGCGCACGACCCGCGAGCATCGCCAGCGCGTGCTGTGCGGCGCATCTGCCTGCGCGCTCCATCAGCGACGGCGACGCGGTGGCATGGGCCGCTTCGAGGGCGCGCAATGCAGGAGCTTGCAGGATCGCGGTGTGCATGGCCAAGATTGTAGGTGATACAGTGTCCGCTTGTCGTAAGGAAGCCAACATGGATCTGGATTTTCTGCCCGAACTGTCGGCGCGCATCGCGGTGCTTCGCCGTGACCTGCATGCCCATCCCGAGCTCGCCTTCGAAGAGAAACGCACCGCCGCGGTCGTCGCGGCACATCTCGAAAAGCTTGGCCTCGAAGTCTTCGAAGGCATCGCGAAAACCGGTGTCGTCGCGCGTTTGAAGTTGGGCGACGGCCCGCGCATGATCGGCTTGCGTGCCGACATGGATGCCCTGCCGCTACCCGAGCTGAACACCTTTCCGCATCGCTCACGCCACGAGGGATGCATGCATGCCTGTGGGCACGATGGCCATACGGCGATACTGCTCGGCGCCGCAGAGGCACTGGTGCGGTTGCGTGACGCAGGGCACCTGAACGGTTCCGGCACCGTCTATTTCATCTTCCAACCGGCCGAGGAACGCGAGGGCGGCGGCCGCGCGATGGTCGAGGAGGGTCTGTTCGAGCGCTTTCCGATGCAGATGGTGTTCGGCCTGCACAATTGGCCGGGATTGCCGGCCGGCAGCATCGCAGTGATCGAAGGGCCGGTGATGGCCGGCGCCGACCGCTTCGAGATCGTCATCAACGCCCGCGGTGCGCATGCCGCAATGCCGCACCAGGGCACCGACGCGATCCTCGCAGGGGCCGAACTCGTGCAGGCGGCACAGTCGCTGGTCAGCCGCAGCATCGACCCGCTCGACGCCGCCGTGGTCAGCGTCACGCGTTTCCAGGCCGGCCATGCCGACAACATCCTGCCGGAACGGGCGGTGCTCGGCGGCACGGTGCGCTACCTCCGTTCCGAGCTGCAAGATGCGCTCGAAGCGGGCTTGGCACGTCTGTGCACCGGTATCGAGACGATGCATCGCGTGCGCATCGAGCTCAAATACGAACGCGGTTACCCGCCGACGATCAACGCCGCGGAACCAACCGCCATTTGTCGTGAAGTGGCGTGCCAGATCGTCGGCGGCGAGCATGTATTCACGCATCTCAAGCCAAGCATGGGAGCAGAGGACTTTGCCTATCTCTCACGCGTCGTGCCGGGCTGCTATGTCTGGCTGGGCAACGGGCCGGGGGAGGGCGGCTGCATGCTGCACAGCCCGCATTACGATTTCAATGACGACATCATCGCCACCGGCATCCGCTACTGGGTGCGGCTCATCGAGGCGGCGCTGGCCAAAGGGGGATGATCTGGAGGCGCGGGCCGGAGTCGAACCGACCTACTCGGATTTGCAATCCGGTGCATAACCGCTTTGCTACCGCGCCGTGGCCAACAGCTTACTACGGCCTGAATCGAAAAGGGGAAAGCGCGCGCTTTCCCCAAAAAATCTGGAGCGGGAGACGAGTCTCGAACTCGCGACCTCAACCTTGGCAAGGTTGCGCTCTACCAACTGAGCTACTCCCGCGACGAGCGGCGCATTCTACCAGCAGTTGGCGCCGTGTCAACGTTCCAAGGCGGCAACGGTGACGCGGTTGCGGCCATTTTGCTTGGAGCGATACAGAGCGGCATCGGCGCGGGCAATCAGTGCCTCGCCGCTTTCACCCGGCAGCCGGCAGGCGATACCGAGGGAAACGGTCAAGGTGCTGAGCACTTCGTCGCTGCCGATGCGCTTGATTCGGCTCCTTTCGACGAGGCGGCGGATTTTCTCCGCCAGGGTTTCGGCGCCGGCCAGCGGTGTATCGCGCAACAGCACGACGAATTCCTCGCCGCCATAACGCGCGGCGACGTCTCGTCCTTTGACGTTGTCGCGCAGGATCGTGGCGATGCTGCGGATGACCTTGTCGCCGAACAGGTGGCCGTAGCTGTCGTTGATGCGCTTGAAGTGGTCGATGTCGATCATCAGCAGACTCGGGCCGATCACCTCATCCGATGCCTCATCCAGGCAGGCGGCCAGCTTGGCATCGAAACCGCGCCGATTCGTAAGACCGGTCAGACCATCGATCATCGCTTCCTCGCGGGCGCGACTGACTTCCGGGCACCTCGATAAACCTGCTGCGCGGGCGGATGGCTGCGTTGCGCGGTGCTCGCTCCCTCGCCTAACTGCTTTGTTATGTCTCGGTCGCTGCGCTCCGTGCGCCTTGCCCTCCACCCGCTCGCGACGGTTTCTCGATGCGCCCTTCCTTGCGTAATTGTTCGATCTCGCGCCGGCTGGCATCGAGATCGGCTTGCAACGTGCCGACGATTCGTCGCAGACCCTCGGAGCGGGTCAGTAAGGCATCGATGCTCGCCGGGTCGACGGCTTCGCCGTTACCGGCCGCGACGTCGGCTGACCAGCGCGCCAGGGCTTGACCGAATTTCCCTGCTTCGGCTGCCGCATGGGCGGTGGAGGCATCGATGTCGCTCATCACCTTGTCGAAGCCCTGACTGACGCGGCGGGCGATCGCTTCGTCGATCTCGGCGATGTGATCGCGATAGAGCTGCTGCACCATCGCCTCGTCGAGCACCCGGTCGCCGCTGGTCAGTTCATCGATGCGCTGTCGCAAGGGCGGATTGATGCCAGAGACATACTCATACCAGATCGCATAGCTGATCGGGTGCAGCGCGGCTGCCTGCCGCGTCATCAGCGGTAGTGCCATGCGCAGGTATTCCGCGCTCTGCTCGATGCTGTGGTGGTATTCCATCGTTGGACTCCGGCAAATGCGGGGTTATGCACAACGTAGCCGTCGAGTATTTACGGCGATTCGCCTTCAGGACTGTAGGGCGGCCGTGCGATGGGGTTGGATGGCCATCAGCAGCGGGTGGAAGACTTTCGGCGTGCCCGCGACGATGTTGCCGGTCTTCAGATAGTTGCCCTCGCCGGCCAGGTCGCTGACCAGACCACCGGCTTCGAGAATGAGCAGGGCGCCGGCGGCCATGTCCCAGGGCGAGAGGCCGAATTCCCAAAAGCCGTCGATGCGGCCGGCGGCGAGCCAGGCGAGGTCGAGTGAGGCCGAGCCCGGTCGGCGGATGCCGGCGCAACGCCGCGTCATTTCCTTGAAGATCGCCAGATAGGCGTCGGCATGATCGAACATGCGGTAGGGAAAACCCGTGCCAAGCAGCGCGTCATCCAGTCTTGCGCAGCGGCTGACGCGGATGCGCTTGTCGTTGAGGAAGGCGCCGGCGCCCTTGCTGGCGGTAAACAGCTCGTTGCGGTTCGGGTCGAAGACCACTGCCTGTGTCAGCACCCCCCGGTGCGCCAGGGCGATCGACACCGCGTATTGCGGAAAGCCGTGGATGAAGTTGGTGGTACCGTCCAAGGGGTCGATGATCCACTGGTATTCGGCATCGGCGGGATGGTCGCTGTGTCCGGATTCCTCGGCGAGGATCGCATGGCTCGGATAGACTTCGCGCAGGATTTCGATGATCGCGGCCTCGGCGGCGCGATCCACTTCGGTGACGAAATCGTTCTGTTGCTTGACGCCGATCTTGAGCTGACCGAGGTCGAGGCTGGCGCGGGCGATGATGTGGCCGGCGCGACGGGCGGCCTTGACGGCCGTGTTGAGCATGGGATGCATGGCTGGCTGCTCGTGGCAAAAAACAAAGGGATGAATTCTAACCCCATGGCCTTCCCGATATCGGACGCCTATCGACGCGTGCGCGTCGTGCTGGTGCGCCCTCGACATCCCGGCAACATCGGTGCCGCGGCGCGGGCGATGAAGACGATGGGCTTTTCCCGCCTCGTGCTCGTTGCGCCGAAGACGTTTCCCGATCCCCAGGCGGAGGCGATGGCCTCCGGGGCGACGGACGTGCTGGCGGCGGCTCGAGTGGTGGCGTCGATACCCGCGGCGCTCGAGGGCGTGACCCTCGCGCTGGCGCTGACTTCCCGCCGGCGTGAGCTGGCGACGGCCCCTCTATGGGCGCGGCCGGCGGCCAGCGAGCTGGCGCAGGCGGCGTCGCAGTCGGAAGTGGCGCTGGTGTTCGGCAACGAAACCACTGGGCTCACCAACGATGAGCTCGGCAATTGCAACCGCTGGGCGATGATCCCCGCCAATCCCGCCTATGCATCGCTCAACCTGGCGGCGGCCGTGCAGGTGATGTGCTATGAACTGCGGCAAGCGATCGAGGCGGCAGGGGGTGCCGTGGCGCCAGCGCCGAGTTTTTCGCCGGTTGGCGTGGCGGCGACCCATGAGGAGGTCGAAGGTTTGCTCGCGCATTTCGAAAGCGCGGCGATGGCGAGCGGTTTCCTCGATCCGGAAAACCCCGGACGCCTGATGCCGCGTCTGCGCCGCTTGTTCGCGCGCGCCGGCCTGGAGAAGCAGGAGGTCGATATCCTGCGTGGGCTGCTGGCCTCGTTCCAGCGGCCTACCGGCAAGCGTTACCACGAGTGAAAACTTGATATCCCCATCAATGAACTTAAGTTGACCGACATGATCGGGAATTCTAGAATTCCCACAAAATTTATAAGGCATTTCCGAAGAATCCATGTTTGCCCGTGTGCGTGAAGACATCGCCTGCGTTTTCGAACGCGACCCCGCTGCCCGATCGACCTGGGAAGTGCTGACCTGCTATCCGGGTTTTCATGCCCTGCAGATGCACCGTTTGGCGCATTGGCTGTGGCGGCATCGTTTTCGCTGGCTGGCGCGGCTACTTTCGCACTTCACGCGCTTTCTCACCGGCATCGAGATCCATCCCGGCGCGACGATCGGGCGGCGTGTGTTCATCGACCACGGGATGGGCGTCGTGATCGGCGAGACCGCCGAGATCGGCGACGATTGCACGCTCTATCACGGCGTGACGCTGGGTGGCACTTCCTGGAACAAGGGTAAGCGCCATCCCACCTTGCGACGCGGCGTGGTGATCGGTGCTGGCGCGAAGGTGCTCGGCCCCATCACGATCGGTGAGGGAGCCAAGATCGGCTCGAATGCCGTCGTCGTCCGTGAGGTCCCGGCTGGCGCCACGGCGGTGGGCATCCCGGCGCGGATCATCGAGCCGGGCCAGGCGCAGGCGCGGCAAGAAAAGGCCGAGAACCTGGGCTTTTCCGCCTATGCCGTGACGCGCAACGAGGATGATCCAATCTCGCTGGCGATCCATGGGCTGCTCGACCATGCGGTCGAAACCGACCGCCGCATCGACGCCCTGCTCAAGTCGATCGAGCGCGCCGGCGTTTCCATCGAAGACGACGTGGCCACGGCAGATAAGTTCGATCCGAACCGATTGTCGAAAATCGTCGATTGAAATACTTGACTATTTTTATCGGGAACCATATCTTTCCGCCATCGGTCGATATGACTGATTTTTCGAACGAGCGATCCTGACGAGGTATTTCCATGAGACTGACGACCAAAGGACGTTTTGCCGTGACGGCGATGATCGACGTGGCCCTGCGCCAGCACGCCGGCCCCGTGACCCTGGCCGGCATCGCCGAGCGTCAGAAGATTTCGCTGTCCTATCTCGAACAATTGTTCGGCAAGCTGCGCCGCAATCACCTGGTGGTGAGCACGCGCGGGCCAGGCGGCGGCTACACGCTGGCCAAGCCGCTCTCGGCCGTGACGGTGGCCGACATCATCAGCGCGGTGGATGAGCCGCTCGATGCCACCAACTGCGGTGGCAAGGGCAACTGTCACGACGATCATCCCTGCATGACGCACGATCTGTGGATGAGCCTGAATGCGCGCATGCATGAGTATCTGAGCTCGGTGAGCCTCGACGACCTCGTTCGTCAGCAGAGCCTCGCCGGCTGTGCCGACGACGTGCGCCCCGTCAGGATCAGCAAGCCGGCAGCCGGAAAACGTGTCGCGCCGCACGCCTCCACCTGATCTCCTGAAAGATGTTCGCGCCGGTCTATCTCGATCACAACGCCACGACGCCGGTTTTGCCTGCCGTGCTGGAGGCAATGCTGCCGTTTTTCGGCACGCGGTATGGCAACGCATCGAGCCGCCACGAATACGGCCGCGCGGCGCGGCGGGCGCTCGACGAGGCGCGGCAGCGAGTCGCCAGCGCGGTCGGCGCACATCCGACGGAAGTGATCTTCACCAGCGGTGGTTCGGAAGCCAACAACCTGTTCATCAAGGGCGCGGCGGCGTATCTGACGGCGGGCACCATCGCCATTTCGGCGATCGAGCATCCTTGCGTGCGCGAGCCGGCCAAGGCACTGCGAAGACTTGGCTGGCGGGTGCGCGAGATCGCCGTCGATGAGCAGTGCCGTGTCGCCAGCGCCGACTTTCGGGCGGCGCTCGATGAGCGGCCGACGCTGATTTCGGTCATGTTTGCCAACAACGAAACCGGCGCGATCCAGCCCATCGCGCCATTGGCCGAGCAGGCGGCATCCCGGACGAAAGGCAATGCCTGGTTCCATACCGACGCCGTGCAGGCATTGGGCAAGCTGCCGCTCGATTTCCGCACGCTCAATGACGCCGGCGTGCATGCGATGAGCCTTTCCGCCCACAAGATCGGCGGGCCGAAGGGCGCGGGCGCCTTGATCATCGACAAACGCGTCGAGCTCGCCCCGTTGATCGATGGCGGCGGCCATGAGCGTGGCTTGCGCTCCGGCACCGAGAACGTGCCGGCCATCGTCGGCTTCGGCGTGGCCTGCGAGGAAGCCGTGGCCAGGTTGGCGGACGAGACTGAACGCTTGGCCAGACTGCGCGCCATGCTCGAAGCGGGGCTGGTCGCCCAAGGGGCGACGATCTTCGCCGCCGGCGCGGAGCGCCTGCCCAACACCGTGTATTTCTCGCTGCCCGGCCTCGATGGCGAAACGCTGCTCGCCAGGCTCGACCGCGCTGGCTTTGCGGTGGCCAGCGGCGCGGCCTGTTCCTCGGCGCATCCGGAACCCTCGCACGTGCTGCTGGCGATGGGCGTAGCACCAGCGATCGCTCGTGGTGCGGTGCGCATAAGCCTCGGCCGGCAGAACACGGCCGACGATGTCGCGGGTTTCCTGCGCGCGCTGGCCGCCAGCGTTTCCCAACTGCAGTCCCTGTCCACCGTGCATGCGCACGTGGCTGTTTGAACCGGAGCTTCCTGACATGCTGAAACTGCCCATTTATCTCGATTATTCGGCGACCACCCCGGTCGATCCGCGCGTCGCGGAAAAGATGATTCCTTATCTCACCGAGAAATTCGGCAACCCCGCCTCGCGCTCGCACGCTTTCGGCTGGGAGGCGGAAAAGGCCGTCGAAGAAGCACGCGAGCAGGTGGCGGCGCTGGTCAATTGCGATCCGAAGGAGATCATCTGGACCTCGGGTGCCACCGAATCGAACAACCTGGCGCTGAAGGGCGCGGCGCACTTCTATGCCGAGACGAAAGGCAAGCACATCGTCACCGTCGCCACGGAGCACAAGGCGGTGCTCGATACCGTCAAGGAACTGGAACGGCAAGGCTTCGAGGCTACCTATCTGCAACCGCAGGAAAACGGCCTGATCACCGTCGAGCAGTTCAAGCAGGCGCTGCGCAAGGACACCGTGGTCGCTTCGGTGATGGCGGTCAACAACGAGATCGGCGTGATCCAGCCGATCGCCGAACTGGGCGAGATCTGCCGTGCCAACGGCACGATCTTCCATGTCGATGCCGCGCAGGCCACCGGCAAGATGCCGATCGATCTCGCCAAGCTGAAAGTCGATCTGATGTCGTTCTCGGCGCACAAGACCTATGGCCCGAAAGGCATCGGCGCGCTGTTCGTGCGCCGTAAGCCCCGGGTGCGGCTGGAAGCGCAGATGCATGGTGGCGGCCACGAACGGGGCTTGCGCTCCGGCACGCTGCCGACACACCAGATCGTCGGCATGGGCGAGGCTTTCCGCATTGCCCGTGAGGAAATGGCGACGGAAAACGAGCGCATCCGCATGCTGCGCGACAGGCTGCTCAAAGGCATCATGGAGATCGAAGAGACCTACATCAACGGCGACATGGAACACCGCGTGCCGCACAACTTGAACGTCAGTTTCAACTTCGTCGAAGGCGAATCGCTGATCATGGCGGTCAAGGACATCGCGGTATCGAGCGGCTCGGCCTGCACGTCGGCGTCATTGGAGCCTTCCTACGTGCTGCGCGCGCTCGGTCGCTCCGACGAGCTGGCGCACAGTTCGATCCGTTTCACCCTCGGGCGCTTCACCACCGAGGAAGAGATCGATTTCACCATCAAGCTGCTGCACGAGAAGATCGGCAAGCTGCGCGAGCTCTCGCCATTGTGGGAGATGCATCTCGAAGGCATCGATCTATCGACCGTGCAGTGGGCAGCGCACTGACCACCTATTCAGGAGACAGTCTCATGGCATACAGCGAAAAGGTCCTCGACCACTACGAAAATCCTCGCAACGTCGGCTCATTCCCCAAGGACGAAGAAGGCGTGGGCACTGGCATGGTCGGCGCTCCGGCCTGCGGCGACGTGATGAAGCTGCAGATCAAGGTCAACAAAGACGGCGTCATCGAAGATGCCAAATTCAAGACCTATGGCTGCGGTTCGGCGATCGCCTCTTCTTCGCTCGTCACCGAGTGGGTGAAAGGCAAGACGCTCGACGAGGCGCTCGCCATCAAGAACACGCAGATCGCCGAGGAACTCGCGCTGCCGCCGGTGAAGATCCACTGTTCGATCCTCGCCGAAGATGCGATCAAGGCGGCCGTGGCCGACTACAAGAAGAAGCATGGGGAGTGAGCATGGCGATCACCCTGAGTGAAGCCGCCGCGCGGCATGTCGCCAAGTTTCTCGCCAAGCGCGGCAAGGGCATCGGCATCCGTCTGGGCGTGAAGACCTCTGGCTGTTCCGGCATGGCCTACAAGCTCGAGTTCGCCGATGCGGCGGAACCCGAAGACATCGTCTTCGAAAGCCACGGCGTCAAGGTGTTGGTCGATCCGAAAAGCTTGCCCTATCTGGATGGCACCGAGCTCGACTATGCGAAAGAGGGCTTGAACGAGGGCTTCAAGTTCAACAACCCGAACGTCAAGGATCAGTGCGGCTGCGGCGAGAGCTTCAACGTCAAATGATCCAGTCGCTCGATTCGATCCAGGACTATTTCGCGCTGTTCGGACTGCCGCGCAGCCAGGCGCTCGATGCCGAGCGATTGGCGGCGCGCTATCGCGAGCTGCAAGGCAAGCTGCATCCCGACCGCCATGCCCACCTTTCCGATGCAGAAAAGCGCCGGGCGATGCAATGGGCTTCGTATGTCAATGAAGCTTATTCCACGCTCAAGGACCCGCTCAAACGGGCGCGCTACTTGCTGGAGCTGGCGGGCCATGACGTCCGTCTGGAAACGAATACCGCGATGCCGGTCGAATTCCTGATGGAGCAGATGGAGCTGCGTGAAGCCGTGGCGGAGGCGAAGGCGAGTGGCGACATCGACGCACTCGATGCGCGTCACCGTCAGCTCGAGCGCGCGATCCGCGACGAGCATGCGGCATTGCAGGCGGCTCTGGAGGCCGGCGAGCATGTGCGGGCGGGCGAGCTCGTGCGCCGGCTGATGTTCCAGGAAAAGCTGCTGCAGGAAATCGGCGACGCTCTCGAAACATTGGAAAACTGAAGCGCTCGCTGGAGCGCCCCGAATCAAGAACGAATATGGCACTGTTACAAATCTCAGAACCCGGCCAGTCGGCCGCGCCGCACGAACATCGGCTGGCGGTCGGCATCGACCTGGGCACCACCAATTCCCTCGTCGCCACCGTGAGGAGCGGCATGGCGGTCGTCCTGAACGACGAGCAGGGGCGGCCGCTCTTGCCTTCCGTGGTGCGTTATGCCCCTGACGGCAAGGTCGAGGTCGGCTATGAGGCCCAGGCCCATCAGGCGTCTGACCCGAAGAACACGATCGTTTCGGTCAAGCGCTTGATGGGGCGGGGCTTGAAGGACATCGAGCACATCGAGAGCATGCCCTACGATTTCGTTGCGGGCGAGGGCATGGTGAAGATTCGCACCGCCCAAGGCGTCAAGAGCCCGGTCGAGGTCTCGGCGGAGATCCTGCGTTGCTTACGTGAACGCGCCGAACTTTCGCTCGGCGGGCCGCTCACCGGCGCGGTGATCACCGTGCCGGCCTATTTCGACGATGCGCAGCGCCAGGCGACCAAGGATGCCGCGCGGCTCGCCGGGATCGACGTGCTGCGTCTGTTGAACGAGCCGACCGCGGCGGCGATCGCCTATGGCCTCGACAATGGTTCGGAAGGTATCTATGCAGTGTATGACCTCGGCGGCGGCACCTTCGACATCTCGATCCTCAAGCTCTCGAAAGGCGTCTTCCAGGTGCTCGCTACCGGCGGCGATTCCGCGCTGGGCGGCGATGATTTCGATCATCGCGTGTTCTGTTGGATCGTCGAGCAGGCGAAGCTTTCGCCGCTGTCGCACGAGGATGCGCGGCTGCTCATGATGCGCGCGCGCGAGGCCAAGGAGTTTTTGACGCTCAACGGCGAAGCGCCGATCACCGCGCGGCTGTCGACCGGAGAATTCGTCGATCTGAAGCTGACTTCGGAAATCTTCACCGAGATCACGCGCACGCTGGTGCAAAAGACGCTCGGGCCGACACGCAAGGCCTTGCGCGACGCCGGCCTGTCGGTCGATGATGTGAAGGGCGTGGTCATGGTCGGCGGTGCGACCCGCATGCCACAGATCCAGAAGGCCGTCGAAAATTTCTTCGGCTGCGAACCGCTCAACAACCTCGATCCGGACAAGGTCGTCGCGCTGGGTGCGGCCATCCAGGCGAATCTGCTGGCCGGCAACCGCGCCGCGGGCGACGACTGGCTGCTGCTCGACGTGATTCCGCTTTCGCTCGGCCTCGAAACGATGGGGGGACTGGTCGAGAAGATCATCCCGCGCAACTCGACCATTCCGGTCGCGCGCGCCCAGGATTTCACCACCTTCAAGGACGGTCAGACCGCGATGGCGCTCCACGTCGTCCAAGGCGAGCGCGAGCTGGTGTCCGACTGCCGCAGCCTGGCGCGCTTCGAACTCAGGGGCATTCCGCCGATGGTCGCCGGCGCAGCGCGCATCCGCGTCACCTTCCAGGTCGATGCCGACGGTTTGCTGTCAGTGACGGCGCGCGAGCAGACCACCGGCATCGAGGCGCACATCGAGGTGAAGCCGTCCTATGGCCTGACCGACGACGAGATCGCCGCGATGCTCAAGGACGGCTTTGCCCACGCGGCCGAAGACGCCCAGCGACGTGCGCTGCGCGAAGCGCAAGTCGAGGCGCAGCGGCTCGTCGAGGCGGTGCTCTCGGCGCTCAAGGAAGATGCCCATCTGCTCTCGACGTCCGAGCGCGCCCACATCGACAATTGCCTGGCCAAGCTGCAAAGCGTGCTGGTCGGCGACGACCGGATGGCCATCCAAGCAGCGATGGATGCACTTTCCAATGCCACCGAAGAATTCGCCGCGCGGCGCATGAACTTGAGCGTGCAGCGCGCGCTGGCCGGCAAGAAAATCGAAGAGATGGAACAGCCATGACACAAATCGTCGTCCTGCCCCACGAAGAGCTCTGTCCATCGGGCGCGGTGATCGAGGCCGCGCCCGGCACCTCGATCTGCGAGGCGCTCTTAGCCAACGAGATCGAGATCGAGCATGCCTGCGAGATGTCCTGCGCTTGCACCACCTGCCACGTGATCGTGCGCGAAGGCTATGAATCGCTCGAACCGCCCGACGAGCTGGAGGAAGACATGCTCGACAAGGCCTGGGGGTTGACGCCGACCTCACGGCTGTCGTGTCAGGCCATCGTCACCGAGACGCCGCTGGTCATCGAAATTCCCAAATACACGATCAACATGGCCAAGGAAGGAGGCGGCCGCAAATGAAATGGACCGATAGCCTCGAGATCGCCATCGAACTTGCCGAGCGTCATCCCGACGTCGATCCGATGAAGGTCAATTTCGTCGACCTGATGCGCTGGGTGATGGAATTGCCAGGCTTCGAGGAAGACGAGCGCCACTGCGGCGAAAAGAAGCTCGAGGCCATCCAGCAGGCCTGGATCGACGAAGTTGCCGATTGAACTGATCGACACCCACTGCCACCTCGACGCGGCCGAGTTCGACGCCGACCGCGAGGAGGTCCATCGGCGTGCGAAAGTCGGCGCTGGCGGGACGGCACGGATCGGCGCCTTCGTCGTTCCTGCCGTCGAGCGGGCGAATTTCGGAGCCGTGGCAAGCGTCTGCCGTGAGTATCCGGGCTGCGCGCCGGCCTATGGCATCCACCCGATGTATGTCGATCGCGCTCGCCCCGAGGATATCGAAGCATTGCGCGAAACCTTGCGGCGCGAGCCAGCCGTGGCCGTGGGCGAGATCGGCCTGGATCGTCATGTCGAACCCCGTGACGATGCGCGGCAGAAGTCCTATTTCGTCGAACAATTGAAAATCGCCCGCGAGTTCGGTTTGCCGGTGCTGCTGCACGTGCGCCGCGCGCTCGAGCCGATCCTCGAAGCCTTGCGCGAAACCCGCGTATCCGGCGGGATCGCTCACGCTTTCAATGGTAGCCGCGAGCAGGCCGAGCAATTCATCCGGCTTGGCTTCAAGCTCGGCTTCGGCGGTGCGATGACCCATCCCGGCTCGAAGCGCATTCGCGCCATCGCTGCCGTCATTCCCCTCGACGCGATCGTGCTGGAAACCGATGCGCCGGACATTCCACCGGTGTGGAGAGGCGGCGGACGCACCGAGCCGGTCGATCTGATCCGCATCGCCGAAACGCTGGCGCAATTGCGCGGCGAGCCGCTGGAAACGATTGCCGCGGCGACGACGGCCAACGCGCTGGCCGCGCTGCCGCGCTTAATCGAGCACGTGGGAGACTAGGCCGTCGGCGAGCTTGGGTTCGAACCAGGTCGATTTGGGCGGCATCACCCGACCGCCGTCGGCCACTGCGATCAGCTGATCCATGCGGGTGGGGTAGAGCGCGAAGGCCGCCGCCATCTCGCCCGAATCGACGCGACGTTCGAGCTCGGCAAGGCCTCGGATGCCGCCGACGAAATCGATGCGCTTGTCGCGCCGCAGGTCGGTGATGCCGAGGATCGGCCCCAGCACATGGTCGGAGAGCAGCGAGACGTCGAGGCCGGCGACCGGGTCTCGGGAAAACAGCTTCGGGTCGATGTTCAGTCGATACCAGCGCTTGGGCAGATAAAGGCCGAATTCGCCGGGGCAAGCAGGCTTGACCGCATCACAGCTCGGCGAGACGAGGAATTTCTCGCTCAAGCGGGAGAGGAACTCATCCATCGTCAGGCCGTTGAGATCCTTGACGATGCGGTTGTAATCGAGGATCTGCATCTGCCGGTGCGGAAAGATCACGCCGAGGAAATAATCGGAGGATCGTTCGCGGCCCGGCTGACGGCGCGCGGCGGCGACCCGCGCGGCAGCCGCCGAGCGGTGATGCCCATCGGCGATGTAGAGCGCCGGCAGAGATTCGAAGCAGTGGGTGATGGCCTCGATCGTCGCCGCATCGTCGCAGCGCCAGAGCTGGTGACGCACCGTGTGCGTAGGCTCTTCGACCATGACATCGGCGGCTGGCTCGCCTTGGGCTAGCGTGGCGATCAGCCGGTCTGCCTCCGCCGAGGAAGGATAGGCCAGCAGCACCGGGCCGGTCTGGGCGTTGGTCGCCTCGATCTGGCGCACACGATCGTCTTCCTTGTCCGGGCGCGTGAATTCATGCTTCTTGATGCGGTTTTCCTCATACGCCGCGACCGACGCGATCGCCACCAGGCCGGTCTGTTCATGCACTTTCCCTGGCGTGCGCATCGTCAGGCGATAGGCGTAGTAGCAAGGCGTCGTATCGCGCAACAGCACGCCAGAGGCGCGCATGCGCTCGAGGTTTTCGGCCGCCTTGGCATAGACGGCGGGAGCGTAAGGATCGGTATCGGCTGGCAGGTCGATTTCCGGTCTGGAAATGTGCAGGAACGACCAGGGCTTGCCTGCGGCGCGTGCGCGTGCTTCGTCGGCGGAGAGGACGTCATAGGGCGGCGCGGCGACGTCTTGAGCGCGGCCAGGGGCGGGCCGAAGAGCGCGGAAGGGTTTGATCAGCGTAGGCATCAGGCAGCCTTTCTCATCGCGCGGCCGGCGAGAGGGCCGCGCAGGATCGTATAAGCCTCGCGCAACATGGTTTCGGTGGTTGGCCAGTCGACGCAGGCATCGGTGACCGAACAGCCGTATTTGAGCTGCGTCAGGTCTTCGGGGATCGGCTGATTGCCGGCCTCGAGATTGCTTTCGATCATCATGCCGACGATCGATTTGTTGCCGAGACGGATTTGATTGATGACATCGTGCATCACCAGCGGCTGGCGGTCGGGATTCTTGTAGCTGTTGGCATGTGAGCAGTCGATGACGATGTTTTGTGGCAATCCTGCCTTGGCGAGCGCTTCTTCGGCGAGCGCGACGCTGACCGAATCATAGTTCGGACGGCCGCCACCGCCTCTGAGTACGAGATGGCCATAACGGTTGCCTTTGGTGCGCACGACCGAGGTGCGGCCTTCCATGTTGATGCCGAGGAAGCTGTGCGGCTTCGAGGCGGAGAGAATCGCATTCACTGCGGTTTCGACCGAACCGTCGGTGCCGTTTTTGAAGCCCACCGGCGTCGACAGACCCGAGGCCATTTCGCGGTGGGTCTGCGATTCGGAGGTGCGCGCGCCGATCGCCGTCCAACTCACCAGATCGCCGAGATATTGGGGGGTGATCGGGTCGAGCGCCTCGGTGCCCGCGGGCAGCCCCAGCTCATTCACGGCGAGCAGGAATTCGCGCGCCTTGTGGATGCCTTCCTCGACGTGGAAGGAATCGTCCATGCGTGGATCGTTGATGAAGCCTTTCCAGCCGGTGGCGGTGCGCGGCTTTTCGAAATAGACGCGCATCACCAGAAACAGCGTGTCGGCGACCTCGTCGGCCAGCGCCTTCAGGCGCCGCGCATAGTCTAGCCCGGCGACGGGATCGTGGATCGAGCAGGGGCCGACGATGACGAACAGACGGGGATCCCGTCGGTCGAGGATCGCTTCCAGCGTGTGCCGTCCCGCCAGCACCGTCTTTTCCGCGGCCTCGGTCATGGGCACGCGGGCGTGGATCTCTGCCGGTGTCGGCATCGGCTCGAAGGTTTCGATGTTGAGGTTTTCGGTCTGCGCCATGGATGAATTACCAGATGCGTTTGATGTTGTAGCTCGAGAAAATGGTGTCGGCGGTTGCGACGGGCAGTTTGCGGTTCTTCGCCTGGGCGATCAGCAAGCGGTCGAACGGGTCGCGATGGTGCATCGGCAGCGTCTCGACGAGCGCGACATCGGCAAGCTCGACGCTAAGCAGGCTGAAGCCGTTCGCCTCGACATGCCGCGCGACATATCGCCCTACCGGCTGGCTCAGTCGGATTTTGCCCAGTGCCGACTTGATCGCGAGTTCCCACGGCACACGAGACTAACGAGTATTTCGGGCACCTCGATAAACCTGCTGTGCGGGCGGATGGCTGCGTTGCGCGGTGCTCGCTCCCTCGCCTATCTATTTGATATGTCTCGGTCGCTGCGCACCAATCGCCTTGCCCTCCACCCGCTCGCGACGGTTTTTCGAGGTACCCTTTCGTTATTCACGTTGGCGATCGTGGAGCGTGCCTTTGCCGAAAGTGTAGGGTCGTCTTCCACCCAACGCAGGAAGGCGTTGGTGTCGAGCAGGATTTTCATCGAACGTAGTCGGCGAAATCGTCGGGAGTGGCGTCGAAGTCGTCGGCGATGTAAAGAATCTGTCCCTTTCCTGACCCAGGGACGCGTTTCCTGGCTGGCGGTTTGATCGGTACGATTCTGACCAGGGGCTTGTTGTCGCGCGCGATGACGATTTCCTCGCCCAGCACGGCTTTCTGGACAAGCTCCGACAGGTGCGTCTTGGCTTCGGCGATATTGAATTGGGGCATGGTGGTGGATTTTTCGAATGTTGGTCATCCTACATGACCAATGTAGGTGGGTCAAGCCGTGACTATCAGGGTTGTCTTTCAGGCTTGAGTCGCCTGAACACTTCCTTCAACGCCGCGACGCGCTCCTGGAGCGTGGCGGTGGCTTTCTGCCAGGCGAGCTTGTCGGGGCCGGCGAGCTTAAAGGCGCGGTCTGACTGGATGAGGCGGATGATGTCAGACGGCTCGATCGGCGGATCGTTGACGAATTGTAACTGGATCGACTGCGGGCCGGCTTCGAGCCTGGCGACCCCGAGCCTCTTGCCCAGGATGCGCAAACGGTGGGTTTCGATCAGCGCCTGCGTCTGTGGTGGCATTTCGCCGTAACGGTCGATCAGCTCTTCCTGCATCTCGCGTAGCTCGCCTTCCGACTCACACTCTGCCAGCCGCTTATACAGCGTCAGTCGCTCGTTGACATCCGGGCAGTAATCGTTCGGCAGTAGCGCAGGAAAGTGAAGGTCGATCTCGGTGGTGATGGCGAGCGGCTGCGTCAGATCGGGAATCGCCTTGCCTTCCTTGAGGGCCTTCACGGCCGCATCGAGCATTTGGGTATAGAGCGCGAAGCCGATCTCGTGGATTTCTCCCGACTGCGCTTCGCCGAGCACCTCGCCGGCGCCGCGGATCTCCAGGTCGTGCATGGCGAGGAAGAAGCCGGAGCCGAGCTCCTCCATCGCCTGGATCGCCTCCAGCCGGCGCTGGGCTTGCGCGCTGGGCCTGGCATGTTCGTCGGTGAGCAGATAGGCATAGGCCTGGTGGTGGCTGCGGCCGACTCGGCCGCGCAACTGATGCAGCTGGGCCAAGCCGAACTTGTCGGCGCGGTTGATGATGATGGTATTGGCGTGCGGATTGTCGATGCCGGTTTCGATGATCGTCGAGCAAAGCAGCAGGTTGTGCTTTTGCTGGGTGAACTCGCGCATCACGCGTTCCAGCTCTCGCTCCGGCAATTGGCCATGGCCGACGACGATGCGCGCTTCCGGCAACAATTTCTGCAACCGGTCGCGCATATTCTCGATGGTCTCGACTTCGTTGTGGAGAAAATAGACCTGGCCGCCGCGCTTGAATTCTCGCAAGGCTGCTTCGCGCACCAGGCCATTGCTCCAGGGATGAACGAAGGTCTTGATGGCCAGCCTCTTTTGTGGCGGCGTGGCGATCACCGAAATGTCGCGCAAGCCTTCGAGCGAGAGGCTCAAGGTGCGGGGAATCGGCGTCGCGGTCAGCGTCAGCACATCGACTTCGGCGCGCAAAGCCTTCAGCGCCTCCTTTTGGCGCACGCCGAAACGGTGCTCCTCGTCGATGATCACCAGACCCAGCCGGGCGAATTTCACATCCGGCTGCAACAACCGGTGCGTGCCGATGATGATGTCGATCTTGCCCTCGGCGAGCTGTTTGACTGCTTCGGCCTGTTCCTGCTTCGATTTGAAGCGCGAGAGCTCGGCGACTTTCACCGGCCAGTCGGCGAAACGGTCGGCGAAGGTGTTGTAATGCTGTTCGGCCAAGAGTGTCGTCGGGCACAGCACCGCCACCTGCCGACCGTCGGCCACCGCGACGAATGCCGCGCGCAAGGCGACCTCCGTCTTGCCGAAGCCGACGTCGCCACAGACGAGGCGATCCATCGGCTTGCCCGAGGCCATGTCGGAAATGACGGCACCGATCGCGGCGAGCTGATCCGGCGTCTCCTCGAATTCGAATCCGGCTGCGAAATTTTCCAGGTCTTGGGTCTTGAAACTGAAGCGGTGGCCTTGGCGCGCGGCGCGGCGGGCATAGAGATCGAGCAGCTCGGCGGCGGTGTCGCGCACCTGGAGGGCCGCTTTTTTCTTCGCTTTCTCCCACTGGCCGGAACCGAGTTGGTGAAGCTGCACCGATTCCGGATCCGCGCCGCCATAGCGTGAGATGACTTCGATCTGGGCGACCGGCACGTAGAGCTTGGCCTCGTTCGCGTATTCGAGCTGGAGGAATTCTTCCTCGCCCTGGCCCAGATCCATGCGCACCAGGCCGAGATAGCGCCCGATGCCGTGGTTTACATGCACCACCGGATCGCCGATCTTCAGTTCGGAGAGGTCGCGCAGCCACCCTTCCAGATTCGCGCGCCGGGCATCCGAGCGCTTGTGGCGCGGCCGGGCGGTCGCGGCATAGAGCTCGTTTTCGGTGACGATGGCGAACTCATCGAGAGCGAATCCGCCGGAAATGGGCGCGTGGGCCAGGCAAAGCCGCGCCTCGTCGGCGAGGAAGGCAGCGAAATCGGCCACCGGCGTCGCCATGATGCCGTGTTCGGCGAGATATTCGCGCAGCGTCTCGCGCCGACCGGGTGATTCGGCCAACAACAGCACGCGGCCCGGAAAACCTGCGAGAAAACCGCGTAATGACGCGAGCGGATCGTCGGCCTTGCGGTCGACGGCGATGTTCGGCAACGTCCGTGCCGTATCAGTAGCGCCGATTTTCAGCGTGTATTGCGCGAAGGCGTTCGCTAGGCTGAAGAATTCCTCGTCACGGAGAAACAGTGCCTGTGGCGGTAGGATGGGTCGCGAGCGGTCGCCACCGAGCGTTTGGTAGCGCGACTTCAGATCGCTCCAGAATTCGGCCAGTGCCGCTGGAACGTCGCCATGCAGCACCAGGGTGGCTCGTGCCGGCAGATAGTCGAACAGCGTTGCCGTCTCGTCGAAGAAGAGCGGCAGGTAATACTCGATGCCGGCGGGAAATACGCCGTTCGAGACGTCCTTGTAAAGCGCGATGCGCGAGGCATCTCCCTCGAAGGTTTCGCGGAAGCGCTGGCGGAATTTCGTCCGTCCCGCTTCGTTGGTGGGAAATTCACGCGCCGGCAGGAGGCGGATTTCCTGCACCGGATAGAGGCTGCGCTGACTGTCGACGTCGAAACAGCGCAGGCTTTCGATCTCGTCATCGAACAGCTCGATCCGGTAGGGCAGCGCCGAGCCCATCGGGAAGAGATCGATCAGCCCGCCGCGAACGCCATATTCGCCCGGTGCGACGACCTGTGTGACATGCTGGTAGCCCGCCAGCGTCAACTGGCTGCGCAAGCGCTCGAGATCGAGCTTGTCGCCGCGTTTGAGCATGAAGGTGTGAGCGGCGAGGAAGGCAGGGGGAGGAAGCCTGGTTGCCGCGGTCGCGGCTGCAATGATCAGAACGTCGCACTGGTTCTGCGAGATGGCGTTGAGGGTCGCCAGCCGTTCGGAGATCAGGTCCTGATGCGGCGAGAAATGGTCATAGGGGAGCGTTTCCCAGTCGGGCAGCAAGTGCGTGCGCAGGTGCGGCGCGAACCAGCCGATTTCCTCGGTAAGCCGCTGGGCTTCGAGGGGGCTGGCGGCGATCACGGCCAGCAGGCGATTCGGCGAGGCGAACTGGGCGAGCGCCAAGGCATCGGCAGAGCCGGCAAGAGGGGGCAAGGCAACACGCTGACCAGCCTTCGGGACGGCCGGCAGGGACAGCAGAGACTTCATCGGGGACTTCGGGTGGCGCGAAATCGCGGGGATGCGATTATCGCATCGCCGTAGCAGCCAAACGCCCAGGAGCCATCAGGCGCCGTGGATTTTCTCGCCCACGCCGTATTTTTCGATCAGCCGATAGACATGCCGTTCGCTGATGCCGAGCACCGCGGCGGTTTTTTGTCGGTTGCCGCCATACTTGGCCAGCGTGCGCAGCAGGTAGCTGCGCTCGATCTCTTCCAGGCTCGGCTCGCGGTCGAAACGCAACACCACTTCGCCGGGGCGGTCGCGCGGAATGAAAGCGAGGTGCTCGGCGCGCACTTCCTTGCCGGGACGGGCGAGGATCACGGCGCGCTCGATCGCGTTTCTGAGCTCGCGCACGTTGCCCGGCCAATCGTAGGCGTGGAGCAGCTTCAGCGCATCGGCAGCAAGTGTCATCGGCGCCGTGCGCGTCAGGAGCGCAAGGAAATGGCGCGCCAGCGGCTCGATGTCCTCGCGCCGTTCGCGCAATGGCGGCAGTGTGATGACGAAGCGCGACAGACGGAAATAGAGGTCGCTGCGGAAGCTGCCGGCGCGACACATCGCTTCGAGGTCGCGGTTGGTGGCGGCGATGAAGCGGGCATCGGCGGTGAGCGTCTTGTTGCCGCCGACACGCCGGAAGGTGCCGGTCTCCATCACGCGCAGGAGCTTGGCCTGGATCGCCGGGCCGATGTCGCCGATCTCGTCGAGGAACAGCGTGCTGCCGGCGGCTTCCTCGATCAGGCCCCGTTTCATCCGGTCGGCGCCGGTGAAGGCGCCGCGCTCGTGGCCGAACAGCTCGGATTCGAACAGGGTTTCCTGCAGTCCGCTGGCATCCAGGGCGACCAGCTCGTGCCCGGCGCGCGGGCTCTTGTCGTGGATCGCCTGGGCGACCATCTCCTTCCCGGTACCCGATTCGCCGAGGATCAGCACCGTCGTGTCGGTCGGGCCGACGGCGTCGATCAGCTGCTGGACTTCATGCATCGCCCGGCTGGCATAGATGAGCGGACCGGGACGACGCGAGGCGAGCTGGTGACGGTAGAAGCGGTTCGATTCGCGCAGCTCGGCGTTTTCCAGCACCCGTCGCACCGTGATTTCCAGTTCATCGACATTGACCGGCTTGGTGAGGAAATCGGCCGCGCCCTCGCGGATCGCGCTCACCGCATTGGGGATCGAGCCGTAGCCGGTGAGCACGATCACCGGATACTGGTTGCGCAGTTCCGCGAGCACATGGGTGGCATCGGAATCCGGCAGCTTGAAGTCGAGGATGATCGCATCCGGCTCGATTTCTTCGAGTTTCAGACAAGCTTCTTGCCAGCTGCCCGCGCCGGTTGCCGAGAATCCCATCGCTTCGATCTGCCGCCGCAACAGGTCATTGAAGATGGCATCGTCGTCGATGACCAGCAGGGTTTTCTTCTTCATTGGACATGCTCCATGGCCCGCTCGGCGAGCGGCAGGCGGATGACGAAACGCGTCCCCCCTCCCGGCGTGCTGTCGACTTCGATCGTGCCCCGCATGCGCTCGACGATGCTCTTGACGATGGTGAGCCCCAGGCCCGTGCCTTTGACATGATCGGCGCGCTGGCTGAAGAAAGGATCGAAGATGCGGGCGATGATTTCCGGTGGCATGCCGACGCCCGTGTCGGCGATCTCGATCACGGCCCAGCCATCGTCCTGCGTCAGCCGCGCGCTCAAGGTGCCGCCGGAGGGCATCGCATGGTGCGCATTCTGGATCAGGTTGAGGAAGATCATGCGCACTTCGGCCTCGTCCGCGAGGATGCGCAAGGTCGCATCGGGCAGCTCGATGCGCTGGACGATGCCGTGCGTCTGCGCATCGTATTCCAGCAGACGCATGGTATCGGTCAGGGCGTCATTGAGGATCACGAGATTCAGGCTGTTGTCGGGCGGACGCGCCAAGAGCAGCAGGCGGCGAGTGACGGCGATGCAGTTGTCGATTTCCTGATCGATCAGGGCCATGTATTCGGCAATCTGTTCCGGCGTGATGCGGGAAGCGCGGATTTCGCGCGCCAGACCCTGCACTCCGAGGCGCACCGAGCCCAGCGGATTGTGGATTTCATGGGCGATGCCGGCCGCGAGCAGGCCCAGTTCCGACAGACGCTGCTCTTGGGAGATGCGCACGTTCTCGCCGAGATCGCGGATCGATTCGACGACATAACGCGTCATGCCCGTATCGTTGCCGATTTCCACCAGCACGGCATGGACCTCGGCCGGAAACTGGCTGTCATCGGCGCGCCGATGGCGGTGGCGGGCCTTCAGGGTGGCGCCGACTTCCTTGAGCTCGACCAGCGGACACAGCGTCATGGTCGAGGGGCAAGGTTCGCTGCGGCCATGGCTGGCCTGGTAGCAGGGATGGTCGAGCACCGCCTCGGCGGGTTGGCCCACTTGCTGGCAAAAAGCGCGGTTGGCCAGCACGACCCGCATGTCGGCGACGCGAATGACGCGTATTCCATCCGGCAGGCCATCGAGGATTTCTTGCAAGTAAGCCTCGTGCTGGGCAAGCTGTGCCATCTGGGTTTCGAGACGCTCGGCCATCTGGTTGAAGCTCAGGCTGAGCCGGCCGATCTCGTCATCACTGACCAGGCGGGCGCGTTGTGTCAATCGCCCTTCGCTGAAGGCCTGCGTGACCTCGTCGAGTGCCATCAGCGGGCGGATCACGTGACGGCGGAGCAGGAACCACAGCGTGGCGAGCATCGATCCCAGCACGAGCGTGCCGGCGACCAGCAAAGCTATTGCGCTTCGACGCGCGCTGGCGCGGATCGGCGCGGCATCGTAATCGATGACCAGCACGCCATTGACGGGATGGCTGGCGGCCTCACCGTGACAGGGCTTGCAGGGTTCGCGGTTGGGTACCGGATTGATCGAGCGCAGCACCTCTTTGCCGCCATCGAGTGTTTCGAAGCGGCTGATCGGCTTGCCGGCTGTGGTCGCTCCGGCCACTGCGGGCAGGAGGCGGCCGAGTTTGGCTTTATCGGAAGCGAAGCGCACCTCGCCATTCGGGGCGAGGATCATCACGTCGCGGATCCCGGGCAGCTCGCCGAGCCGGCCGACGATGTCTCTGAGCCCCGGAATGTCGCGTTTGAGCATCGCGTTTTCCCACGCCGCCTGGAGCGTGCGATTGACGTGCAGGGAAGCTTCCGCGCGTTCGGCTTCGAGCTGCTCGCGGTAAAGGCCGAGAAACAGCGCGCCGAACGAGAGCGAAGCTCCTCCGGCGACGAGCAATACGCCGCGCAGCAGGCGGTGGCTGAGTCGCTGTCTCAAACGTTCCGTGGTCATCGGCTTGCTGCGGTCAAGGACGCCAGGAAAACCGGCTTTCATGGCGCCCCGGGTGGCCCGGTCATGGCGATCTCATCCACGTGAGATCTGGCGCTTGCCCGTATCGTAGCGTAGAGCGAAACGTACCAGGAAAAAAAGCACCCCCAGCATCAGCGCACCGGCATTCCAGAGGAGGATGTCTTGAAGTGGGGGTTGAACGGTCAGCACTGGCAAGGTGATCACCTTGCGCAGGACGACGACCAGGGCGACTTCAATGAAGGTGTCGATTTCGAGTTTTTCGCCCTCGAGATAACGGATCTCCGCCGTGATCAGTGCGGAGATCGTCCATAACAGCATCAGCGTGCCGAGGGCATGGACGAAGCCATGCACCAGGTCGTGGGCGTCGATCCCCGCACGCACGTCGGCAAAGAACAGCCAGGTGAACATCACCACCGACAGCGCCAGCGCCAGCCCGATGATGACGTGGGCTGCGCCGTTGAGCCAGCCCATGGCGACGACCGTCAGACGGTTGATCGCCACGAGCTGCTTCGGGAACGAGCCGTTCATCTTTCTTCATCTGGCGTGCGTTCGCCGGGCGCGCGGGGCTGGCGGTGGGCTACTTCGCGCCAGCGAGGATCCACTTCACCAGCGTCTCGATGTCGGCGTCCTTGACGGCGGCGTTGGGCGGCATCGGCACTTCGCCCCAGACGCCCTTGCCGCCTTTCTTGACCTTCTCGGAGAGCTTCTTGACGGCGTCCTTGTCGCCGGCATATTTCTTGGCGACGTCTTGGTAGGCAGGTCCGACCAACTTCTTGTCCACCTGGTGGCAGGACATGCAGTTGCTTTTCTTCGCCAAGTCGAGGTTGGCAAAGGCGGGTGAACAAGCCATCGCGCCTAGGGCGAGAGTGGCCGTCAGGATCGTACGCTTCATGATTCTCCTTTCAATCGGGTATATGGCTTCTTACCAACTGGGGCCGCCCATGCCGGGTACGAAATGAACCGGTATAGGCTCTGGCGTGACCGGATGCCGAGCACGCAAACGTTCTTCGACTTCGGTCCGTGTCGGTCTGGCTTCATTCAGCGCTCCGGCGAGCAGATCGCGCAGGGTATCGATCCAAGCGGCAGTCAGCACGGCTAGACCGACATAGAAGGGTGAGGGCGAGCGCACGGCGATGCGCGAAGCGAAATCCGGCAGCCAGCGCAGCAAGTGCTCGTCGAGCATCGTCGCCAGTGCGCGCCAGTCATCCTGCGAGGCTGCATGGCGCGCGGCATGTGCGATGTAGAGCAGCTGCAGCACCAGATGATCGTCGGCGCGCTGGCGCCAGTCGGTCACGCACAGACCGGCGTTGGCGTAGATTTCGCGCAGCTCGAACATCGCCCCCTGACAGGTCAGATGATCGTCGTCGGTCCACACCGACTCATATGGCGATGCGCCGTAAGCCCCTGTGAGATAGATCGCCGCGTATTCGGCCGCGAGATCATCCCATGCTCCTGCTTCATCATCTACTACGGGCAGGCTGGCCACGCCTGCGCTCATCGCCTGCCAGGCGGTGAGTCGTTCCGCATTCGAAGGCATCAGGCCGAGGCTCGTCGGGAAACCTGTCTCGCGCAATGCGGCAGCCAGGCCAGGTGTGAGCTCGCGGTCGTGGAGAGCGGCCAATGCTTCTGCGTCTTCGGCGATCGCCTCGGCCATATCTCGCGAAATCAGCCCCGACACGGCAGCGCGGTGAGCTTCAGCCATCGACGCGCCCCTTGCTGTGTGGCACGAAGACGATCGACGGGTTGGTGAGCTCAGGATTGGCCATGTTCTTCACCTGACGCACCGGCTTGTCGTTGGGGCCGATCGCGGGGGTCTGCCAGGTGCCGGCGCGCAACTGGTCGATCGGCCCGATGTCGAGCACGCGCATCATGCAGGCCATCACGCAATAGGGCTTGCGGCCGGCCTCGAGCTCGTCGATGCACAGATTGCACTTCTTGATGACTTTCTCGAACGGATCCCATTGTGGAGCGCCGAACGGGCAGGCGGCCTCGCAACGGCGGCAACCGATACACAAGCTGGAATCGATGTCGACGACGCCGTTGTCGGGCCGCTTCCAGATCGCGCCGGTCGGACAGGTGGGCAAACAGGCCGGCTCGGCGCAGTGGTTGCAGCTCATGTTCACCTTGTAGGCGAACACGTCCGGATAATGTCCGCCTTCGATGTACATCACGCGCCGGAAGCGCGGGCCAGGAGGCAGACCGTTCTTGTCCTTGCAGGCGATTTCGCAGGCGCGACAGCCGATGCAATCGACGTTGTTATGTACGAAGCCAAGCTGCATGGCCGGCTTCACCGGTTCGTAGGTCTGGGCCACCTTGCGTTCGAGGGCGACCTTGACTTGTTGCATGTCGAGTTTCTTGGATTTGGCCATGGTCGAATTCCTCATCTGTCGCGGCGGAAGATGTAGGCGCGCGAGGTGGCGACACTATCCCAGCCGGGACGGTGTTCGAGTGTCGTCTTGCGGATGTTGCACAGCACCGTGTTATAGGCGAAGGCTCCCGCTGGACTGGGTTCGTCCTTGGTCAGGAAATCCGGATTGCCGGCACGATCGACGCCGTTCTCGTCGAG
>JBKBOI010000009.1:0-25712 GCA_046294935.1 Rhodocyclaceae bacterium
GGCTTGCGCACCAATCGCCTTGCCCTCCACCCGCTCGCGACGGTTTTTCGAGGCACCTTGGTGCATGTGGTCGTCGTTCTCGGCGCGGCGTTTTCAGTGGGGGGTCTTGTGGCTGATCGCCAGAGTCTGCATCATGATCTTGTCGGTCCAGGCCACCGCCAGCGCCGAGATCAGGAAGGAGACATGGATCGCGATCTGGATGACGACGACACGGTCTTCCATTTGCGAGGCGTTGATGAAGGTGCGCAACAGGTGGATCGACGAGATGCTGATCAGTGCCACCGCCAACTTGACCTTCAGCACGCCGGCATTGACATGCGAGAGCCATTCCGGCTGGTCTGGGTTGCCTTCGAGGTCGAGCTTGGAGACGAACGTCTCGTAACCGCCGATGATGACCATGATCAGGAGGTTGGCAATCATCACCACGTCGATCAGGCCCAGCACGATCAGCATTACTTCGGTTTCCGACAGCTCTCCGGCCTTGACGACGAGGTGGGCCAATTCGTGCATGAATTCATACACATACACGCCTTGGGCAATGATCAGGCCGAGATAGAGCGGCGCTTGCAGCCAGCGGCTCCAAAAGATGAAGTACTCGATCGCCTGCACGGTTTTTTTCATGGGATGCATCCGGAAAACGAAACGGAAAAAAAGAAGAATGGGCAGCGGAAATTCTACACGGCCCTGGCCTGATGCCGGCCGCCGTAAGAGCGCTGTAAGTTTAGGAAGCTGTAATTCCCAAGCTAGAATCGACCCTGCACAATCGGTCGGCCAGCCTTCCGTCTGGCCGAGAGATTCGACAAACCAGCCTCACACCCCAGTTCGAGACTGGCCTGTTTCAACAACGTCATTTCGAGAGGAGAAGGACCCCATGAGTGCCATCGAATCGGTCATGCAGGAAAGCCGTATTTTCCCGCCCTCTGAAGAGGTCGTCAAAAATGCCACCATTTCGGGTATGGCAGCCTATGAGGCGCTGTGCAAGGAGGCTGAGCAGGACTATGAAGGTTACTGGGGCCGTCTGGCCCGCGAGCACGTGGTCTGGAAGCAGCCTTTCACCCAGGTGCTCGACGAATCGAATGCGCCTTTCTACAAATGGTTCGCCGATGGCAAGCTGAACGTTTCTTGGAACTGCCTCGACAAGAACGTCGAAGCAGGCTTGGGCGACAAGATCGCGCTGATTTTCGAAGCGGATGATGGCGCCGTCACCAAGGTCACTTACAAGGATCTGCTTTCCCGCGTCAATAAGCTCGCCAATGCGCTGCGCGCCGCTGGCATCAAGAAGGGCGACCGCGTGCTGATCTATGTCGCGATGTCGATCGAGGGGGTGGTCGCGATGCAGGCCTGCGCCCGCATCGGTGCGATCCACTCCGTCGTGTTCGGCGGCTTCTCCGCCAAGTCGCTGGAAGAGCGCATCCTCGATGCCGGCGCCTGCGCCGTGATCACGATGGACGAGCAGCATCGTGGTGGCAAGGCACTGCCCTTGAAGTCGGCCGTCGACGAGGCTTTGGGCATGGCTCAAGGCCATCAGGTCAAAACCGTCGTCGTCATCAAGCGCGGCAGTGGCAATTGCAACATGGTGGCCGGCCGCGACGTCTGGTATCACGATTTCGTCGCCAACCAGCCCGATACCTGCGAACCGGAATGGGTCGAAGCCGAACATCCGCTGTTCCTGCTCTATACCTCGGGCTCGACCGGCAAGCCGAAGGGTGTCCAGCACAGTTCCGGCGGCTACCTGCTGCACGCGATCCTGACGACGAAATGGACCTTCGACCTCAAGAAGGACGATATTTTCTGGTGCACCGCCGACATCGGCTGGGTCACCGGTCACACCTACATCACCTATGGCCCGCTGGCCTGCGGTGCCACCGAGATCGTCTTCGAATCCGTGCCTACTTATCCCGATGCCGGCCGTTTCTGGCGCATGATCCAAGATCACAAGGTGACCATCTTCTATACGGCGCCGACCGCGATCCGCTCGCTGATCAAGGCCTCGGAAACCAATCCGGCGACCCATCCGAGGAATTACAACCTCAAGTCCCTGCGCATTCTCGGCACGGTCGGCGAGCCGATCAATCCGGAAGCCTGGATGTGGTATTACGAAAACGTCGGCGGCGGCCGTTGCCCGATCGTCGATACCTTCTGGCAGACCGAAACCGGCGGCCACATGATCACGCCGCTGCCGGGTGTCACGCCGCTCGTGCCTGGTTCCTGCACCCTGCCCTTCCCGGGCATCCAGGCAGCGATCGTCGATGAGACCGGGCATGAGGTGCCGTGGGGGCAGGGAGGCTTTCTGGTCATCAAAAGGCCTTGGCCGTCGATGATCCGCACCATCTGGGGCGATCCGGAGCGGTTCAAGAAATCCTATTATCCCGCTGACTTCGGCGGCAAGCTGTATCTCGCGGGGGACGGCGCGGTGCGTGACGCCAAGACCGGTTACTTCACCATCATGGGTCGAATCGATGACGTGCTGAACGTATCCGGCCACCGCATGGGCACGATGGAAATCGAGTCGGCGCTGGTGGCCAATCCGCTGGTCGCCGAGGCGGCGGTGGTCGGCAGGCCAGACGAGGTGACCGGTGAGGCGATCTGCGCGTTCGTGGTGCTCAAGGGGCCGCGCCCCTCCGGGGAAGAGGCGAAGAAGATCGCCAACGAACTGCGCGACTGGGTCGGCAAGGAAATCGGCCCGATCGCCAAGCCGAAGGACATCCGTTTCGGTGACAATCTGCCGAAGACGCGCTCCGGCAAAATCATGCGTCGCCTGCTGCGTTCGCTTGCCAAGGGCGAAGAGGTTGCACAGGACGTCTCCACCCTCGAGAACCCGGCCATTCTGGAGCAACTCAAGCAGGGGATCTGACCCTCTGAGGCTCTCATTGACCTCGGCCCGGCTCAAACGGGGTTTCGGATTGGAGGATGCGAACCGGAGGAGGACAATGGATGCGGCCGCCACGAGCGGCCGTTTTTTCTGGCGGCCTTGTTCTTTATCCGTGCCGGCTCACCAGCGCCGAGTTTGCGATCAGCGGCGTTCTTGCCCGCTTTCTTTGGCTTGAGGCGTCGCTACGAGAGCGCAGGATGTGCAACGTTGGGTCGCATCGAGGCTCCCATCATGATCATCGAATCCGTCGAACTCGTGGCCTTGCCGGGCGCGCCCGATTATCAGGAGAAAACCTACCGCCTTCACCTGGACAATGGCGAGGCCATCGATCTCTTCCAGCAGCACTGGGATGTGCCGCTACCGCCCGAGTCGCTGGTGGGCTTGACCCCTGAGGAAGCGCGCCGCAAACGGGCGGCGAAGATGCTGGCTGCAGCCGGCCTGCATTGATCGCCGGCTAGGTGGACGATCAGGCCGCGGATTCCAGCAACGGTGTGAAGCCTCGCTGCTCGGCGAGCAATTCGGCGGCCTTGGCGGCGCTTTTGGTCTTCTCGTAGGCCGTCAGCGCCTCATAACGGGTGATATGCGCGTCAGTCATGTTGATGCCGTACTTCTCGATCAGCGCCCGGTCGAATTCGTTCATGATCTTCAGGGTTTCGAATTTCCCCACCCGGTTCATGTCCATGACGAAGCCCTTCAAGGTTGTTGCAACGCAGCAAATGATACCAGGGCTGCGGCGCTGCAAGTCATCGGCGAGGGATGAATGACGACGGGCGCTCGACGCGCCCGCCGGCTTTTCTTGGGTGACAAGGCTCAAGCGGCCTCGGCATTGGCCTCAGGCGGCCAGTGCGAAACGCTCATCGTTGGCGTTTGTGGATTTGCGCGGATTACGTCCGTCGCCTCTCGGGTTGCCTGCTCTCCTTCGTCCGCCCTGTCGAAGCCAGTGCACCCCCACCCAAGAACATCGTCGGCTCAGGGCTAGGCGTCTGCCCTTGGGTGGAGGTGAGGGGAATCGAACCCCTGTCCAGAACGTCTCCGGATCGCCGGGATTACAACCATGCCGCCATTATGGTACCGGCCGTGGAGAATTTCAAGATGCCCAAGCTTCAAGAAGCCAGATCGGTCGCGCAGCAATCGGCCCAGCAGTTCGGTGTCTCGAAGATGCGCACGCGTTCGAGGCGCAGATGGTTGCCGTAGATGTCCCGGTAGGCGGGGGCAAGCCGCTCGAAGGCGATGCGGGCGAGATTTTCCACGGTCGGCACTCGATCGAGGATGATCGTCTTGTGGTCGGGCAGTGAAGAAAGGAAATTCACCACCGGAGTGTCGCCGGCATAGACGAGGAAAGCGTGATCCCAGAGATCGACGACGAGGCGCCGGGCGATCGCCTTGACCTCGGCAAAGTCCATCACCATGCCATTGTATGGCTGCCCGGCGGCCTCGATGACTTCACCAACGAGTGTGATTTCCAACGCATAGCGATGGCCGTGGAGGTGGCGGCACTGGCTGGCATGGTCGGGAATACGATGTCCGGCGTCGAATTCGAGGCGACGGGTGATTTTCATGGTAGGGTGATAATTTGCGATCCGGCATTATATTCCGGGCATGTATCCCATGATCTTTCCATCGCGCCGGCTCTCGGTCGGCAATCACGACCGCGATGGCAGCGGCATGACCTATGTCTATCCGGTGCTCTCCCGGCGCGCGCGTGGCGTCTCGGTCGGCATCAATCTGAATCCGAACAATGCCTGCAATTGGCGCTGCATCTATTGCCAGGTGCCAGATTTGAAGCGTGGTGGGCCGCCGCCGATCGATCTCGGGCTACTGGAAACCGAATTGCGAACGCTTTTGGATGCGCTGTTCCGTGGTGATCATCTGGAACGGTATGCTCCTCCAGAGGCCCGACGGGTGGTCGATGTCGCTTTTTCCGGCAATGGCGAGCCGACCAGTGCTCGCGAGTTCCCTGCTACGGTCGCCCTGGTCAGCCGGGTGCTCGATGATTTTCCGTCGTCGCTACCGTTACGGCTCATCACCAATGGCAGCCTGCTTGGCCGAAGCTCCGTGCGGGAAGGTATCCGCATGATTGGCCAACGCCAGGGGGAGGTCTGGTTCAAGATCGATGGGGTCGGCGCAGAAACCACCCAACTGATCAATGGAGCTTACTTGCAACCCAGTGTCGTGCTCGACAGGTTGAAAGTCTGCGCGACGCTGTGCCCGACTTGGGTGCAAAGCTGCTTTTTCATGCTCGATGACCGGCCGCCAAGCGAAGATGCGCTCGAGCGCTATCTCGGTTTGCTCGCCAACGCGCGTGAAGCGCTCACCGGGGTGCACCTGTATGGGCTGGCACGCGCTTCAAGGCAACCGGAAGCATCCCGTCTTCGGGCCTTGCCGGCTCAATGGTTCGAGGTGCTTGCCGAGCGCATTCGCGATGCGACGGGGCTGACCGTAGTGGTCAGCCCGTGATTGCCCGGCTCAGCCTTTGCGAGCCGCCCGCGCTTCCTTTTTCAGTTCCTTGAAGAGATCGGGTTTCTTGGACTTCAGATATTCGATGACTTCCCAATCCTCTTTTTTGATTTTCTGGATGTCGATCTGCTCGACGTGCACCAGCCGCAGCAGATGCTGCACCGGACGGGGCATGTTGCGGCCGCTTTCGTAGCGGGAGCCGCCACTTTGTGTCACGCCGATTTTCGACCAGAATTGCTGTTGGTTCATGCCAAGCTTGCGACGAATCTCGCGAACATCGATTTTGTCGATTGTTTTCATGTGACTATCCTTTAGTTAGATTCCAGACGGGTATGCTGGGCGGTTCATTTATACAACGGAAGTCATAGCGATGCAAGCATATCGGATATTGTTTTGCCATACAAGCCTTTGCGTTCGGTGGCTCCCACAATAAATCGTTTCCGGATAGAATGCCCGCCTTTCTTTTTTGGATCGAACATGGCGCTGATCGTTCAAAAATACGGGGGCACTTCCGTGGGTAGCCCCGAACGCATCCGGGACGTCGCCCGGCGCATCAAACGCTGGAAATTGCAGGGCCATCGGCTGGTGGTGGTCGTTTCCGCGATGAGCGGTGAAACCAACCGGCTGATCGCGCTGGCCAAGGAGGTTTCTCCCCAGCCCCATCCACGCGAACTCGATGTGATGGTCGCGACCGGTGAACAGGTGACCATCGCCCTGTTGGCGATGGCCTTGCAGGACCTGGGCATCAAGGCGAAGAGCTATACCGGCGGACAGGTCAAAGTACTCACCGACAGCACTTTCACCAAAGCCCGCATTTTGTCGATCGACGAGCACAACATCCGCGCCGATCTCGACAATGACACCGTGGTGATCGTGGCCGGCTTTCAGGGAGTGGATGAATTCGGCAACATCACCACACTGGGGCGAGGCGGCTCGGATACTTCCGCCGTGGCGCTGGCTGCGGCGCTCAAGGCCGACGAGTGCCAGATCTATACCGACGTCGATGGCGTCTATACGACCGATCCGCGCGTCGTGCCCGAGGCGCGCAAGCTCGACCGCATCACCTTCGAGGAAATGCTCGAAATGGCCAGCCTGGGCTCCAAGGTCTTGCAGATCCGCTCGGTCGAATTCGCCGGCAAATACAAGGTCAGACTGCGCGTGCTCTCGAGCTTCGAGGAAGAAGGCAAGGAAACCCCAGGCACGCTGATTACCGTTGAGGAAGACACTACCATGGAACAACCGATCATTTCCGGTATCGCTTTCAACCGCGACGAGGCGAAACTCACCGTGTTGGGCGTACCCGATCGCCCGGGCATCGCCTCGCAGATCCTAGGGCCCATTGCCGAGGCGAACATCGATGTGGACATGATCATCCAGAACGTCGGCCATGATGGCACCACCGACTTTTCCTTCACCGTCAATCGCGGCGAGTATGCACGCACCTTGAAGATCCTCGAAGAGCAGGTCAAGCCGCACATCGGCGCACGTGCCATCGAGGGCGACAACAAGATCTGTAAGGTCTCCGCCGTCGGCGTCGGCATGCGCTCCCATCCGGGGGTGGCCAGCAAGATGTTCCGCACGCTGGCCGAGGAGGGGATCAACATCCAAATGATCTCCACTTCCGAGATCAAGATTTCGGTGGTGGTCGATGAGAAGTACCTCGAGCTCGCCGTGCGCGTGCTGCATCAGGCTTTTGGGCTCGATCAGGCACCAGCCTGAGTTTGACCCCGTGAGGAGCGGCGGGTATCATCCGCCCGACGATGGAGACGTGGCCGAGAGGTCGAAGGCACTCCCCTGCTAAGGGAGCATACGGGCCAAAACCTGTATCGAGGGTTCGAATCCCTCCGTCTCCGCCAGTGGCGTTCGAATAACGAGACGAAGGCGGACTGCGGTTCGCCTTTTTGCTTGGAAATGCAACCATGTTCGATTTCGTTCGCAACAACAAAAGAATCGTCCAGCTGGTGCTGGCGATCATCATCCTGCCGTTTGCCCTTTGGGGAGTGGATTCCTATATTCGCGGCAGCGGCGGCGGGGCGAACGAGATTGCCCGGGTCGGCAAGTCCCCGATCAGCCGTGATGAGTTCCAGCACGCCTTGGCCGAGCAGCAGGAGCGCCTGCGGCCGCAGTTTGGCAAAGACACCGCTTTGCTGGAAACGCCGGAATTCCGGCGGGGCGTGCTTGAAGAGCTGATCAATCGGCGTGTGCTGCAGTTGCATGCCGCGCAGTCCCACCTGGGTATCAGCAATGAGATGCTGGCCGCCATCATCACCTCCTTGCCGACACTGCAGGTGGATGGAAAATTCTCCCGCGAGCGTTACGAAGCGATGGTCGCTGCACAGAACATGAGCGTTGCCCAGTTCGAGGCGATGCTGCGCCAGGATCTGCTCACCCAGCAACAGCTGCTGTCGATTGCGAACGTCTCTTTCTCCGGGAATCTGACCGTTGGGCATTGGCTGAGCGCTCGCCTCGAGCAGCGGGACGTCGCCGAGGCCTTCATTTCCGCCGAACGATTCATCGCCGCCAGCAAACCGGATGCCGACGCCGTGCGACGTTATTACGAGGAAAACCGCTCACGCTTCGAACAGCCCGAGCAGGTGCGCGTCGAATACCTGGTATTGAGCCGCGACAAGCTGATCGAAAATGCCAAGGTCAGCGAAGCGGAGGTGAAGGCTGCATATGATGCCAACGCGGCTCGTTACCGCACGCCCGAGCAGCGTCGTGCGAGTCACATCCTGATCCGTGTCGAGAAAAATGCCTCGCCCGACGAGGTGAAGGCCGCCGAGGAAGAATCGAGACGGATTCTCGCTCAGGTGAAGGCCAATCCAGACGATTTCCCGAAGCTGGCGAAAGCGCATTCCCAGGATCCGGGTTCTGCTGCGAAGGGGGGGGATCTCGGCTTCTTCGGTCGTGGCATGATGGTCAAGCCTTTCGAGGAAGCCGTTTTTGCCTTGCAGGAAAACCAGGTATCCGATCTGGTGCGCTCGGACTTTGGCTTCCACATCATCAAGCTGACGGGCATTCGTCCCGAACAGGCGCGCGAATTCGACGAGGTGCGCCATGAAATCGAGGCGGAACTCAAGCGCCAGGCGGGGGCGAAGCAATACGTCGAAATGGCGGAAGGTTTTTCGAATCTGGTCTATGAACAGGCCGACAGCCTCGAGCCGGCGGCGGAAAAATACGGTCTGACGATCCAAACCTCCGAATGGCTGACCAGGGAGGGACAGCTGGCAGCACCCTTTACGAATCCCAAGCTGCTGGCAGCGATCTTTTCCGAGGATGCAATCAAGAACAAGCGCAATACCGAGGCCATCGAGGTTGCGCCCAACACCCTCGTCGCCGCGCGCGTGATCGAACATCGTCCTGCCGAGTTGCAGCCATTCGAAAAAGTGACCGGTATGATCGAACAGGTTCTGGCGCGCGAGGCCGCGCTCGCCAAGGCAACGGCCGCGGGTGAAGCCGAGCTCGAAAAGCTGCGCCGTGGAGAAAAGTCATCACTCGACTGGAGTGCGGTGCGCACGGTGACGCGTCAGCACGTCCAGGAACTGGGGCCTGCCGCTATCGAGGCGATTTTCTCGGTCGATGCGAAACATTTGCCGGGCCATGCCGGCGTCAAGACGCCGACTGGCTATGTCATCTATCGCATCGAGCAGGTCAGGCCCTTCGATCCGGCCAATCCCGGTGATGCGGCGCCGAGCGCGCAGGCCTTGCGCCAGCATTATCATGATGTCGTCGCGCGTGAAGAGCTGATCGCATGGCTTGCCGCATTGCGCGAACAGTATGGCGTGACGATCAACAGCGCGGCGCTCGAGCGCAAGTAATCAGGACTGCGAAATCTCGGCGCTGACGGAACGGCACCGCACCGCCGGATCCAACGCCATGTCGCCGGGTTCGCACGCCCGGCTGCAGGCTGCCTGCGCTGGCGGCCGGCTTGCTGCCGGTTCAGCTCGTCGAACCCGGTAGTGGGTCGGGATTCCCCATCGCGACGGTGTGCGTGCCCCCATCCACGAAGAGCACCTCCCCCGTGATGCCGCTGGCCAGATCGGAAAGTAGAAAGGCCGCCGCATTGCCGACTTCTTCGATCGTCACGTTGCGGCGGAGGGGAGCATGGTGCGCGTTGTAGGCGAGCAGCTTGCTGAAATTGCCGATGCCCGAAGCCGCCAGGGTCTTGATCGGTCCGGCCGAGATCGCGTTGGCGCGGATGCCGCGTGGCCCGAGGCTGAAGGCGAGATAACGGGTGGCCGCTTCCAGGCTCGCCTTGGCCAGCCCCATCGTGTTGTAGTTGGGCATCGTGCGCTCGGCGCCGAGATAGGTCATGCAGACCAGCGAGGGATTGTTGCCCTTGAACAGCAGCGGGCGCGCCGCCTTGACCATTGCCGGGAAGCTGTAGGAGGAAATCTCATGTGCGATGCGGAAGGCCTCGCGAGAAATGCCGTCGAGGAAATCGCCCTCGATCGCTTCATTGGGGGCATAGGCGATCGAATGGACCAGGCCGTCGAGGCCTTCCCAGCGTTGGCCGATCGCAGCGAATACGGCATCGATCTGCGCATCGTCGGCGACGTCGAGCTGATACACCATGTCGCTGCCGAATTCGGCGGCGAACTTCTGCAGCCGTTCCCGGAAACGTTCGCTCTGATAAGTGAAGGCAAGCTGCGCACCCTCACGGTGACAGGCTTTCGCGATGCCATAGGCAATCGATCGGTTGGACAACAGGCCGGTGATCAGGATGCGTTTGCCGGCAAGAAAACCCATGGTGACTCTCCCGATGTTCTCCGAGGAACCGGATTATAGCGGTGATTCCGTTACACTTCGGGCATGCGGCGACTGCTGATCCTGTCGATGAGTTTTCTGCTCTGCGCCTGCGGGGCCAATTGGAACGACCCCTATCCTGCCGCGGAGCGTGGGCAAAACATCCTTTACACCGCCTTCACCGAGCGGCCAAAGCATCTCGATCCGGTGCAGTCCTACAGCGAAGACGAGATCGCCTTCACGGCTCAGATCTACGAGCCGCCGCTGCAATACCATTATCTGAAGCGTCCCTACGAACTGATTCCCGCGACGGCGGTTGCCGTGCCTCAGCCACGCTATCTCGATGCCGACGAACGTCCCCTGCCGGCCGATGCGGATACCGACCGCATCGCTTTCACGGACTATGTCATCGAGATCAAGCCGGGCATCCGATATCAGCCGCACCCGGCTTTCGCCGAGCAACCGGCCGACATCTCGGCCTTTCACACGTTGGCCGATTTTCCGAATCGCGGTACGCGCGAATTGGTGGCGGAGGACTATGTCTATGCGATCAAGCGGCTCGCCCATCCGCGCCTGCATTCGCCGATTCTCGGCCTGATGGGCGAATACATCGTCGGCCTCCAAGAGCTGGCGCGGGAATTGCAAAAATCGGCGCTGGTGGAGCGGCACGACTGGCTCGATTTGCGCAAATGGCCGCTGCCGGGCGCCGAAGTCATCGACCGCTACCGCTATCGAATCCGCATCAAGGGGAAATATCCACAATTCCTCTACTGGCTGACGATGCCTTTCTTCGCGCCGATGCCTTGGGAAGCGGATCGCTTCCACAGCCAGCCGGGCATGGCGGAAAAGAATCTCACGCTCGACTGGTATCCGATCGGCACCGGCCCCTATATGCTGACCGAGAACGACCCGAATGCGCGGATGGTGCTGGAGCGGAATCCGAATTTCCGCGGTGAAACCTATCCTTGTGAAGGAGAAGAGAGCGATCGAGCTGCCGGATTGCTCGACGATTGCGGCAAGCCGCTGCCATTCATCGACAAGGTGGTATTCACGCGGGAAAAGGAGCAGATTCCCTACTGGAACAAGTTCCTGCAAGGCTATTACGATGCATCCGGCATCGCGTCGGATTCCTTCGACCAGGCAGTGCAGGTCGGGGCAGGGGGGGAAGTCTCACTGACGCCGGAAATGCAGGCCCAGGGTATTCGTCTGTCGACCTCGGTGGCTACCTCGACGTTCTACATGGGTTTCAACATGCTCGATCCGCTGATCGGCGGCAATGGCGAAGCGGCGAAAAAAATCCGCCAGGCGATCGCGATCGCCATCGATCAGGAAGAGTTCATCTCCATCTTCCAGAATGGCCGCGGCATCCCGGCGATGAGCCCGCTTCCACCGGGCATCTTTGGTTACCGTGAAGGGCAGGCGGGGATCAATCCGGTGGTCTATGAGTGGAGAGATTCGGTTCCGCGCCGCAAGGACATCGCAGTGGCGCGCCGCCTGCTCGCCGAAGCCGGTTGGCCGGATGGACGCAATGCTCGAACCGGCGAGCCGCTGATCATCAATCTCGACACCACGGCGACCGGCATCGGCGCGAAATCCCGCATCGATTGGCTGAACAAACAGTTCCAGAAGATCGGCGTGCAGCTCGTGGTGCGCAGCACCGATTACAACCGCTTCCAGGAAAAAGTGCGCAAGGGAGCGGTGCAGCTGTTCTATTTCGGCTGGAACGCCGACTATCCAGATCCGGAAAACTTTCTCTTCCTGCTCTATGGGCCGCAGGGCAAGGTCAAGCACGGCGGCGAGAATGCCGCGAATTACGCCAATCCGGAATACGATCGTCTGTTCGAGCGCATGCGCGCGATGGAGAACGGCCCCGAGCGGCAGGCGATCATCGACCGCATGCTGGCGATCGTGCACGAGGATACGCCCTGGGTATGGGGATTCCATCCCAAGGATTACAGTCTGCGCCATGCTTGGCTGATGAACCGGAAACCCACGAAGGTGGGCAACAACACGCTCAAATATCAGCGCATCGATGTGGCGCTGCGCGAAAGACTGCGCACGCAGTGGAACCGGCCGGTGGCCTGGCCGTTGCTGGCCCTGGCGGGACTCCTCGTGGCGCTGGCCTTGCCGGCGATTCTCGGCCACCGTCGCCGTGAGACGGCGAGGGCAGGTGCGTGATTACGCCGGGCGACGCGCGCGAAGCAGATAGTTGACGCTGGTGTCGCTGCCCAGTGAATACGTCCGCGTCAGCGGGTTGTAGCTCATGCCGACGATTTCCTCGACCTCCAGTCCAGCCTGGCGAGCGAAGCGCGCGAGCTCTGCCGGACGCAGGAATTTGGCGTACTCATGTGTGCCCTTGGGTAACAGGCGCAGGAGGTATTCGGCCCCGACCACGGCGAATAGCCAGGCTTTCGGATTGCGGTTGATGGTCGAGAAAAAAACTTGCCCGCCAGGCTTGACCAAGGTGGCGCAAGCGCGCACGGTCGAGGCGGGGTCCGGCACGTGTTCGAGCATTTCCATACAAGTGACGACATCGAAGCTGGCCGGGATTTCCGCGGCCAGAGCTTCGGCCGAAACGAGGCGGTAGTCGATTTCGTGCCCGCTTTCGTGGAGATGCAGTTGGGCTACGGCGAGCGCTTTTTCCGACAGATCGATGCCCATCACTTCGGCGCCGAGCGCTGCCATGCCTTCCGTCAGCAGACCACCGCCGCAACCGACGTCGAGGGCTTTCTTGCCGGCAAGGCCAAAGTGGCGGTCGATCCAGCCGAGCCGCAGCGGATTGATGTCGTGCAGCGGTTTGAATTCGGAATGAGGATCCCACCAGCGATAGGCCAGATCGCCGAATTTGGCGAGTTCCTGAGGATCGAAATTGACGGTGGTGCTCATGGACGGGCTCTGGAAAAGGAAAAGCCCTGCCTGGCAGGGCTTTTCGACGGCAGAGGCGAAGCCGTTCAGTTCTGCGTGCCGATCACTTCGATTTCGACGCGGCGATCGGGTTGCAGGCACTCGACCAGTTTCTTGTTCTTGCGGTTCTCGGGGCCCATCTTATTGCACTTGTCACCGGTCACGGGCTGCTTCTCGCCCTTGCCTTCGGCATAGATGCGGTTGGCCTCGACGCCCTTGCTGACCAGATAGTCCTTGACGGCGGCGGCGCGACGCTCGGACAGCTTCTGGTTGTAGGCATCCTTGCCGATGCGGTCGGCATGGCCGACGGCGATGATCACTTCCAGCTTGATGGCGCCCATGTCCTGGACCAGCTTGTCGAGCTTGGCCTTGCCTTCAGGACGCAGCGTGGCCTTGTCGAAGTCGAACAGCGCGTCGGCGGCGAGCGTCACTTTCTTCGCGGCAGGCTTCGGCGCAGCAGCGGCAGGCTTGGCTGCCGGAGCGGGCGCGGGTGCGGGTGCGGGGGCGGCCTTCGGCGCCAGATCGGGGTCGCATTCGGCAATCGCCATCGCTGGGGTCCAGTAGCCGGTGCGCCAGCACAGTCCTGTGCCGCTCTTGGCGACATAGCCGCGCTGGTCGATCACATAGCCGACGGTGCCTTTCAGATCCACACCCGGAGTTTGTGCTTGGGCGGCAGTGCCAATGCTGGCAACGACGGCTGCCATCAGGAGATGCTTGGAGGCGAGTTTGAACATGTTTTTTCTTCCCTCGATAAAGGTTGTTGAAAACGAAAAACTCTGCGAGAAAATCAGGCTTTAGGTGCTCTGCATTTCTTCTGCCAACGATGACATGATATCACTGTTCCAGTTTTGTGCCTTGCTCAGCAAGGCGGCAGTATCGAGGTCGACGGGGCGAGTGTCTTTTATCCGCAACTTGCCTCTCACCCAGACATGGGTGATCTGCTCCCGTCCGGCCACATACACCAGGTGGGAAACCGGATCGTAGCAGGGTTGTAATTCCCAATCGCTCAGGCGCAACGCGCACAAGTCAGCCGCTTTGCCAGGCACCAGCGAACCGATCTCACCATCCAATCCCAACGCCCGAGCCCCGTCCAGGGTTGACATGCGCAGCGCTCGATGGGCGGGCAGGCAGGAGGCATCATGGCTCCCCAACTTGGCGAGCAAGGCTGCCTGCCGCATTTCTTGCACCATGTCGAGGCGATTGTTGCTGGCGGCACCATCGCTGCCCAGACTGACGCCGATCCCCTTGGTGATCAAGGCGCCAACAGGGGCAAGACCGCTGGCGAGCTTCATGTTGGAAGTCGGGCAATGCGCGACATGGCTGCCGTGTTCTGCCAACAGGTCGATTTCCGCGTTGGTCAGATGCACGGCGTGGACCGCTATCAGCTGCGGGCCGAGCAGACCGAGCCGACGCAACCGCTCCAGCGGCCTGACGCCATGCTCCTTGAGACCGTCAGCGATCTCGTCTTCGGTTTCATGGACATGGATGTGGATCGGTATATCCAGCTGGTCGGCGAGTACGGCGATGCGTTCGAAGGTCCTGTCGGCGACGGTGTAGGGCGCATGCGGCGCGAGGCAGAAGGAGATCAGCGGCTCGTCGGCGAACGCATCACGCGTCTCCAGCCCCTTGGCCAGGTAGTCTTCCGCATCGCTGCCATAGGCACTGGGAAACTCGAATACGGTGATGCCCAGGGCGGCACGCATGCCTGCTTCGATGACGGCTTGTGCGGCGGCTTGCGGAAAGAAATACATGTCGTTGAAGCAGGTAATGCCTCCCCTGAGCATCTCCCAGCAGGCCAGTTGTGTGCCATCGCGTACGAATCTGGACGAAACGTGGCGGTTTTCGGCCGGCCAGATGCGCTCGTTGAGCCAGCGCATCAATGGCATGTCGTCCGCGAAGCCGCGCAGCAGCGTCATCGCGGCGTGGGTGTGCGTGTTGATGAAGCCGGGTAGCAAGAGATGCTCACCCAATTCGAAACGTTCACGCGGCACGAAATGCTGGTGGGCTTCCGCGCTGGGCAAGAGCGCGACGATACGCCCTTGGTGGATCGCCACGCTGTGGCGTTCGAGCAGGAGGTTTTCCGGCTCGACGGGGACGATCCAGCGAGCATCGATCAGCAAATCGATTTCCGTTGGCAGCAAGGGATCGGTAGGTGAGGGATCGGTAGCTGCAGTCATGATAAGATTCTATGCTTTTTAGTGCCCTTGCGGGCTGAACGCCAGAACCCGACCCCATGACCACCGCTTTCGCCAAGGAAACCCTGCCGATCAGCCTCGAAGAGGAGATGCGCCACTCCTATCTCGATTACGCGATGAGCGTGATCGTCGGCCGCGCACTGCCGGATGCGCGTGATGGCCTGAAGCCGGTGCACCGCCGCGTGCTGTATGCGATGCACGAGCTCGGCAACGACTGGAACAAGCCTTATAAAAAATCGGCGCGCGTCGTCGGTGATGTGATCGGTAAGTACCATCCACATGGCGATACCGCAGTCTATGACACGATCGTGCGCATGGCGCAGGATTTTTCCTTACGTTACATGCTGGTCGATGGCCAGGGGAACTTCGGGTCGATCGATGGCGACAATGCCGCGGCGATGCGTTACACCGAAGTGCGCATGGCGCGCATCGGCCACGAGTTATTGGCCGACATCGAAAAGGAGACCGTCGATTTCGGCCCGAACTACGATGGTTCGGAAAGGGAGCCATTGGTTCTGCCGGCGAAGATTCCCAATTTGCTGATCAACGGCAGCGCCGGCATCGCGGTCGGTATGGCCACCAACATTCCGCCTCACAACCTCGGCGAGGTCGTCGATGCTTGTCTGGCGATGCTGGAGAACCCGGAAATCCCGATCGAGGAACTGATCAAGATCATCCCCGCGCCGGACTTTCCTACCGCTGGCCTGATCTATGGCATCTCCGGTGTGCGAGAGGGCTATCTGACCGGTCGCGGCCGCGTGATCATGCGCGCGCGCACGCATTTCGAGGAGCTCAAGTCTGGCCGACAAGCGATCATCGTCGACGAGCTGCCTTACCAGGTCAACAAGCGCACGCTGCTGGAAAAGATCGCCGAGCTCGTCAAGGAAAAGAAGATCGAAGGCATCGCCCACATCCAGGACGAATCGGACAAATCCGGCATGCGCGTGGTGATCGAACTGGCGCGCGGCGAAGTCCCGGAGGTGGTACTCAACAATCTGTTCAAACAAACCCAGCTGCAGGATACCTTCGGTATGAACATGGTGGCGCTGGTCGATGGCCGCCCGCAGACCCTGAACCTGAAGCAGCTGCTCGAATGTTTCCTGTCGCATCGCCGCGAGGTGGTAACGAGGCGTACCGTCTTCGAGCTCAGGAAAGCCCGCGAACGCGGCCATGTGCTGGAAGGTCTGGCGGTCGCATTATCGAATGTCGACGAGATCATCGCGCTGATCAAGGCTGCGCCCACTCCCGCAGATGCCAAACGTGAGTTGATGGCACGCATCTGGCGTTCCCCCCTGGTCGAGGAGATGCTCGCGCGCGCCTCGGCCGAGGCTTCGCGACCCGAAGGTCTGGCGCCAGAATTCGGCCTCTCCCGGCGCGGCTATGCACTATCCGACGTGCAGGCCCAGGCGATCCTCGATCTGCGCCTGCAGCGTCTGACCGGTCTCGAGCAGGACAAGATCGTCGCGGAATATCGCGAAGTCATGATGCAGATCGAGGATCTGCTCGACATCCTCGCCCGGCCGGGACGCATCACCCAGATCATCGCCGACGAACTGACCGCCATCAAGGCGCAGTTCGGCGACGAGCGCCGTTCCGAGATCGTCTTGCAGACCGCGGACATCAATCTCGAAGACTTGATCGCACGCGAGGACATGGTCGTGACGCTCTCGCACGGCGGCTACATCAAACGCCAGAGCCTCGACGATTACCGCACGCAGAAACGCGGCGGACGCGGCAGGCAGGCGGCGGCGATCAAGGAGGACGATTTCGTCGAGCGGCTGTTCATCGCCAATACGCACGATTACCTGCTCTGCTTCTCGAATCGCGGCCGCGTCTACTGGCTCAAGGTCTATGAGGTGCCGGAGGGGTCGCGCACCTCGCGCGGCAAGCCGATCGTCAATCTCTTCCCGCTCGAAGAAGGCGAGAAGATCACTGCCGTCCTGCCAACGCCGACTTTCGACGAAGATCACTTCGTCTTCATGGCCACGGCGCAGGGGACGGTGAAGAAGACGCCGCTTTCCGAATTCGCCAATCCGCGCAAGGCAGGCATCATCGCCGTCACCCTCGACGAGAATGATTACTTGATCGGCGTGGCGATCACCGATGGCGCCAGCGATGTGATGCTGTTTTCGGATGCCGGCAAGGCGGTGCGTTTTTCCGAGGAAGACGTGCGTCCGATGGGGCGCGTCGCACGCGGTGTGCGCGGCATGATGCTCGAGGAGGGGCAGAAAGTGATCTCCATGGTGGTGGCGTCCGACGAGTCGATGAGCGTGCTCACCGCCACGGAGAATGGCTATGGCAAGCGCACGCCGATCGCCGAATACACCAGGCATGGCCGCGGCACCAAGGGCATGATCGCGATCCAGACCTCGGAACGCAATGGCGCGCTCATCGGCGCCGTGCTGGTCGAGGAAAACGACGAGGTGATGCTGATCTCCACCGGCGGCGTGCTGATCAGGAGCCGCGTCGACCAGGTGCGTGAAACCGGCCGCTCGGCCCAAGGCGTGCGGCTCATCAATCTGGATGACGGCACCAAGCTGGCCGGCATCGAAAAGGTCATCGAAACCGAAGACGAGGAGTAAGAAATGGCACGCGTATTCAATTTCAGCGCCGGCCCCGCCGCGCTGCCCGAGGAAGTATTACAGCAGGCTGCCGAGGAGATGCTCGATTGGCATGGCTTTGGCATGTCGGTGATGGAGATGAGCCATCGCGGCAAGGAGTTCATGGGTATCGCCGCGCAGGCCGAAGCCGACCTGCGCGAGCTATTGGCTATCCCGGCCAATTACAAGGTGCTCTTCCTGCAAGGTGGGGCATCGCTGCAGTTCGAGATGGTGCCGATGAATCTATTGCGCGGCAAGAGCGTGGCCGATTATGTGCATACCGGTGAGTGGGCGAAGAAGGCCATCAAAGCGGCCAAGCGTTTCTGCCATGTCAATGTCGTGGCGAGCAGCGAGGACAAGTCTTTCACCTACGCGCCGCCCCAGGAGCAGTGGCAGCTCTCCAAAGACGCCGCTTACGTGCATTACACCGCCAACGAGACCATCGGCGGCGTCGAGTTCCATTGGACGCCGGATACCGGCGACGTGCCGCTCGTCTGCGACATGTCTTCCAACATCCTCTCGAAGCCGATCGACGTCAGCAAATATGGCCTGATCTATGCCGGCGCGCAGAAGAACATCGGCCCGGCTGGGCTCACCATCGTCATCGTGCGCGAGGACCTGATCGGCAAGGCAGATCCGGTACCTTCGGCGATGCTCGACTACAAGACGCACGCCGATGCCGATTCGATGTACAACACACCGCCGACCTATGGCATCTACATTGCCGGCCTGGTGTTCCAATGGCTCAAAAGGCAAGGCGGCTTGGCGGCCATGGAACAAAAAAACATCGAAAAGGCCAGGCTGCTCTACGATTATCTCGACTCGACCGAGTTCTATCGCAATCCGGTACGCACGGAAGACCGCTCGCGCATGAACGTGCCTTTCACCCTCAGGGATCCGGCACTCGATGAAGAGTTCCTCAAGGGCGCCAAGGCGCGCGGCCTGGTGCAGCTCAAGGGCCATCGTTCGGTCGGTGGCATGCGCGCATCGATCTACAACGCGATGCCGCGAGAGGGCGTCGTGGCGCTCGTCGACTACATGCGTGAATTCGAGAAAGATCATGGCTGAAACTTTTCGCGTCCTCGTTCTCAACAACGTTTCGCAAAGCGGACTCAAGCGTCTTGGCGAACGTTTCGTCTACGGTAAGGACATGGCTTCGCCAGATGCGATCCTGTTGCGCTCGGCCGACCTGCATGGCATCGACATTCCCCGCTCCGTGCTGGCCATTGGCCGCGCCGGTTCAGGCACCAACAACATTCCGGTGGCAGAGATGTCGAAGCGCGGCGTGCCCGTATTCAACGCCCCGGGCGCCAACGCCAATGCAGTCAAGGAACTGGTGCTCGCCGGCATGCTGATGGCGGCTAGAAACCTTGCCGCCGCGATGAGGTTCGTGGCCTCCCTCGACGCCAATGACCCGGAAATGGAAACGAAGGTCGAGGCAGGCAAGAAGGCTTTTGCTGGCTTCGAGCTTGCCGGCCACACGTTGGGCATCGTGGGCTTGGGCAAGATCGGCTGCCTGGTGGCCGATGCCGCGATCAAGCTCGGCATGCACGTGATTGGCCATGACCCGGAAATCACCGTCGATGCGGCCTGGAGCTTGCCTTCGCAGGTGAAGAAGGCGAATTCGCTGGCCGAAGTGTTGAAAAACAGCCACTTCGTGACCTTGCACGTGCCGCTCGTCGAAGCGACGAGGAAAATGATCGATGCCGAACGGATCGAGCTGATGCGGCATGGTGCCATTCTCCTCAACTTCTCGCGTGATGGGGTGGTCGATGAGTCCGCCGTGTTGGCGGCACTGGACGCGAAGAAGCTCGCCTGCTACGTTTGCGACTTCCCGAGCGCGCCGATCAATCACCATCCACAGGTGGTCGCCCTGCCGCATCTGGGCGCTTCGACGCGCGAAGCCGAAGAAAACTGTGCCGTCATGGTCGCCGACGAGGTGCGCGATTACCTGCTCGATGGCAACATCGTCAATGCGGTGAATTTCCCGAACGTCGTCATGCCACGCGAGTCGGCCTATCGGATCGCCATCGCCAATGCCAACGTGCCGAACATGGTCGGTCAGATCACCGCGGCGATGGCCGAGGCGAAGCTCAACATCCACAACATGGTGAACAAATCGAAGGGGGACATCGCCTACACGCTGGTGGATGTCGACAGCGAAGTGCCCAAGCGGGTGATCGAGCGGATCGCCGCGATCGACGGTGTGCTCGCAGTGCGCTATTTGCCGCAGGTGGGCTGATGGTCAGCGAAGCCGAGGTGCTGGGCAAACTGCGCGAGCGCATCGACGCGATCGATGGAGAGATGCTGCGCCTGCTCGCCGAGCGGGCGCGCCTGGCGCAAAAAGTCGGCGAGATCAAGCATGGTAATCTGTATCGGCCGGAACGCGAGGCGCAGGTATTGCGCCGCATCGCCGAACTGAATCCGGGGCCACTGCCGGAGGCGGCGGTGCGCACGATCTTTCGCGAGATCATGTCGGCCTGCCTCGCGCTCGAACAGCCGCTGAGGGTGGCTTACTTCGGCCCGGCGGGCACCTTCACCGAGTCGGCGGCGAAAAAGCATTTCGGCTCCGCGCCGACGTTCACGCCCTATCTGACCATCGACGACGTGTTTCGCGCCGTCGAGGCGGGGCAAGCCGATTACGGGGTCGTGCCGATCGAGAACTCGACCGAGGGTTCGGTCGGTCGCACTCTCGACCAGATGCTGGTCTCGCCGTTGATGATCTGCGGCGAGGTGAATCTGCGCATCCATCAGAATCTGATGACCAAGGCCGAGAGCCTGGAGGGCGTGAAAAGACTCTACTCTCACGCCCAGTCGCTCGCCCAGTGTCACGAATGGCTCAACCGCAATCTTCCACACCTGCCGCGCGTGCCGGTAGCCAGCAATGCGGAAGCCGCGCGCATGGCGGCCGAAGATCCGGAATCCTGCGCCATCGCCGGCGAGGCGGCGGCGCGCCTGTATGACCTCAACATCCTCGCCGCGAACATCGAGGACGATCCGAACAACACGACGCGTTTCGTCGTGCTCGCCACGCACGATGCCGGGCCCTCTGGCAATGACAAGACCTCGTTCGTCTGCTCGGCGCAAAACAAACCCGGTGCGGTGCATGATCTGCTGACACCGCTCAAGACCCACGGCGTCTCGATGTCGCGCTTCGAGTCGCGTCCGGCGCGCGGTTTCGGCAATTCGCGCTGGGAATATGTCTTTTTCATCGACGTCGAAGGTCACCGTAGCGAACCTTGCGTGCGCGCGGCGCTCGACGAGCTGAAAAACTGTGTCGGCTTCCTCAAGGAGCTCGGCTCCTATCCGCGTGCGGAGAAGTGAATGAATCTCATCGACCAGGCGCTACCCTACGTCCGCAAGATTTCGCCCTATGTTCCCGGCAAGCCGATCACCGAACTGGCCCGAGAAATGGGCCTGCCGGTCGAGAAGATCGTCAAGCTCGCCTCGAACGAGAACCCGTTGGGCATGAGCCCGAGGGCGCGAGCGGCGGTGGAAAGGGCCATTGCCGGCTGCGAGCGTTATCCCGATCAGTTCGAGCTGGTCGCCATGCTGGCCGAACGGCTTGGCGTGGATCGGAACCAGATCGTGCTCGGCAACGGCTCGAACGACGTGCTCGATCTCGCCGCCCGTGTCTTCCTGGCGCCCGGCCGATCGGCGGTGTTTTCCCAGCATGCCTTCGCCGTTTATCCGTTGGCGACGCTGGCCACCGGCGCCGAGTGCATCGTCACGCCGGCTGCACACTACGGACACGATCTGACCGCAATGAGGGCGGCGATCCGCGCCGACACGCGCGTGGTCTGGATCGCCAACCCGAACAACCCGACCGGCACATTCCTGTCTCATGCCCAGGTGCGCGAATTCATCGCCAGCGTGCCGGCCGATGTCGCCGTGGTCTTGGATGAAGCCTACAACGAATACCTGCCGCCCGCCGAGCGCGTCGATACCATTGCCTGGCTGAGGGAATTTCCGCACCTGATCATCGTCCGCACTTTCTCGAAGATTCATGGCCTCGCCGGCCTGCGCGTCGGCTTCGCAGTGGCATCGGCGGAAATCGCCGAGCTGATGAACCGGGTGCGTCAGCCGTTCAACGTCAATAACCTCGCCCTCGCGGCAGCATGCGCCGCGCTCGACGACCACCCATTCGTCGCCGAAAGCTATCAGCTCAACCGCCGTGGCATGGATCAACTGGTTGCCGGCTTGAAGCGTCTTGGCCTCGAACACATCCCCTCGCATGGCAATTTCGTCACCTTTGCCGTTGCCGATGCGGCGGCGGCGAACCGCAAGCTGCTCCAGCAAGGGGTGATCGTGCGACCGCTCGCCGGTTATGGCCTGCCGAACCATTTGCGCGTCACCATCGGCTTGGAAACCGAAAATGCGCGCTTTCTCGAAGCGCTGGAGAAAGCGCTCTGATGGGCAAGCTGGTCGTTTGCGGAGTCGGATTGATCGGCGGCTCGTTTGCGCTGGCCATCAAGTCGGCGCTGGCGGGACGGCACGATTGCCCGCGCATCGTCGGCATGGGACGATCTCGCGCCCCACTCGAAGAAGCGTTGAACCGCGGCATCATCGACGAGATCGGCAGCGACTGGGAAAGCGCCTTGGCAGACGCCGATTTGGTGTTCCTCGCCATCCCGGTCGGCCAGATGCCTGTCGTGATGCGGGCGATCGCGCCCCATCTCGGAGCGCGGACGCTCGTGACCGATGCCGGCAGCACCAAGTCGGATGTCGTCGCCGCTGCGCGCGCGGCTTTCGGCAAGAAGATCGGCCTGTTCGTTCCGGGGCATCCGATCGCCGGTGCGGAAAAGAGTGGCGTGGCGGCGGCCAAGGCCGATTTGTATCTCGGTAAGCGCGTGGTGCTCACCCCCTTGCCGGAAAACCGCCCGGAGGATGTGACGGCGATCCGCCGGGTCTGGGAGCTTGCTGGTGCGATCGTCTCGGAATCGACGCCGCAAGAACATGACCGCGTCTTTGCGGCAGTGAGCCACTTGCCTCACTTGTTGGCCTTTGCGCTCGTTCATCAACTCGCCGGGCGCGACGACGCCGATCAACTGTTTTCATTCGCCGCGGGGGGCTTTCGCGATTTCACGCGTATCGCCAGCAGCCATCCGGAAATGTGGCGCGACATCTGCATCGCCAACCGTAATGCGCTGATGAAGGAGGTCGATGCCTTCATGATCGAGCTCATGAAGACGCGCGTGCTTTTGGCCAGCGCCGACAGCGCCGAACTGGAAAACATGTTCGCCAGTGCGCGTGCGCGGCGCGACGCCTGGCTGGGAACGCAGCAACCGGTGGGTGAATGATGGCCTCGCTCGAACTGCCGCCGCTCTCGCATGCCGCCGGCACGGTGAAGCTGCCGGGTTCGAAGAGCATCTCCAACCGCATGCTGCTGCTGGCCGCGTTGGCCGAGGGAACCACTGAAATCCGCGATCTGCTCGATTCCGACGACACGCGCGTGATGCTCTCGGCGCTGGCGGCGCTGGGCATCGGGCTCGAAGCCGTGGGCGCGAACTGCTGGAAAGTGAGAGGCGTGGGTGGTGTCTTTCCGGTCAAACAGGCCGAGCTGTTCATGGGCAATGCCGGCACGGCGATTCGGCCGCTCACCGCCGCGCTGGCGCTCTCCGGCGGCCATTACCGGCTCAAGGGCGTTGCGCGCATGCACGAGCGGCCGATCGGCGATCTCGTCGATGGGCTGCGCCAGATCGGTTGCGATGTGCGTTACACCGGCAACGAAGGTTTCCCGCCATTGGAGATCTTTCCCTCGCGCGTGAAGCTGGCAGCGCCGGTCAAGGTGCGTGGCGACGTTTCCTCGCAGTTTCTCACCGCGCTGCTGATGGCCCTGCCACTCACCGGCGAGACGGCGGTGATCGAGCTGACCACCGAACTCATTTCCAAGCCCTACATCGAAATCACGCTCAATCTGATGGCGCGCTTCGGCGTGGCCGTCGAGCGCGAGGGCTGGCGGCGTTTCGTGATCCCTGGTGGGCAACGATACCGCAGCCCCGGCCTGCTGCATGTCGAAGGCGATGCCTCGGCGGCGTCCTACTTTCTCGCTGCGGGCGCGATCGGCGGTGGGCCGGTGCGCGTCGAGGGAGTCGGCAAGCACAGCATCCAGGGTGACGTGAGATTCGCCGATGCGCTGGAGACGATGGGGGCGAAGATCGTCTGGGGTGACAGTTTCATCGAGGCGTCCGCTCCGGCGAATGGCAGGCTCAAAGCCTTCGACCTCGACCTCAATTACATCCCCGATGCGGCGATGACGCTGGCGGTGGCCGCGCTATTTACCGATGGCCGATGCGTCCTGCGCAATATCGGCTCCTGGCGGGTCAAGGAGACCGACCGTATCGCTGCGATGGCGACCGAACTGCGCAAACTCGGCGCGACGGCAGAGGAGGGCGAGGACTGGCTTGCCGTCTCGCCAGCGCCGATTCTGCGATCCAATGTGGCCATCGACACTTACGACGACCATCGCATGGCGATGTGCTTCTCGCTTGCAGCCCTTGGGGGCATAGCGGTCACCATCAACGATCCCGGCTGTGTGGCCAAGACTTTCCCGGATTATTTCGATGCCTTCGCGCGTATCACTGCACCGGTGATCGCGATCGACGGCCCCTCGGCGTCGGGCAAGGGCACGGTGGCGCAGCGGGTGGCGAAGCTGCTCGGCTTTCATTTCCTCGATAGTGGCGCGCTCTATCGGCTGACGGCGCTGGCGGCGATGAAAGCCGGGGTTTTGCTCGACGACGAGACGCAGGTGGCGGCGCTCGCCGCGAAGCTGCCGGCGGCATTCCAGGGCGACAGGATATTCCTTTCCGGAGAAGACGTTACCGAGGCGATTCGCGCCGAGGACATCGGCAAAGGCGCATCGAAAATCGCCACCTTCCCGGCCGTGCGCGCAGCGCTGCTCGAACGTCAGCGCGCTTTTCGTCGCTTTCCCGGACTGGTCGCCGATGGCCGCGACATGGGCTCGGTGGTTTTTCCTGATGCCCAAGTCAAGGTGTTTTTGACCGCCTCGGCCGCGGTGCGCGCCGAAAGGCGATATAAGCAGTTGATCGAGAAGGGAATGCCTGATAACATGCTCCCCCTTTTGCAGGATATCGTGAGAGATCTCGAAGAACGGGATGCTCGCGATGCCGCAAGACCCATCGCACCCTTGAAACGATTGCCCGATGCCGATCTCGTGGATACCACGAACTCGAACATCGACGAAGCCGTGGCAGCGGTGATGGACAGCGTCCGTCGCCGTCTGCCGTTTTTCAACCCACCCGTCATCTGACGGTTTTTTTCCATCGACCATCAACCCTATGTCTGCTACTGCTGCTGCCGTGAATCCCGCCAACGAATCGTTTGCCGCCCTGTTCGAAGAAAGCCTCTCGCGCAAGGAAATGCGCGCCGGCGAAGTGATCACGGCCGAAGTCGTCCGTGTCGACCCGAATTTCGTGGTTGTCAACGCGGGCCTCAAATCCGAATCCTTCATCCCGGTCGATGAATTCAAGAACGACCGCGGAGAAATCGAAGTCAAGCCGGGCGATTTCGTCCAGGTTGCCATCGAAATGCTCGAAGATGGCTATGGCGAGACCCGTCTTTCCCGCGAGAAGGCCAAGCGCATCTCCGCCTGGAACGATCTCGAAAAGGCGATGAACGAAGGCACCCTCGTCAAAGGGGTGGTCACCGGCAAGGTCAAGGGGGGGCTCACCGTCATGACCAACGGCATCCGCGCCTTCTTGCCCGGCTCGCTGGTCGATATCCGTCCGGTCAAGGACACCACGCCGTACGAGGGCAAGGAATTCGAATTCAAGGTCATCAAGCTCGACAGGAAGCGCAACAACGTCGTGCTCTCGCGCCGCGCCGTGCTCGAAGCCAACATGGGCGAAGAGCGTCAGAAACTGCTGGAAAGCCTGCAGGAAGGCACGATCGTCAAGGGCATCGTCAAGAACATCACCG
>JBKBOI010000010.1:0-24746 GCA_046294935.1 Rhodocyclaceae bacterium
GTGCGCGTTTGCGCCGAATCGGCGCGGCTCGTGAGGACGATTGGCACGCGCGCGCCGAGCACGATGCCGGCAGCGAGCGCATCGGCGAGGTATTCGAGCTGCTTGGCGAGCATGTTGCCGGATTCGATGTCCGGCACCAGCAGGATGTCCGCCTGGCCCGCCACCGCCGACCTGATGCCCTTGGTGCGCGCGGCGACCACCGAAATCGCGTTGTCGAAAGCGAGCGGGCCGTCGAGGATGCCGCCCCTGATCTGGCCGCGGTCGGCCATCTTGCACAGCGCCGCCGCGTCGAGGGTGGCCGGCATCTTGTCATTGACCGTTTCGACCGCCGCGAGCAACGCGACCTTGGGTTCGGCGATCTTCAGCATGTGCGCCAGATCGATCGCGTTTTGCACGATGTCTACCTTCGTCGTCAGGTCGGGCGCGACATTCACCGCGGCATCGGTGATCATCAGCGGGCGCGGATAGGTCGGCACATCCATCAGGAAGACATGACTGATGCGCCGGTCGGTGCGCAGCCCCGTGGCCTTGTCGACGACTTCGCTCATCAGTTCGTCGGTGTGAAGACTGCCTTTCATCAGTGCCTCGACGAGTCCCTCGCGCGCCAGCGCGACGCCGGCTTCCGCGGCGGCATGGCTGTGTGGCACGTCGAGGAACTTGCAGCCATCGAGCTCGAGACCGAGCTCCTCGGCCAATGCACGGATTCTCTTTTCCGGACCGACCAGGGTCGGATCGATCAGGCCGCGGTCGCGGGCGAGCAGCGCCCCTTTCAGCGATTCCGCATCGCAGGGGTGGACCACCGCCATCGCGATCGGCGCGAGGCCCTGGGTGATTTCGAGCAGATGCTCGTAGCGCGCGGTCCTGGTCGCCGAGAGCTTGATCTCCGGCAGCGGGACTTTCATGCGCTTGATCTTCTCGATTGGTGCGATCACTTCGGCGGTGCCGCCGATGACCAGCTCGCCATCCTGGTTCGTGCACCGACAGTCGAAAATGATGTGGTGATCGTGATCGAATTTGCGCATGCAGGTGACGGTGGCGGTCAGCGTGTCGCCGATGCGCACGACGCGATCGAAATGCAGTTTCTGTTCGACATAGACCGTGCCGGGCCCGGGAAACTGCGTGCCGAGGATGTTCGAGAACAGCATCGCGCCCCACATGCCGTGGCCGACGACTTCGCGGAACTGCGACGAGCGCGCGTATTCCGGATCGACGTGGGTCGGGTTCATGTCGCCGGAGATGATCGCGAACATCTGGATGTCCTCCGGGCGCAGCGTACGCGTCAGCGAGGCGCTGTCGCCGACCTGGATCTCGTCATAGGTGCGGTTCTCGATGGTGTCGAGGAAATCGTGGCTCATGGTGAGGGCCGGGAAGATGGTGAGATGCGTATTGTGGCCTCAGGCTTGTTGCGATGCAACAACGCTGCCGAGGTCTCGCAGCGGATCCTGGCGGTAAAAAAGCCGCAATTGCGCATACACGGCCGGATATTCTGCCATCAGCAGCTCGGGCGCTTCGAAGAAGACTTCGCTCACGACGGCGAAGAACTCGCTCGGATGCTCGGCGGCATAGGGGTCGATCGCCGTGTCTTCCCCTGCATCGACGCGCCGGCAGAAATCCTCATAGGCGGGCTGGAAGGCATCACGCCAGTCCTGCGCAGACATCCCGGCATGTAGCCGCGGCAGGCCATCGACCGCGCCGTTGGTCATGTCGAGCTTGTGGGCGAATTCGTGGATCACGATGCTGACCTCGCCGGGCTCGGCCGGGTCGTCGAACCAGGAAAGCAGCACCGGGCCGCCTTCCCAGGCTTCGCCGAGCACCGCGTCGTCGTATTCATGCACGATGCCGTCTTCGTCGACGAACTGGCGCGGGATGACGAAATCGCCAGGATAGACGACGATGCCGACCCAGCCGTGATACCAGTCGAGGCCCAGTTCGAGGATCGGCAGACAGGCCTGCAAGGCGATGGAGAGCTGGATGGCCGGGGTGAGCGTGAGTCCCGCCGCGGCGCTCCATTCCTTTTCGGCGATGAAGGCGCGCGCCATCTCGCGCAGGCGCTGGCGCTCCTCGGCATTCAGCCGGTCGAGGAAGGGCAGCGCGTATTCCACCTCGCACCATTGCTCCTCGGTGATTTCGATCCGGCTGGCGGCGCGCTGCCGCCGCCAGTTGCGCCAAGCCGACAGCATGGTGGTGCCGTCCCGCCAGCGCCGACTTTATTGCCGCGGAAGTGCTGAAGAAATCGTCGCGAAAGGGCGGAGGGCGAGGCGCACGGAGCGCAGGATGCGAGACATATCGAGTAGATAGGCGAGCATCCGAGCACCGCGCAACAAAGCCATCCGCCCGCGCAGCAGATTTATTCAGCGCTTCCTTACTCGACCTTGGCTTTGCTACGCAGATCGAGAATGTGCTTCTCGACGGCCTGGGCGCGCAGGCGCTGGACGATCTGCGGCTTGACCTCTTCGATGGCGGGCGCTTTCAGCTCGCGCACGTCGTCGAGCTGGATCACGTGCCAGCCGAAGTTGCTTTGCACCGGGGTTTCGGTGAACTTGCCCTTGGCGAGCTTGACCATCGCTTCGGCAAACGGCGGCACGTAGCTCGCCTTGGTCGCCCAGCCGAGCTCGCCGCCCTTGTCCTTCGAGCCCGGATCCTTCGAAACCTTGGCCAGCTCATCGAATTTCTGGCCAGCCTTGAGCTTGGCGATGATGTCCTTGGCATCCTCTTCCTTGTCGACGAGGATGTGGCGTGCCTTGTATTCCTTGTCGCCAAGTGCGTTCTTGATCGCGTCGTATTCCTTCTTGATGTCCTCGTCGCCGATCTTCACCGCCTTGGCGAAGTCGTTGAGATAGGCGCCGATCAGCACGCCCTGGCGCGCCAGATCCATCTGCGCCTGCACGTCGGGCCTCTTGTCGAGTCCCTTGGCCACGGCGGCCTGCGCCAGCACTTCACGGCGCACCAGCTCTTCTTTGATGGCCGCCTCCAGCTCGGGTGTCTTGGCATGGCCTTGTGCCTGCTGGCTGGCGAACATCACCTCGGCGCGGCTGGCTGGGATGGGTTTGCCATTGACCTTGGCGATCGGGTCGGCGGCAAGGACAGTGGCGGAAGTGAAGGCGAGCAGGACGAGGGGTAGCACAGAGCGTTTCATGGGTGTCTTTCCAGGCAAGAAAATTAGGATCGGATCTCTTCGGGCGTCTTGGCGGTGATGCTCAACGCATGGATGCGCGCCGCGGCGAGCTCACCGATGGCATCATACACCAGGCGATGTCGCTGCACGGTGGAGAGTCCCGCGAAGCAGGGCGCGACGATGAAAATGGCGTAATGGCCGCCTTCTTTGGCGCCGGCGTGGCCTACATGCTGCGCGCTGTCGTCGCGGATCTCGAGTTCGTGCGGCGCGAGCGCGGCGAGGCGGGCGCGGATCAGCTCGATTCCGCTCATGGCAGCACCTGCTTGAAGGGCTTGACCGTCACCTGCGCATAGACGCCGGCGGCGACGTAAGGATCGGCTGCCGCCCAGGCCTGGGCGGCTTCGAGCGAATCGAACTCGGCGACGATCAGGCTGCCGGAAAAGCCAGCCGGCCCGGGGTCGGGACTGTCGATGGCGGGGCAGGGGCCGGCGAGCAGAAGCCTGCCTTCGGCCAGCAGGCGCTGCAGACGTTCGAGGTGGGCGGGGCGGGCGGCAAGGCGCTTGGCGAGCGAATCAGGGGCGTCCTCGCCGAGGATCATGTAGAGCATCAGTGGGGTTCCTTCTCGGTTTGTTCGATGTATTTGGCGAGCACGTAGCCCTGGGCGACGACGAAGGCGAGCATCAGGCCCATGCCACCGAACAGCTTGAAATTCACCCAGGCATCCTCGCTGAAATTGTAGGCGACATAGAGATTGAGCGCGCCCATGCCGGCGAAGAAGCCCGCCCAGGCGAGATTGAGCCGGCTCCAGACGGCTTCCGGCAGGGTCAACTGCTTTTCCATCATCGCGCGGATCAGGTTCTTGTCGAACAGCCAGGTCGAACCGAGCAGCGCCAGCGCGAACAGCCAGTAAAGGATCGTCGGCTTCCATTTGATGAAGGTCGGATCATGCAGCGCGAGCGTCATGCCGCCAAAGACGACGATCAGCACCAGGCTCACCCACAGCATCTTGTCGACCTTGCCATGACGGAAATGCACCCAAGCGATCTGCGCGAAGGTCGCGGCGATGGCGACGCCGGTGGCGACATAGATGCCGGCGACCTTGTATGCCGCGAAAAACAGGATGACCGGAAACAGGTCGAAAAGGAACTTCATGGCGGTGCCTATAATCTTCCCCGAAGGGATGGGTGATCACGAATGCGTATTGTAGTGCTCGGCGCCGGTTTGATCGGCACTGCCTCCGCTTGGTTCCTCGCCGAGGATGGCCACGAGGTGGTCGTGGTCGATCGTCAACCCGGCCCGGCGCAGGAAACGAGTTTCGCCAACGGCGGCCAGATTTCCGTGAGTCATGCCGAGCCGTGGGCCAACCCGGCTACACCGCTGAAGATCCTCCACTGGCTGGGCCGCGAGGATTCGCCGCTTCTGTGGCGGTTGCGTCTCGATGCCGCGCAATGGGCCTGGGGGCTCTCCTTCCTGCGCGAATGCACTTCTACCCGCACGCGCGCGAACATCCGCGCGATTCTCGCGCTGGCGCTCGACAGCCGCGCGCGGGTGAAAGCCTTGCGCCGCGAGCTGGGGCTGGAATACGACTGCCTGGAGCGCGGCATCCTGCATTACTATACCGACGAGCAGGAATTCGCCCATGCCATCTTGCAAGCCGATTTCATGCGCGCGTATGGTTGCGAGCGCCTCGTCAAATCCGCCACCGAGTGTCTGGCGATCGAGCCAGCCTTGAAAGATTCGACGTTGCCGATCGTCGGTGGCACCTATACGCCGGAGGACGAGTCGGGCGATGCGCGGCGCTTCACTCAGGCGCTGGCCGATCGTTGCGCTGCCCGAGGAGTCGTCTTTCGCCATGACGAAGTGATCGATGGTATCGAGACCACGGCTGGTCGTTTCGCCGCCGTGCGCCTGGCGACGGGCGAGCGCATCGGGGCAGGGGCTTGCGTCGTCGCGCTGGGCAGTTACACGCCTTTGCTGCTGCGGCCGTTGGGCATCCGGCTGCCGATTTATCCGGCCAAGGGTTATTCGATCACCATTCCGCTGAGCGAAAATGCACCGGCGCCCATGGTCAGCCTCATCGACGACGGCGCGAAAATCGTCTTCTCTCGCCTGGGCCAGCGGCTGCGCGTCGCCGGCACCGCCGAGTTCACCGGTTACGACACGAGCATCAATCCGGCGCGCCTCGCGCCGCTCATCCGCCGCGTGCGGCAGATCTTCCCGCACCTCGAATTCCACGACGATGCCATCGAACCGTGGGCCGGCCTGCGGCCAGCGACACCCGGCAACGTGCCGCTGATCGGACCAACCGTGATCGGCGGGCTCTACGTCAACAGCGGCCACGGCACACTGGGCTGGACGATGGCGGTCGGTTCCGGTCGCTTGCTGGCCGATCTGGTCGCCAAACGAGTCCCCGCCGTCGATCCCACGCCCTATCGACCCCAATTGGTGCGATAATTTCAATAGTCACCGGCGCAGCTTTGGCTGCGCTTTTTCCACATCCTCATTGCCCGCCGCCAGGCGGGAATCCCATGACCGAAGCCATCGATTCCTTTTCGGCATTGCAACTGCCGCCGTACCTCCTTTCCGCGCTCACCGAAGTCGGCTATGAAACGCCGTCGCCGATCCAGGCCGCCTGTATCCCTCATTTGCTCGCCGGGCGCGATCTGCTCGGCGAGGCGCAAACCGGTACCGGCAAGACCGCCGCCTTCGCGCTGCCGATCCTGGCGCGGATCGACCTGGCCCACAAGGCGCCGCAGGCGCTGGTCCTGACACCGACGCGCGAGCTGGCGATCCAGGTCGCCGAGGCGTTCCAGAAATACGCGCACCAGATGCCCAGCTTCCATGTACTGCCGATCTATGGGGGGCAAAGCATGGTGATCCAGCTCAGGGCGCTCTCCCGCGGCGCGCACGTCATCGTCGGCACGCCGGGCCGCATCATGGATCACCTCGAAAGGAAGAGCCTCGACCTCGCGCAACTGAAAACGCTGGTGCTCGACGAAGCCGACGAGATGCTGCGCATGGGCTTCATCGACGATGTCGAATGGATCTTCGAGCATCTACCGGCGACGCGCCAGACGGCGCTGTTTTCGGCGACGATGCCGGAAGCGATCCGCCGCATCGCGCAGCGCTATCTGCGCGAGCCGCAGCAGGTCAAGATCCGTGCCGCGACGGCGACGGTGGCGGCGATCAAGCAGAAATACTTGAAAGTCTCCGGTGTCGACAAGCTCGAAGCGCTCACCCGCATGCTCGAGGTCGAGGAAGATTTCGATGCGGCGATCGTCTTCGTGCGCACCAAGACCGCCACCGTAGAGCTCGCCGAGCGGCTCGAAGCGCGCGGTTACGAGGCGGCGGCGTTGAACGGCGACATGACGCAGGGTCTGCGCGAGCAGGTGATCGAGCGCCTGAAGAACGGCAGCCTCGACATCGTCGTCGCCACCGACGTCGCGGCGCGCGGCCTGGACGTGCCGCGCATCACGCATGTGATCAACTACGACATCCCCTATGACACCGAAGCCTATGTACATCGCATCGGCCGCACCGGACGGGCAGGGCGCGCGGGCGTGGCGATCCTGTTCGTTTCCGCCCGTGAGATGCGCATGCTCAAAGCCATCGAGCGCGCCACGCGCCAGCCGATCGAGCCGGTTGGCTTGCCGACGCGCGGCGAAGTGGCCGAGCGGCGCATCCAGCAGTTCCGCCAGCAGATCCTGGATACGCTGGCCGAAGAAAACCTCGATTTCTTCTACGAAGTGGTGCGACGCATGGAAAGCGAGGATGGCCTGGTGACTCGCCAGATCGCCGCGGCGCTGGCCTATCTGGTCCAGCGTGAGCGGCCGCTGCGGGCCGAGGGCATCGAAGAGCCTGAGCGTGGCGTGTCACCAGCGCCGACTTTCGAAAAGGCATCGACAAAAGCCAGGCGCAAGCCGCGCGCCGCAGCGGCGGCGAGGCACGAATTCGTCCATGCGCCGATCGTCCGCTACCGCATCGAAGTCGGCCGCAACCAGGGCGTGCTGCCGAAAGAGATCGTCGGCGCCATCGCCAACGAGGGTGGCATCGACGGTCGGCTGATCGGCCAGATCCACCTGTTCGACGACTTCAGCACCGTCGAACTGCCGGAACTACCGGCCAAGGTGCTCGACGTGCTCGAGCGCACGCGGGTGCGGCAAATGCCATTGCGAATCCGGTTGGTCGAAGCGGCCGAGGGCAAGCGGTCACGCACAGCCCAGCGCTTGGCACCGACGAGAAAGACTGGAACGCGCAAACGCTGACGCGGCAGCGCTCGACCTCTCCACCACCGAGCGATGACGCTGGCCGTCGCGGCCGGCTGGCAAGGCCTCCAGCGCCAAGCAGCGCCATTGGCATGCCTCAGGAAGCCACGACGAGCCAGCGCCAACCGGCGGGTTCGCAGGCCAGCGCATTGCCCCGGCCGGAATGCCAGTCGCCGAGTACCCAGCGGGTGCGTCCGGCGTGGTCGTGTCGTCCTTGTCGATGAGTATGCCCGTGAATCATGGCTTCGGCTTTGTGTGCAGCGAGCGCGGCGGCGACCGCGTCGGTATTCACATCCATGATCGCCGCCGGTTTGCGACGCTTTTCCGCTTCGCTCATCGCGCGCAAGGCTTCGATCTCGCGCTTGCGCTCATGAAGCGGTCGGGCGAGGAAGGCGTTGCGCCAGGCTGGATCGCGCACCTGGGCGCGGAAGCGTTGGTAGTCGATGTCATCGGTGCACAGCGCATCGCCATGCGTGAGCAGAGTTCTGATGCCGTCGATGTCGCGCACCATAGGGTCGGGCAGCAAGGTCGATCCCGCCGCCTCGGCGAAGGCTTCGCCGATCAGGAAGTCACGGTTGCCGGCCATGAATTCGAGCATCACGCCGCTGTCGGCAAGCGCGCGCAAGGCGCCGACGATGCGGGCATTGAACGGGTCGGCCAGATCGTCGTCGCCGGCCCAGTAGTCGAACAAGTCGCCGAGGATCGTCAGGCGCCGTGCCAGCCGCGCCGGGCCGGCGAGAAAGCCGAGGAAGGTCCGCACCGTCTCCGGCTCATGCGGGGAAAGATGCAGGTCGGAGATATAGAGTTCGCTCAGATGACTTCCGCCTTTTCGATGATGACGTCCTCGACGGGGACGTCCTGGTGGAAGCCCTTGTTGCCGGTTTTCACGCTCTTGATCCTGTCGACGACGTCCATGCCTTCGACCACCTTGCCGAACACGCAGTAGCCCCAACCATTGCCAGACGGGGCGCGGAAATCGAGGAAATCGTTGTCGGCGACGTTGATGAAGAACTGCGCGGTCGCGGAGTGCGGATCACTGGTGCGCGCCATCGCGATCGTGCCACGCTCGTTCTTGAGCCCGTTCGCCGCTTCGTTCTCGATCGGCGCCCGGGTCGGCTTTTGCTTCATGCCGGGTGCGAAGCCGCCGCCCTGGATCATGAAGCCATCGATCACGCGGTGGAAGATCGTGCCATCGTAATGACCGGCTTTGACGTAATCGATGAAGTTGGCAACGGTCTTCGGCGCTATGTCGGCGTCGAGCTCGAGGGTGATGGTTCCGTAATTGGTGGTGAGCTTAATCATGGGGATTCCTTATTTGTCGAGGATACGGGCCGATTCGATGACGACCGGGGTGAGCGGGACGTTCTGATGGAAGCTTGCGTTGCCGGTGGGCACTTTGGCGATTTTGTGTACGACGTCCATGCCCTGCACGACCTTGCCGAAGACCGCATAGCCCCATCCATCCCGACTTGGATGATCGAGAAAGGCATTGTCCTTGACGTTGATGAAGAACTGTGCGGCAGCCGAGTGCGGATCACTGGTGCGCGCCATCGCGATGCTGCCGGTGACGTTTTTCAGGCCATTCTTCGCTTCGTTGGGAATCGGCGCGCGCGTCGGCTTTTCCTTCATCTCGGGCGTCATGCCGCCGCCCTGGATCATGAAACCGTCGATCACGCGATGAAAGATCGTGCCATCGTAGAAGCCATCCTTGACGTATTGCAGGAAGTTCTCGGTGGTCTTCGGCGCCTTGTCGGCTGCCAGCTCGACGACGATCGTGCCGAGACTGGTCTTCAGCTCGACCCGGGGATCGGCGGCGGGGACGGATATATTCCAGAGCAGGCCAGCGGCCAGCGCGAACAGCTTCTTCATGGAGGGGTTTCCTCGAAAAGTGGCACAGGGGCTCAAGCGTTACCTTCGTATACGATCTTCCATGCGCCGTCTTCCTTGATCCAATACTGGCGCTTTTTCATGGTGTTGCTGAGATTACTGCTGCGATAGTCCTGATCGAAGGTGACGACGACCAGCTCTTCCTTGCCAGGGTAACGGAACATGCTGATGTTGGCGAGGCCAACCTTGATCCACTGCTTGCCAGCGTTGACCTGACGTTTGTGTGCTGCCCATTGGGTGAAATCCCGACGATCCGACTGGAAGCGCCTCGAGTAGTGACGCAAATATTTCTCGGTGTCCAGACTTTCCCAGTCGTGGCGCCAGTTCTCTATGCTGGCCAAGAGCGCGGCACGTTGCGCCTGCCATTCTTCGAGAGTGAGCCACTCGATGCCGTCGGCAATGATCACTGGCGTCTGGCCGACCTGAAGATTTTTCGCCAGAGCCTCCAGATCCTGGTTGGCGAGAACGACGCAGCCATCGGTGGCTTTGGGCGGACGCGAGAAGGTGTCCGAAGGCGTGCCGTGCAGCCAGATGCCGTGGCCGTCGCGGCCAAGGCGCTTGTCCCATTCGTTGGGATAGCTGATGGGGAAGGCCATGCTGCCATAGAAATCCGGCAGTTTCTGCCGCGGCAGACTGGCAGTGACATGGTAGACGCCGATGGGAGTCTTCATGTCGCCCTCGCGCGCCTTTCCCGTGCCGGCTTTGCCGTGGGAAATGTAATAGTCGGCGACGAAGCGCGGCTTGCCGTCCTCGTTGCGGTAGAGGTAGAGGCGGGCCCTCTGCGTGTCGACCACCACGGCATATTCCTGCTCCGGGTGCATCTGCAGCAGGTAGCGCGGCACATAGTTCGCGGGCGGCTTGTCGCGGAAGGCTTTGAGACGAGCGATGGCTTCCGCGCGCAATCCCGCCAGCCTCTCATCGGGAGTGTGGGTAGCATCGCCCAGCGTCTGGAGCGGCCGGGCTCGCGCGAGGAGTAGATCGCCCTGGATGAGATGGCCGAGGCGGAAGTTCGGATAGGCCTTGAGCAGCTTGTCGGTCTGGGCAAGCGCCGCCTCCAGCCGGTTTTGCTTGATCTGGGCGATGATCTGGGCCAGCATCGGTTCCGGGCCGGAGTCCGAATAGGTTTGCCCGACGGCAGATGCCGAAACGCCGCCTGCCAGGATGCTTGCGATGGCGAGGCCAGCGCAGCGGAACCATCCACCCATCAGTTGCCAACCCGCTCCTGTTGGATCAGCCACCTGCCGTCACGCCGCGCCAGTGTCATGGTCTTGTGGGTGGCGGTCTTGAGCTTGCCGGACCGATAGTACTGGCGGAACTTCACGCTGGCATGATCGCCATTCACCGCGATCCGGAGGTTCTCGATGGTGACCTGAATCGGCTCCGGCTTGTCGATGCGACGCCTGCGCTCGGCTTCCCAGGCCGACCTGGTTTCGCCGCCCGGCGTCTGGAAATCCGGGGCGTAGGAGGCAAAATAGGCTTTCAGATCCTTTCTCGACCAGGCTGCCACCCAGTCACGCAGCGCTTTTTCCACACCAAGCTCGTCGTTTGCGACGGATTCCGCTTTGGTGCCCGCCGGCAGCGGCACGACGGTGCTGCGAGCCATGGAAGTGGTCGGCTCCGGCTTGGCGACGGGCATTGGTTCCGATTTTACGCCGGACGCGGAATCGGCCTTCGCTACCGTGACGTCAGCCGCGTGCGTCTTGCCTGCGGCGACGGGGCGGGCGGAGGTGCTCATGAGGACCCGGATCATAGCCAGTTTGGTCTGCGCGCCGGTGTTGGTAGAGTCGATCTGCAGCGCCTTGTCGTAGGCAAGGCTGGCCATGCGGGCATAGATGTTGCCGAGATTCTCGTGCGCGGTGGCATAGGAAGGATGGGTGCGGATCGCCATTTCCAGCGCGTTCCTGGCCTTCTCGTACTGCCCCTGCCGGGCATATAACACTGCCAGATTGTTGTACGGCTCCGGCAGTTCGGGATGATCCTCGGTGAGTTTGGTGTATATAGCAATGGCGTCGTTGGCGCGATTCATTTCCGTCAGGATCAGACCCTTCAGAAAACGCGCCTGGACGTTTTTCGGATTGGCTGCCAGTATCTGATCGGTTTTCTCGAGGGCCTGGCCGAGCTTGCCCTCTTTCATGAGGCGGCTGGCATCCTCGAAGGTATCGGCCTTGACGGAGGCCGGGAATAAGGCCAGCATCGCGGCGCAGCACAGTGCCATCCAGACTTCCACCCAGTCGTGCGCGCTTCGAGAGAGGCGGCGTAGGATCATCGTGTTATGTTCATCCAATGAGCATTCGCATGATCGCGTATTCTAGCAAGAATGGCCCAAGATCTGATCCCGGATCGTCCATCAGACCGCACGGACGCCTCCGGGCATGGATGCGGCGGACGCAAACCCGCTCGCTCGCTACGAAACCCTTCGCGCTCCCAATGGATGATGCGGGATGATCGGCTGGCGACATCCCGTCATTGGCGATCGCATCGGGCGGGACAGGCGCAACGATCTGGCTGGATTACACGCCCCCCGCAGCGCAGGGCGGTATCGCCCCCTTCGGCAGGGATGATGCCCTGCCGCGCCAAAACGCCTTGCCTTGCGCCGCAACGCACACTCCACGCCGTCAAGTTGCAGTTTTGGGATAATACCGTCAGCTCGAGCCCATATCCCATGCTGAAAATCTTCAATTCTTTGACCCGCTCCGTGCAGGAATTCGTGCCCATCGAACCAGGCCACGTGCGCCTCTACGTCTGTGGCATGACGGTGTATGACTACTGTCATCTCGGTCATGCCCGGGTGATGGTGATCTTCGACATAGTGGTGCGCTGGCTCAAGGCGAGCGGCTATCGGGTCACCTACGTGCGCAACATCACCGACATCGACGACAAGATCATCAAGCGTGCCGCCGAAAACCACGAGTCGATCCGCAGCTTGACCGACCGCTTCATTGCCGCGATGCATGAGGATGCCGATGCACTCGGCGTGCTGCGGCCCGATCACGAGCCGCGTGCGACCGAATACGTGCCGGCGATGCTGGCGCTGATCGAGCGGCTGGAACAGAAGGGTTTGGCCTATGTCGCCGAGAATGGCGACGTTTGCTACGCAGTGCGCAAGTTCCCCGGCTACGGCAAACTCTCGGGCAAGTCACTCGAGGATCTGCGTGCCGGCGAGCGCGTCGAGGTGATGGAAGGCAAGCTCGATCCGCTCGATTTCGTGCTCTGGAAGCATGCCAAGGACGATGAGCCGGACGAAGTGAAATGGGGTTCGCCGTGGGGGCCGGGACGTCCCGGTTGGCACATCGAGTGCTCGGCGATGAGTGAGCGGCTCTTGGGTGAGCATTTCGACATCCACGGCGGTGGCCAGGATTTGCAGTTCCCGCACCACGAGAACGAGATCGCGCAATCCGAAGGGGCGCATGATCACGTCTTCGTCAATTACTGGATGCACAACGGCTTCGTGCGTGTCGATGACGAGAAGATGTCGAAATCGCTCGGCAACTTCTTCACCATCCGCGACGTGCTGAAGAAATACCATCCCGAGGTGGTGCGCTTTTTCATCCTGCGCGCGCACTATCGCAGCCCGCTGAACTATTCCGATGCGCATCTCGACGATGCCAGGGCGGCGCTCACCCGGCTCTATACCGCGCTGAAAGGCTTCGACGTCGCGCCGGCGATCGACTGGGACGAGCCTCATGCCCAGCGTTTCAAGGCGGCGATGGACGAGGATTTCGCTACGCCGGAGGCGATCGCGGTGCTGTTCGATCTCGCCAACGAGGTCAACCGCGGCAAGGATGGCCGGCTGGCCGCGCAATTGAAGGGACTGGGGGGCGTGCTGGGACTGTTGCAGCGCAAGCCGCTCGAATTCCTGCAAGCCGGCCCGGCGGCAGACGAGGGGCTGAGCGTGGCCGAGATCACAGCCTTGGTCGCGGCGCGTGCCGAGGCCAAGAAGGCGAAGAACTATGCCGAGGCCGACCGCATCCGCGACGAATTGAGAGCCGCGGGCATCGCCCTCGAAGACGGGCTGCAGGGCACGACTTGGCGGCGGGTGTGAGCCCGCCCCCCTTCGCCCCCCTCGCGGGGGGTTCTTTCGTGCTCGCGCCGTCGCCATGACATAAAATCCGATCATGAAGACGACCTTTCTGGATTTCGAGCAGCCGATCGCCGAGCTCGAGGCGAAAATCGAGCAGTTGCGCTACGTGCAGGACGATTCGGCGGTGGATATCTCCGATGAGATCGGCCGGCTGGAAAGCAAGAGCGCGGCGCTCGTCAAGGAAATCTACGCCAAGCTGACGCCCTGGCAGATCGCGCAGGTGGCGCGCCATCCGCAGCGCCCTTACACGCTCGATTACATCGGCATGATCTTCACCGATTTCGTCGAGCTGCATGGCGATCGCGCCTTTGCCGACGACCCGGCGATCGTCGGCGGGTTGGCGCGCTTCAACGGCCAGTCCTGTGTCGTGATCGGCCATCAGAAGGGCCGCGATACCAAGGAGAAGATTCATCGCAACTTCGGCATGCCACGGCCGGAGGGCTATCGCAAGGCGCTGCGGCTGATGCGTCTGGCGGAGAAATTCGGCATGCCGGTGATCACCTTCGTCGATACGCCCGGGGCCTATCCCGGCATCGGTGCCGAGGAGCGGGGCCAGTCCGAGGCGATCGGCCGCAATCTGTATGTGATGGCCGAGCTGAAGGTGCCGCTGGTATGCACGATCATCGGCGAGGGTGGCTCGGGCGGCGCGCTGGCGATCGCCGCCGGTGACGTGGTGATGATGCTGCAGTATGCGACCTATTCGGTGATCTCGCCCGAGGGCTGCGCGTCGATCCTCTGGAAGAGCGCGGAGCGCGCCCCCGATGCGGCCGAGACGCTGGGCATCACGGCCGCGCGCCTGAAGACGCTGGGTTTGATCGATCGCGTGATCAACGAACCCGTCGGTGGGGCCCACCGCGATCCACGGGCGGCTGCCGCCGCGCTGAAGAAAGCCTTGCAGGATGCATTGCGCGGCTTGCAGGGCCTTTCTGCCGACGAACTTGTCGAGCGCCGTTACCAGCGCTTGATGAGTCATGGCAAATTCAAAGAACTCGCCGTCCGTTGAGCGGCTGCCGGCGATCCTCGCAGCCTGTCTGGAACGCCATGCCGCGACAGGGTCGCGGCTGGTGGTCGGGCTCTCTGGCGGGATCGATTCCGTCGTCCTGTTGCACGTCTTGGCCAGGCTGCGTCCGGAAGGGCTGTCTGCATTGCATGTCCATCATGGCCTGAGCCCGCATGCCGACGAGTGGGCGAATTTCTGCGCCGCTTACGCGCGGGGCTTGAGGGTGCCGTTCGCATGCGTGCGCGTCGCGGTCGAACGTGACTCTCCAGACGGCCTCGAAGCGGCGGCACGGCGGGCACGCCATGCGGTATTCGACCGCACGCCGGCGGAGTGGATCGTGCTCGCCCACCATCGCGACGACCAGGCCGAAACCCTGCTGTTCAACCTGCTGCGCGGCGCTGGGCTCGCGGGTGCGGCAGCGATGCAAGAGGCGAGCAATCGGCTGCTGCGTCCGCTGTTGAATGTCGGTCGTGCCGAGATCGAAGCCTATGCGCGGGCGCAGCGGCTGAAGTGGATCGAGGACGAGAGCAATGCGGACGTCCGTCATTCGCGCAATTTCCTACGCCACTGCATCCTGAAGCCGTTGGCGCAGCGCTTTCCGGCCGCGGCGCGCAATCTCGCCGCCGCCGCGGCGCGTTTTGGCGAGGCGCAGGCGCTGCTCGACGATCTGGCGCGCCTCGATCTGGCCGGCAGCGAAGACTTTCCGCTCGACATCGCGCGGCTCAAGGCGCTTCCCGAGCCGCGCGCGCGCAACGCGCTGCGCTATCTGTTGGCACGGCAACAGGTGGCGATCCCCAGCGAAGTGCGGCTGCGCGAAGCGCTCAGGCAGATGCTCGAGGCCGGCGTCGACCGTCATCCGTCCGTGCGGCTCGGCGCGCATCGCCTGCTGCGTTGCCGCGGCCTGATCTATCTGGAACCCGGCGGGCCGAGCAGCGACAGCCGCTGAGCGAGCTCGACGGCGGAACGCACGCCCATTTTTTCGAAGATGCGCGCGCGGTGCACTTCGACCGTGCGCATCGCGATCGACAGCTCGTCGGCGATCACCTTGTTGAGCTTGCCGGCCAGTATCCGTTCCATCACTTCGCGCTCACGCTCGGTGAGGGTGGCGAGCCGTTCCATCACCGCGGCTTTCATGCCGTCCTGCCAGCGCCGATTTTTCTCGTATTGCAAGGCTTCATACACGCGATCGGCGAGCTCGTTGTCGTTGAACGGTTTCTCGATGAAGTCGAAGGCACCGCGCTTCAAGGCCTTCACTGCCAGCGGCACGTCGCCGTGCCCAGTGAGGAAGATCACCGGCATCGCGCAACCGCGGGCGATGAGACACTCGTGCAGCTCACTGCCGGTCATGCCACTCATGCGTAGATCGAGGATCAGGCAGCCGCTCATCGTGTCGTCGTAGTCGGCGAGGAAGGCTTCGGCGGATTCCCAGGCGCGACAGACGATGCCGCGCGTGCGCAGCAGCCAGGGGATCGCGTCGCGGATCGCGGCATCGTCATCGACGAGAAAGGCAATGCCGGTATTCATGCTGGCGAAAATGGTAGGGCGATGTGGAAGATCGTGCCGCCCTCTGGATTGGCTTCAAACCAGAGGCGGCCATGATGGGCCTCGACGACCGAGCGGCAGATCTTGAGACCGACACCCAGGCCCTCCTGCTTGGTGGTGTAGAACGGTTCGAACAGCTGCGCCGCGGTGTCCGGCGTGAGGCCGCAGCCGCGATCGGCGACCGAGATCCGTAACTGCTTGTCGTATGCCGCGGCACGCACGGTGAGCACGCGTGATGCCGCATCCGTTTCGCTCATGGCCTCGATGCCGTTCTTCATCAGGTTGAGAATGGCCTGGCCGAGCAGGATGCGGTCGGCTTGCAGGGCTGGCAGATCGGGTGCGATGTCGCGTTGGATGCGCACCTGCAGACGGCGTGCGTCGCTTTCCAGGAAGGTGATCAGATCGGCGAGCAGCAAGCCGATGTCACAGGGTTCGTTTTTCGGTTCCTGACGTCGGACGAATTCATAGATGCGCCGGAGGATGCGGCCGGCTCTTCGCGCCTGCTCTTGGCACTTGGCGATCGCGCCATCGATCTCGCTTTGCGGCGCGCCGGCGGCGATCAGATTGCGACAGCCGGTGGCATAGCTGGAAATCGCTGCCAGCGGTTGATTCAGCTCGTGGGCGAGGCTGGAGGCCATTTCGCCCATCGTGATCAGGCGTGCGCTCGCCTGCAGGCGCTCTTCCTGTTGGCGCGCCAATTCGGCGACGCGCTTCCTCTCGGTGATGTCGACGACCGAACCCATCCAGCCGGTATGTCTGCCATGACTGTCGATCAGCGGCGCCTCGATGATCAACGCATCGAAGATTTCACCGTTGCGGCGCTTGAGCTTGATTTCGAAACCTTGACGTGGCGCTTTGCCCGCAAGCACTTTCGCGTGCATTGCGCGCGTTTCGTCGAGATACTCCTCGGCCCAGTAAGGCATCGGCGGCAGGCGGCCGATCAGTTCTTCGGGCGAGTAGCCGACCATGCGGCAGAACGCCGGATTGACGTAAGTGATGCGGCCATCGAGATTGCGCGCGCGCAGCCCCGTCTGCACCGAATCCTCCATCGCCTTGCGGAAGGCGACTTCGTTTTGCAGGGCGCTTTCCGCCGCCAGTCGGCCTTGCACTTGGCGGCGCAACGTCCACAGGCTGAACAGCACCAGGGCAGCCAGGAAGACCAGCCCCGCCAGGATCACCCGGCCGGCCATCGGCGTCGCGCTGCGGTACGGGGTGGCGTGCAGGATCAGGCCGTGGCCAGGGGGGTCGAAGGGCATCTGGTAGTCGTTGTCGACTTCCAGGTCCGTGATGCTGGATCGCTGGCCGAGTTGCTTGCCGGCTTCGTCGGCGATCGCGATCTGGTAGCGTTCGGCGATCCACCAGGGCACGGTATCCGCCAACAGACGACGGATCGAATAGACGCCGACGGCGATGCCGGCGAGCTCGCCGGCACGGAATATCGGTACCTGGACGTCGAACTGCCAGTCATTGCCAACGGCATAGGGCGGGCCATAGACCGCATGGCCCACGGAAGCCGCGAGCCGCAGCGCTGAGGCGCTTGCGGCAGGCAGAGCATCCGAAACCGGCGGATAGGCATCGAGTTTCTCTCCACTCGGGGCAAGCCAACGCACCTGAATGACCCCGGAATTGCTGGAGATGAGTGTGCTGGCGTGCGCTTCGAAAGTGTCGCGCCGAGCGATGCGCTGCGGATCGAACCGGCCGAGCAGGTCCACGTTGTGGTCGAGTACGAAGCGCAGGCTCTGCTCGAGCCAGAGCATGTCGCTGATCAGTGTCGCGCGCTGTTCCTCGCGGTCGCTGCGCTGCAGGTACCAGAACAGCGCGAAGATGCCGGCGACGAATAGCAGGATCGAGACGCGCGGCAGCCACCACCACACTTGTCCTGTGCTGGTGGTCGCAAGGCGCGCAGCGGCGGGAGCGGTTTCAGTCAGCACGGCATGCGTAAAAACATGACGGCGAAACGCTACGTCCCGCCTGCTCGGACTCAGGCCGATCGCGGCTTGTTCGGCTGGGATTTGCCGCCCGGCGGCCGGTGACCACCCTGCCCAGGCTTGCCCTTGGCCTTCCCTTTCATCCGGTGCTTGACGTGGAAGGAGGGCTTGCCGGCATAGCTGGCAGGCGGCTGGTTGCCGATCCGGTTGCCTGGCGCAGTCTGGATTTCGAGTTCGTTCAGTTCGTCCCATTCGGCATCGGTGCGGTCGCGCTCCGGAATCGCCAGCAATTCACGGATGCGGCGGCGCGGATCGAATGCCGGGGGCGGGGGTGGCGCACTGGCCACGACGGGCGCCGCGACGGTTGCGTCAGGCGCGGCGACGGGAGAGGAAAGGTCTTCGTTCTCCAAGGGATTCCCGATCAATCAAAAAATTGAAAATGGATTGATTCACGGCATGCTCGGCATGCCCGCCGTCGAAAATTCCTGGTTTGACGGCCAAGGGGCGCAAGGCGTATCCCCAAAAAAGCCGACGCACTCTGGCGCAGGCTGGACATAATGTACCAGAATTTCCGGCCCGGGTGTGTTTTCCGGGCCGGAACGGATTTCAGCCGCAGGTTCCGACTGCGCCGCAGGCGGTGCAGAAGTCGCAGCCGTCCTTGCGGATCACGGTCATATTGCCGCATTCGGGACACAGCGAACCCTGTGTGACCTTGAGTTCGCCACGTCGCTCGCTCGGCCGCTCGAGGATGCCCATCTCGCGGGTCGGAAAGCCCTGCTCGTCGAGGATGCCCAGCATCGCGTAGCGGTGGATGATCAGCCGCGCGATGTAGGCGACCGTCGAAGGCCAGTTCTGCTGCTTGTTCGAGCCGGGCACGCGCGCCATGAAGTCGCCCAGCGGCTCGGCATAATTCAAGAGCTTTCTCAGCTTCATGCCGATCCAGGCGGGATCCAAGACGCGCATGTCGAGCGAGAGCAGCTTGGTCAAGCCATCGAGCGCGCGCGGATAGTTGCCGGACAACCAGCAGGAATAGGGGCGAGTCACGCCATCGGGCAGCGTGATTTCTTTCAGACCCAGGACGAAATCCTCGCGCGAGGCCGGATTGACGATATCGACCGTCCAGGAGAGCGTGCCGTCGGTGCCGGTCTTCGGCTCGTCGCGGCTGAACATGCAGTCGAGCACTGGCGTGGTGCCGTAGGTTTCGAGCGCGCCGAGCTGCTCGCAACGATAGCGGATCACCTGCGCCATCGCAGAGACGGCGCCGGGCATCAGCTTCAACTCGCCATGCGGCGGAAAGGGCATTTCGAAAGGCTCGTCGCCGACCGTGCTGGCCAGCACGTCGAGCTTGAGTTTGAGCCAGGCCGGATCGTTGGCACGCATGTCCATCGACAGCGTCTTGGCCACCGCGCCCAAACCACGCGGCTGCTCGGTGCCGTTGACCCAGACCTCGAAAGGCACCTGCTGGTGTTTTTCGTTCTCGATCTGGCCGACGAACAGCGCGAATTCGCCATGGGGCGTCTCGATCATGTAAGTCCAGGCGGTGTTGCCGTCCGGTAGGCGTGGCCGTCCCGGCCAGCGCAGGGAAGCCAGCACGGGAGCCGGCAATGAGCCGATCGACAGGCGGCGGTTCGCGCCATCGAGCGTGACATCCTGCGGGCGCGATGGGGTGTTCTGGCCTTGGGGAGCCTGCTGCGGTTCGACCGACAGCACGCTGCCGAGCACCGCATTCGGCCGGTAAGTCGCCAGTCCCTTGAGGCCGGATTTCCAGGCCTCCAGATAGAGGTCCTCGAATTCGGCATAGGGATAGTCGGCCGGGACATTCACGGTCTTGGAAATCGAGGTGTCGATGTAAGGCGCGACGGCGGCGACCATCTCTTCGTGCGCCTTGGCCGAGATTTCCAGCGCGGTGACGAAATAGTCGGGCAGCGCATCGACGTCGCCGCCCAGGTGCTTGTACAGGCGCCAAGCGTAGTCTTCGACCGCATATTCCTTGTGCGTGCCGTCCGGCATGCGTTTCTTGCGCAGGTAGGTCCACGAGAAGGGTGGCTCGATGCCATTGCTGGCATTGTCGGCGAAGGCCAGCGAGATGGTGCCGGTGGGCGCGATCGACAACAGATGGGAATTGCGGATGCCATATTTCCTGATCGTGTCCTTGATGTGCTGCGGCAGGCGCGAGGCGAAATTGCCGCCGCTCAGATACAAATCGGCGTTGAACAGCGGGAAAGGGCCGCGTTCCTTGGCGAGTTCCACCGAGGTCAGATAGGCACGGTCGCGCATGAACTCGGCGATCTTGGCGGCGGTCTTGCGGGCCTCGGTCGTGTCGTAGCGCAAGCCGAGCATGATCAATGCATCGCCGAGGCCGGTGAAGCCTAGGCCGACGCGGCGCTTGGCCGCGGCTTCGGCCTGCTGTTGCGGCAGCGGCCAGTGAGTGACGTCGAGCACGTTGTCGAGCATGCGGATCGCGACCTCGATCACTTTGCCAAAGCCGGCGTAATCGAAGTCGGCGGTTTCGGAAAACGGCTGACGCACGAACAGCGTCAGATTGATCGAGCCTAGGCAGCAGCAGCCATAGGGCGGCAGCGGCTGCTCGGCGCAGGGGTTGGTGGCCTCGATCGTCTCGCAATAGTTGAGGTTGTTGTCCTTGTTCATGCGGTCGATGAACAGGATGCCCGGTTCGGCATGGTCATAGGTCGAGCGCATGATCTGATCCCACAAGTCGCGCGCCGGCACCTTGCGATAGACCCAGAGGCCATCGTCGCGCTGATAGGCGCCCGCTTGCTTGAGCTCGTCGCTGGGTTCGGCGCGATGCACCAGCTCGACCTCGGCGCCGGCTTCGACGGCCCGCATGAACGCGTCGGTGACGCCCACCGAGAGGTTGAAGTTGGTCAAATCGCCATGATCCTTGGCGTGAATGAAGGCTTCGATGTCCGGGTGGTCACATCTGAGCACGCCCATCTGGGCGCCACGGCGCGCGCCGGCGGATTCGACGGTTTCGCAGGAGCGGTCGAAGACGCGCATGTAGGAGACCGGGCCGGAGGCGCGTGAATGGGTTCCATGCACATAGGCGCCGACCGGCCGGATGCTGGAAAAGTCATAACCGACGCCACCACCGCGCCGCATCGTCTCGGCGGCCTGCGCCAGCGCGGTGTAGATGCCGGGGCGTCCATCCACGACCTCCGAGATCGAGTCGCCGACCGGCTGGACGAAGCAGTTGATCAACGTGGCGCACAGGTCGGTGCCGGCGGCCGAGTTGATGCGGCCGGCCGGAATGAAGCCGTTTTCCTGGGCGTCGAGGAAACGCTCCTGCCAGTATGCGCGCCGCTCTTCCGCTTCGACTGAAGCCAGCGCACGGGCAACGCGGGCACGCACGTCATGGACGTTGCGCTCATTGCCCTTGGCGTATTTTTCCAGCAATACCTCGGCGGAAATTTCCTGCGGCAGGAGCAGACCGAGCTGCCCGGTGTGTTCCTGCACTGCCTTGATGCCGTCTTGGTCGGTGGTCTGTTCGGTCGTCATGGTCGGATCGTGGCTGGTTGGGTTGGTCGGAAGTCGGACGAGGCGAAGCTTAACGAGAGAACCCCGAAAACGTCAAAACAAAAAATTTTGCTTGTCGGAAAATCAATGCGTTACATTTTTTTCTAGTGGCTGAACGTCTTTTTACCACTAGATCTAGTAGGTTCGGCGCAAGAAAAAGGGCGCCAAAAATCAGTCTGTTGGACGGACCTCGGGTGTCTCTGGAACGCGCCGTTTTTGTTGCGATGCAAAAACCATGCGCGACCGAAGGGGGCTTGACGAAAATGCAAAACGCTTTCTTTCCGCATCCTCTCTGCCCGCCAAGAATCCTGCCATATCACTTTGGCGTGAAAGACATGGCTGCGCTGCCGCCGGGCCGATGGGCGTTCGGGGGCGGATGTCGGCAGCCGTACCGTGCCTGTTGCGGGCCGTCACAACAGCGCCGGGTTCGAGTGGCGCTGCGCCAGGCCTTGCTGCTCGGTCTCGATCTCGGTGGTGCGTTCGGGCAAGGCTACGAGCTCCCGTCGCTCTTTCGATGAGAGCTTGTCGGGCCCCGGTGGGTTCTCGTGCCGTTCCGTCAGCGCCGATGGTCATGGATGTCGTCCGGTCATACGCTTGCCGAGCATGAAGCCGCAAAGGGCCAGCGTGCCGGCGGCAACACCCACGAGCATGCCGGTAAGCGCCGGCAGCGGCGTCCCGAGCCAGCCCAACTGGCTGGCCCAGTGTTCGATGGGGTGGGAGAGGGCGGGCAGGCCGTGCAATAGGATGCCGCCGCCGACGAGGAACATCGCTGCGGTGCCGACGACGGTGAGCGCTTTCATCAGCCGGGGCGCGGCCACCAGCAGCGCGCGGCCGATGCGCTGGGCGGCGGCATTGCGCCGGCTGGCGAGGTGCAGGCCGAGGTCATCCATCTTGACGATTGCGGCGACGATGCCATAGACGCCGGCCGTCATCAGGATGCCGATGCCGACCAGCACGAGGATCTGCGTCGGAAAGGGTTTCCCGGCCACGCTGCCAAGCGCGATGACGATGATTTCGGCCGAGAGCACGAAGTCGGTGCGGATCGCGCCACGGATCTTCTCGGCCTCGTGGGCTTCGAGGTCGGCGGTGTCGGTGGTGAGGTCATGAGCTTGCGTCTGGGCGCCTCGATAAACCTGCTGCGCGGGCGGATGGCTGCGTTGCGCGGTGCTCGCTCCCTCGCCTATCTGTTTGATATGTCTCGCGGCTTGCGCACCAATCGCCTTGCCCTCCACCCGCTCGCGACGGTTTTTCGAGGTGCCCGTCTTTTCGCCATGCAGGAATTTCCCGGCGAGTTTCTCCATACCCTCGAAACACAGGTAGAGGCCGCCGAGCATCAGCAATGGGGTGACGAGCCACGGCAGCAGGGCGCTTGCCGCCAGCGCGGCCGGCACGAGGATCGCCTTGTTTTTCAGCGAGCCGATGGCGACCTTCCAGACCACCGGCAGTTCACGCTCGGCAGCCACTGTGCCGACCTGCTGGGCGTTGAGCGCGAGATCGTCGCCCAGCACCCCGGCCGTCTTCTTGGCGGCGGTCTTGGTCATCGCCGCGACATCATCGAGGATCGAGGCGATGTCGTCGAGCAGGGCAAGCAGGCTCGCGCCGGCCATGGTTCAGATGATCTTGCAGACTTCGTCGAATTCGGGACGCGGGCTGCGTGGGAACAGCCCGGCCGGATCGCCGTAGCCGAGGCTGCAGATGAAATTGCTCTTGATCGTCGTGCCGGCGAAGAATTCGGCATCGACCTGCGCATTGTCGAAGCCCGACATCGGTCCGCAGTCGAGCCCCAGCGCGCGCGCGGCGAGCATGAAGTAAGCCCCCTGCAGACTGCTGTTGCGAAATGCGGTGGTTTCGATCAGTGCCTCGTTGCCGATGAACCAGGAGCGGGCATCGGTATGCGGAAACAGTTTCGGCAACAGCTCGTAGAACGCCATGTCCATGCCGAGGATTGCGGTGACCGGAGCGGCCTGCACCTTGGCGCGGTTGCCTTCCATCAAGAGCGGAATGAGGCGCGCCTTGGCCTCGGGTGACTTGACGAAGACCACGCGCAGCGGCCAGCAGTTGGCGCTGGTCGGGCCCCATTTCATCAGCTCGTGGAGTTCTCTGAGCAGGCTGTCGGGCACGGGCTTGTCCTGCCAGGCGTTGTGGGTGCGCGCGGCGCGGAACAGTTGGTCGAGGGCGGCATCATCGAGTCTCATGGCGTATCCTTTCATCGTTCGGGAGGCAAGAGTATATGGAACGTATCACGATTTCATTGGATGAACCGCTGGCGCGGGAGTTCGATGCGCTCATCGCCCGCCGCGGCTATCGCAACCGCTCCGAGGCGATCCGCGACCTGTTGCGCGAGCGGCTCGAGGCGGCGCGCAGCGAGAAGGAAAGCGGGTTTTGCATCGCCAATCTTTCCTATGTCTATGGCCATCATGAACGTGATCTGGCCGAGCGGCTCACGAACCTGCAGCACGCCCATCACGATCTGACGGTGGCGACGATGCATGCCCATCTGGATCACGACAATTGCATGGAGAGCGTGATCTTGCGAGGGCCGACCGCCAGCGTGCGCGCCTTCGCCGATGCCTTGACGGCAGAGCGCGGTGTGCGTCACGGCCAGATCAACATCGTCTCGGTGGACATCGAGAACAGCGCCCATGATCACGGTTACCGGCCGCGCGGCGGCAGGGCGCACGTTCATCTGCACCTCAAACCGAAAAACTGACGCTCAGGCGGTCAGACCTGGCCCGAGCAACCGTTTCACTGTGATGATCCGGCCTTCGAGCAGCAGCTTGCGTTTCTTCGGACGGCGCAGCAGCAGCTCGTCGTGTAGTGACTGCTCTGTCAGGCGGTAGCCGCTGGTAGCGAGATCGTGATGATCGAGCTCGAGCCCATCTGGCAGCGTCTGCAGGGCTCGCGGATCGTCTGGCAGATTCATGCGGGTCATCCCGTGCCGAACCAAGGGATTCGACGATCGCGCCAGTAAAATTCAAATTTTCTGCTCTGACGACACGGCACCCGATCATGAACAAGGCTTTCGTGAAGGAACCCACACACGAAGACGACGAGGATGACCTCCCCGGTCAGCCTTTCCTTCCCGCTGGAATGAAGAACTATATGACGCCGGCGGGCCATCGCGCGCTGCGCGAAGAATTCGAGCGGCTCGTCAAGATCGAGCGCCCGCATCTGACGCAGGTCGTTGCCTGGGCGGCCAGCAATGGCGATCGCTCGGAGAATGGCGACTATATCTACGGCAAGAAGAAGCTTCGCGAGATGGATCGGCGCATCCGCTACCTGCAAAAGCGCCTCGACAATGCCGAGGTGGTGGATCCGACGCTGCAGACCAACCGCGAGCAGGTTTTCTTCGGCGCCACAGTGACATTCGATTTTCTCGATGCCGACGAAGCCA
>JBKBOI010000011.1:0-250 GCA_046294935.1 Rhodocyclaceae bacterium
GAACTCAGAGGCCGCATCCGCGCGCGGCTCTCCGAGGCGCTGGCAGCCTTCGAGGCCGGCGAGAGCGATGATGGATACCTCGAGGCGCTGATAGGAAGACACCCGGTCGATGAGGCGAAAGCGCGGCTCAGGCTGGCGATCGAGAGCTTCGATGAAGCATCGATCTTTACGATCCACGGCTTCTGTCAGCGGGCCTTGGCCGAAGCGGCCTTCGCGGCTGGCCAGCCGTTCGAGCGCGAACTGATCGATG
>JBKBOI010000011.1:260-24215 GCA_046294935.1 Rhodocyclaceae bacterium
CGAAATGCTGGCCGACGCGGCGCGCGATGCCTGGCGCACGGAGATGGCGAATGCTTCGCCTTTATGGGCGCAATTCCTGATCGGTGCGCTGAAAGGGCCGCAAGGTCTCGTCGAACGTTGCAAAGATCACCTGGGGCGCGTGACGGCGCAGATCGCCGCGCCGCCGCTCGCGGATCGACAGGCGGCCGAGCGTGCGCTGCTGGCGGCCTGGGAGAAAGCCCGAGCGCTGTGGCGGAAGGACGCGACGACATTGCATGACTGGCTGGCGAATGCGGGACTCAAACGCAACGTCTATTCGACGACGAAGATCGAGGAAGCAGTGGCCACGGCGAATGTCTGGTTCGCCGAAGCATTGCCACTGCTACCGGCGCCGGAAGCGCTGCGCCTATTGGGCCGGCAAAAGATCGAACAGGGGCGCACCAAACTGAGCCCGGTGCCCGAGCACCATTTCTTCATGGCGATGGACGAGCTGTGGCAGGCAACGGAGGATTTCCGGGTCGTCTGCGATGTGGCATTGCGCGGCTTCGTCGCGGAATTTCTCTGCGCGGCGCGCGCGCGGCTGGCACGGCACAAGCAGGCAAGCGGCCTGCAAAGCCATGACGATCTGTTGCTCGCCTTGGCGAGCGCTCTCGATGGAGCGGCGGGAGGACGCCTGATCGGCAGCCTGCGGGCGCGCTATCGTTTCGCGCTGATCGATGAATTCCAGGATACCGATACCCTGCAGCTACGCATCTTCACGCGTATTTTCGGCTCTGATACGCATCCGTTGATCTTCGTCGGCGATCCGAAGCAGGCGATCTATGCCTTTCGTGGTGCCGACGTGTTCGCCTATCTCGCCGCGCGCGCGCGCGCCGACGCCATCCACGCGCTGCTGGAAAACCGGCGTTCCGACCCGTCCCTGCTCGATGCGATCAATGCCCTGTTTACGAGGCCGCGGCCCTTCCTGCTCGATGATCTGCCCTATCAGCCTGCGCAGGCCGCCGATGGGGAACGCACGGAATGCCGGATCGAAGACGATGCCGCGCCCTTGACGCTGTGGGTCATGGAAAAGCCCGCGACGGCGAAGAGCTTCACGAAGGAGGCGGGACGGGCGATGGCGGCGGAAGCGGTGGCGAGCGACATCGCCCACCTGTTGCATCTCGCGGCAGAGGGGCAAGCGAAGCTCGGCGACCGGCCACTCGGCGGCGGCGATATCGCGGTCCTGGTGCGCAGGCATCACGAAGGCGATCTCGTCCGTAAGGCTCTACTGCGGCGCGGCATCCCATCGGTCGGCAGCGGTGGGGGCAGCGTCTGGGCGAGCGAAGAGGCTGAAGAGCTCGAACGTCTATTGCTCGCGGTGGCGCAGCCGACACGCGAGGGATGGGTGCGCGCGGCGCTGGCCACCGTGCTGCTCGGTGCCGATGCGGCGCAGCTTTCCGCCTGGCGCGAAGACGATCTGGCCTGGAGCGAGCGGCTCGAACGGTTCCACGAGGATGGGCGGTTGCTGCGCGAGCGCGGCTTCATGGCGATGTGGCGCCGTCTGCTGCGCCGCGAAGGCGTGGTGGCTCGTGTGCTGGCGCGTCCCGACGGTGAGCGGCGGCTGACCAATTACCGTCATCTGGCCGAGCTGCTCCAGGCGGCGAGTGAGCAGGCCGCGCTCGATGCCGAGGGGCTCGCCCGCTACCTCGCCGATCAACGCGCCGCGTCGGAAAACGAAGACAACCAGTTGCGGCTGGAAAGCGATGCCCATCTGGTGCACATCGTCACGCAACATGCGGCGAAGGGGCTGCAATACCCGATCGTCTATTGCCCCTTCCTCTGGCTTGGGCCGGAAGAGAGGACGGACAAAGACTGGCCGGTGCTCGCGCATCGGGACGGCAAGGCATTGCTCGATTTCGGCTCACCCGAGGCGCAGGTGCTCGCCCGCGCGGCGGAGCGCGAAGCCGCGGCAGAAGAATTGCGCTTGGCCTATGTGGCGCTGACGCGTGCCGAGCATCGCTGCGTCGTGATCTGGGGCAAGGTGAACAATTGCGCGCGCTCGCCGCTCGCCTGGCTGCTGTTCGGGCCGCGCGAGGAGGTGTCGGGAGACCCACGCGCCTGGCTGGCGCAATGGCTGGAAACGCACGACGAAACGGAGTCCCTGCGCGTGCTCGAGGCCCGCCTCGGCGGCGCGCTGAAGGTGCTGCCGCTGCCAAGCACCGATGCCGCCGGCTTCATTCCCTCCGAAATCATGCGTGCCGGGTTGCGGGCGCGAGGATTTTCTGGATGCATTCCCTCGGCGTGGCAGGTGCGCAGCTTTTCTTCGCTTACTGCACGGCTCGACGAGGAGGCGGAAAACCCCGATCACGATGCCGTCGGGCCATCGGGTGCCGTTTTGCCAGCGCCGACCTTGCGACCCGAGACAGCTACCGATGGGACGGGGCTGGTCGTGCCGGCAGCGGGCTGCGGGAGCATCCGGGACTTCCCGCGCGGCACGCGTGCAGGCAGTTGCCTGCACGCGCTGCTCGAGCGCATCGATTTCCAGCAGCCTTCGGCGGTCGGCCAGGTCGCCGCAGAGGTGCTGGCCGAATATGGGTTTGCGCCCGAATGGCAGCCGGCGCTCGAGAGGCTGGCGGCCGATGTGCTGGCCACACCGTTGAATGAGGACGGCCTGAGGCTCGCCGACATACCGTCGGATGCCCGAATCGTGGAGATGGGGTTTACCTTTCCGCTGGCTTCCCCCGCCGGGCGGGCCGGCTACATGAAAGGATTCATCGATCTCGTGTTCCGTGCCGAAGGACGCTGGTACATCGTCGATTGGAAATCGAACTGGCTGGAGGATTACGGCCCCGCGTCCTTGGCCGAGGCGATGCGATTCCACCGCTATGACTTGCAGCTGCGCATCTATTGCGCGGCGCTGAAGCGCGCGCTGGCTTGGCGCGAACCAGGATGTGACTGGGAGGCGGCCTTCGGCGGCGTGTTCTATCTGTTCCTGCGCGGCATGAAGCCTGGCAGCATGCAAGGGGTGTATTTCGTCCGTCCGACGGCAGCCGACATCGACGGCTTTCTCGACGGGGTGGAATCATGAGCTTGCCGACGATGCCCGCAATCGTTTCGCAGCTCGCGCGCTTTCTGGGGGCTGGGGATCCCGATGCAGAGCTGGCAGCGGCACTCGCATGTTTTGCGACCGTCGAGGGCCACGTCTGCGCCGATCTCGATACCGAGGCTGGATGGGGACTCTGGGCAGATGCAATGGATAGAGCCGCGCGCGCCGCCTTGCGCGCCCGACTTCCCCGATTGCCGATCGTCGGGGGGGCGGAAGACTGGACGCCGTTGGTCTGGGACGGGCAGCGTCTCTATCTGCGTCGCTACTGGGACTATGAACAGCGAATCGCAGACGACTTGCTGGCGCGAAGTGCTGCAGCCACACCCCTTTCCGAAACGCTCGAGAATATGGCCGAACGATTCCCGGACGCCGGCCAGCGCCATGCGGTAGAAGTCGCACTCGGGCGCCGGCTGGCCTTGATCTCCGGCGGTCCTGGCACCGGCAAGACCCATACCCTCGCTCGCATCATCGGCCTGCTGCAGGCGCGGCAGCCCCGGTTGCGCATCGCGCTCGCCGCGCCGACCGGCAAGGCGGCGGCGCGCATGGGCGATGCCCTGAAGGCGGCCGGGGTGATCGTGTCCGAGGAGGCAAAAACCCTTCATCGCCTCCTCGGGGTGCGCGCGCAAGGCGGTTTCCGGCATGACCGGTTTCATCCGTTGGCCGTCGATGTACTGGTCGTCGATGAAGCCTCGATGATCGCCCTGTCTCTCATGGCGCATCTCGTCGATGCCCTGCCGAAACAGGCGCGGCTGATCCTGCTCGGCGATCGGGACCAGCTCGCGGCCGTCGAAGCCGGCGCGGTGTTCGCCGATCTGTGCGAGAGTCGCCGGCTGGCCGAGTGCCTGGCCATGCTGACGACGAATTTCCGGTTCGGTGCGGCAAGCGGCATTGGCCGCCTGGCCGAGTGCCTGCGCCTTGGCGATGCCGACGGCGCCCTCGCATTGCTTGCCGCCGGGGGCGATGACCTCGTCTGGATGGCGCATGGCGAATACCATGCGCTTCTCGAAGCCGTTCGGGCGGGATACCGGGATTACCTGGAAGGCGTGGCCGAGGGGCTTGCGCCGGAAGCACTGTTTGCCCGCTTCGATGGATTCCGCGTGCTATGCGCGCATCGCCAGCAGGCCGAGGCGATCAACCGGGCACTGAGCGGAGATTCGCTGCGTCCGCCAGTCGGCACCCCCATCATGATGCTGCGCAACGACCCGCTGCTGCGGGTATTCAATGGCGACATCGGGCTGTTGCTGATCGATCCGGCCGATGGCAGGGAGAAAGTTGCCTTCCTCGGTGAGACGGTACGCTGGATTCCCTTGCACCGTCTGCCTGATTGGGAGCCAGCCTGGGCCATGACGATCCACAAGGCTCAAGGTTCGGAATTCGAGCGGGTGCTGCTCGCGCTGCCGACGGCCGTTTCGCCAGTGGCGACGCGCGAGCTCGTCTATACCGGGGTGACACGCGCGAAACGCAGCGTCGAGCTCTGGGCGGGCGAAGCGGTGCTGCGCGCAGCGATCGAACGTCGCTCGATCCGCATGTCAGGCCTGCGCGAACGCCTGACGTGACAGGCGCTTTCAGAGACCCCGCTGGATCTTGTTCAGCATGCGGGCACGTCCCGAGGCTTCGGCCTGATTCTGGGCCGAGACCTGACGCCCGTAGGCATCGCGTTCCTCCTTGGAACGCTTGACGGCCTCGATGCTCTTGATGCAGCGCCAGCGAGAGCCGGTCTTGGTCACCAGAAGCCGCATTTCCTCGACGGGATGATGCGTGCGGCAGTGATAGCAGTAACGCGTCGCGGGTTCTTTTTTGTCGGTGCTCATAAACCGCGGATTATACAGGATGGAAGACGACGCGCTAACTGGGGATCATGCCGGACGGTTTCAAGCGGGCCGGGATCGGATGTCCCTTGCGCGCGCGGTGGCTGCGGAAAGCCTCGGCGTCCTGTCCGGCGAGCTGCCATTCCGCCGTTTTGCCGCCGCGCCCGCCGCCGATGACGGTGAAAGCGTTCGTGCCGACGGCAACGGCCAGCATCTCGTCTTTCGGTTCCAGTGCCTGCAGGATCGTGCCGCGGCCTTTGGCCATGGTCTTGACCTCGGCGAGTGGAAAGAGCAATAGCCGGCCATTGGCGGAGAGCGCGGCCACCGTGTCGCCAGATGCCGTTTCCCCCGTCCCGACTTTTGCCGGAACGAGCGGTTTTTCGCCCTTTTCAAGCGTCATGAATGCCTTGCCGGCGCGATGGCGCGAAACGAGATCGGCGATGCTCGCGACGAAGCCATAGCCGCCGGAATTGGCAAAGAGATAGCGCGCATCGAGGGCATCGGTGATCGCCTGACAGAGCCTGCCGCCGTCCTGGAAATCGACGAGTGTCGTGATCGGCACGCCGTCGCCGCGACCGCCCGGCAGGTCGGCGACGCGCACGCTGTAGGCCCGGCCGTTTGTGTCGAGGATCACCAGCGGCCAGACGGTGCGCGACTCAGCGACGAGGAGCGGGAAGTCGCCGGTCTTGTAGGCGATCGAGGTAGGATCGAGCCCATGTCCCTGACGGGTGCGCACCCAGCCGTTCTTCGAGACGATCACGGTGACCGGCTCGTCGGGAATCATGATCTCGGCAGGTGTGACCGGCGCGACCGCCTCGATCAGCGTGCGGCGCGCATCGCCGTATTTCTTCGCATCCTCGGCGATTTCCTTGAGCACGAGCTTGGTGAGCTCTTTCGGGTCTTCGAGCACGCGGCGCAGGTCTTGGGCTTCCGCTTCGAGCGCCTGCTGCTCCTGTTCGATCTTGATGCCTTCGAGTCGCGCCAATTGGCGCAGACGGATTTCCAGAATATCCTCGGCCTGCGCTTCCGAGAGCTTGAACTTCGCCATCAGCTCGGCTTTGGGTTCCTCCGCTTCGCGGATCGTCCGGATGATCTCGTCGATGGACAGGAAAGCCAGCATGCGGCCTGCGAGGATGTGTAGGCGGCGCTCGACTTCGGTCAGACGCTGGCGGCTTCTGCGCTCGACGGTGGCATGACGGAAGGCGAGCCACTCGGCAAGCATCGCCAGCAGCGGTTTTTGCGCCGGCCGACCATCCCGGCCGATCATCGTCAGATTCACCGGCACATTGGCTTCGAGGCTGGTGCGGGCGAGCAAGGTCGCCATGAATTCGTCCTGCGGGATGCGCGAGGAGCGCGGCTCGAGCACGATGCGCACCGGTTCCTTTTCGTTCGACTCGTCGCGCACGGCGTCGAGCACGCCGAGCATCGCCTGCTTCAGGTTCTTCTGCTCTTGGGAAACCTCCTTCTTGCCGGGACGCGGCTGTGGGTTGGTGATCGCCTCGATCTCTGAAAGCACCTGCGCGGTGGAGACGCCGTGAGGCAACTCATACACGATCACGCGCCACTGGCCCCGCGCCAGCTCCTCGACGCGCCAGCGGGCGCGCATGCGCAAGGAACCGCGGCCGGTTTCATAGGCGGCGCGGATGTCGGCGGGTGGCGAAATGAGCTGCCCGCCGCCCGGGAAATCGGGCCCGGGCATGACGGCGAGCACGTCGTCGAGCGAGGCATTGGGTTTTTTGATCAAGAGCTTCAATGCCTCGGCAACCTCCTCGAGATTGTGCGGCGGGATTTCGGTCGCCATGCCCACTGCGATCCCCGATGCGCCGTTGAGCAAGACGAAAGGCAGGCGCGCGGGCAAAAGCCGCGGTTCCATCATCGTGCCGTCGTAGTTGGGCACGAAGTCCACGGTGCCCTTGTCGATCTCGGCGAGCAGCAGCTCGGCGATGGGGGTGAGGCGGCATTCGGTGTAACGCATCGCCGCCGCGCCGTCGCCGTCGCGCGAGCCGAAGTTGCCCTGGCCGTCGACGAGCGGATAGCGCAGCGAAAAATCCTGCGCCACGCGCACCATCGCGTCGTAGACGCTGGCATCGCCATGCGGGTGGAACTTGCCGATCACGTCGCCGACGACGCGTGCGCTTTTGACGTGCTTGGCGGTGGCGGCCAGTCGCATCTCGTGCATCGCAAAGAGGATGCGACGCTGCACGGGTTTGAGACCATCCTCGATTTGCGGCAGCGCGCGGGATTTGACCACGCTCATCGCATAGGCGAGGTAGGCGCGCTCGGCGTAGGCGTCGAGGGGGAGGGCGTCGCCTTCTGCGCAAGTCGGCGCTGGCGAGACGGCAGTGGGTTCGAACAGATCAGGCGTTTGCGGATTCATCGATCAGGGGGTTGACGCAGGCTAGACGTGGGAAACGGCTGAAATCACGATCCGCCGTCCATAGTTTCTTGATGCCATGCTGCAGGCACAAGGCGGCGATGCGCGCATCGTGCACTCGTGGGCCAGCGATATGGCCTTGTGTGATCAGCGCGCGCAATTCGGGCCAATGCAATTCCGATTCGCCGAGTAGCACGAGCGACGGCGCTTCCAGCCAGGCGTCGATCTGATCGAGCGCGATGTCGATGGGAGTGGGTGGCGCATAGATGCGCGGGTGGGTGACGATGGCGAAGAATTCGTGCAGGCAGGGCTAGGGAACCGCCCATGGCGCCATCCCGTTGGCGAGCGATTCGATGGCGAAGAAGGCGCGCGCGTGGAAAGGCGAATCCTCCCGATGGGCATAGACCAGCAGATTGGTATCGATGGCGATCATCCGCCATGATCTCCATAGGCCATCTCGCGGATGCGCTCCCAGCCGGCATCGCGCAGATCCGGCTGCAGGCCGTTACCTTTGAACGTCGCGCGGCGCAACCGGAATTCGCTCGCCTGCCTTTGCTGCGCGATCACGATGCGCAGGCCCTGCTCGATCAGTGCGCGTAGCGTGATGCCTTTCTGGCCAGCGAGCTTGCGTGCCTCGCGCATCAGGGGATCGGATATTTCGATGGTCGTTTTCATGGTTCGAGAAAACAATATGGATGCCCATATTCTAGGTGCCGTAGATATGTGTTTCAAACTCACACATCGGCCTCGATCAGATTGCCTTTCTCCTCCATCCATGCGCGCCGCGCCGCGGCTTCGCCCTTGCCCATCAGCAGGTTGAAGAGTCGAACGGTTTCGGCATGCGCCTCGCGGCGCTCGAAGACCGGCAGCACCCGGCGCGTGGCCGGGTCCATCGCGGTCTCGCGTAGTTGCTCGGGATTCATCTCGCCCAGTCCCTTGAAGCGGCCGACTTCGATTTTGTCGACCGGAATGCCTTCGTTGGCGAGTCTTTCCTTGATCGCTTCGAGCTCGCCGTCGTCGAGAGCGTAAAGTCTCTTGGCCGGCCGTTTCTTGCCGCAGGCCGGCACGTCGATGCGAAAGAGCGGCGGCTGGGCGACATAGACATGGCCGTGGCGGATCAGGGCCGGAAAATGGCGGTAGAAAAGCGTGAGCAACAGGGTCTGGATGTGCGCGCCATCGACGTCGGCATCCGACATGATGATCACCTTGCCATAGCGCAGGTTCGACAGGTCCGGCTCGTCCTCGCTGCCGTGCGGCTCGATGCCCAGCGCCACGGCGATGTCGTGGATCTCGGCGTTGGCGAAGAGCCGTCCGGCTTCGATCTCCCAGGCGTTCTGCACCTTGCCGCGCAAAGGCAGGATCGCTTGCGTTTCGCGGTTTCTGGCCATCTTCGCCGAGCCGCCGGCGGAATCGCCCTCGACGAGGAAAAGTTCGTTTTCCCGGATGTCGGTCGACTCGCAGTCGGAAAGCTTGCCTGGCAGCACGGCCACTCCCGACTGTTTTTTCTTTTCGACTCTTTGGGCATTTTTCTGGCGGGCGAGCGCCTGCCGGATCGCCAGTTCCGCGATCGCCTTGCCGGCCTCGACGTGTTGGTTGAGCCAGATCTCCAGCGGATCGCGCACCATGCGGGCGACGAGTTTCACTGCCTCACGCGAGTTGAGCTTTTCCTTGACTTGCCCCTGGAACTGCGGATCGAGCAGGCGCACCGAGAGCACGAAGCCCATCCTGCCGCAGATGTCCTCCTGCTGGAGCTTGACGCCGCGCGGCAGCAGCGCATGATGTTCGATGAAGCTCTTCACCGCCTCGAAGACGCCGGCCTTGAGGCCGGATTCGTGCGTGCCGCCGGCCACCGTGGGAATCAGGTTCACATAAGATTCCGTCGGCGCGGCATCCTGCCACCAGCCGAGCGCCCAGGCCGCGCCTTCACCGGCGGCGAAGTTCTCGTCATCGGCGTTGGCGTAGTTTTCGCCCGCCCAGATCGGCGCGACGGGATCGTCGGCGGAGATTTCCCTCAGATAGCCGGCCAGTCCTTCGGGATAGCGCCAGGTTTTTTCGAGCAACGAGCCATCGGATTGCTCGATGGCCAGCGTGACCTCGACACCCGGCAGCAGCACGGCCTTCGAGCGCAACAGCCGTTCCAGTTCGGCCTGCGGCACTTTGGGCGAATCGAAATACTTTGGATCGGGCAGGACGCGCACGCGCGTGCCGGTCTGCCGGCCGCAATCACCGACTACTGCGAGCGGCGAGACTTTCTCTCCACCGTCGGTAAAGCTCACCGTATGGATCTTGCCGTCGCGGCGCACCTCGACTTCGACGAGGCGCGAGAGCGCATTCGTCACCGCGACGCCGACGCCGTGCAGCCCCCCGGAAAAGGCATAAGCGCCGGTTTTGCTTTTCTTGTCGAACTTGCCGCCGGCATGCAGGCGGGTGAAGGCGAGCACGACGACGGGAACCTTTTCTTCGGGATGGAGCCCCACCGGGATACCGCGGCCGTCATCGGTGACGGTGACGCTCCCGTCCTTGGCCACGAGGACATGGATGTGCCGGGCTGCGCCGGCGAGCGCCTCGTCGGCGGCGTTGTCGATGACTTCCTGGATGATGTGCGCGGGCGAGTCGGTGCGGGTGTACATCCCCGGCCGCTCACGCACGGGCTCGAGGCCCTTCAAGACGCGGAAACTGGATTCGTCGTAAGTCGATTTCATGGTTGCGGAAAAAAATTGCAGGCGGCAGTTTACCCGTTCGCTTCTTTCGCTATAATGCGCAACTCTTCGATGCGCCCGTAGCTCAGCTGGATAGAGTACCTGGCTACGAACCAGGGGGTCAGGAGTTCGAATCTCTTCGGGCGCGCCAATTGCGCAAGCCGGTGACCGCAAGGTCACCGGCTTTTTCATTTCAGTGGTGCGCGACGTCTTCCAGATGGATCACGTCGTCGTGTTCGCGCTGATTGGCCTCGTGACGGCGCTTGACCAGCCACATCGTGCCGGCGACGAACAGACCAAACAGCACGATCACCGTGTAGATGTGCAGGCCGGCTTTCAGCAGTAGTGAGTAAATGCCGGTCATCACCAGGATCGACAGGTTCTCGTTGAAATTCTGCACCGCGATCGAATGGCCGGCACCCATCAGGATGTGGCCGCGATGTTGCAGCAATGCGTTCATCGGCACGACGAAAAAACCGGACAGCACGCCGACGATGACGAGAAGTGGCATGGCGATCCAGGTATCGCGCACGAAGATCATCACCATGACCCCCATGCCCATCGCGATGCCGAGCGGGATCACGCGCACCGACTTGCGCAATGTGATCAGCTTCGCCGCCAGCACGGCCCCGGCGGCGACGCCGACGGCCACGACGCCCTGCAGCATGCTGGCCTTGGAGAGGTCGAGGTTCAGTGCCGCCTTGGCCCATTCGATGACGATGAATTGCAGGGTGGCCCCTGCGCCCCAGAACAATGTGGTGACGGCGAGCGAGATCTGGCCGAGGCGGTCGCGCCAGAGCAGTTTCAGGCAGTGGTTGAACTCGTGGAGTAGATAGACGGGGTTTTTCTTCAGCGGCTTGTGATCGACGCCGGTATCGGGAATGTAGAGATTGAAGAACGCGGCGATCAGGTAAAGACCACCAATGATGACGAGATTCATCTCGGCGACCGTATCGATACCGGTATCCAGGCCGGGAATGTCGAAGGCGAGCAGCGTCTGTGCGATGTCCGGTTTGATCAATGCGCCACCCAGCACCACGCCGAGGATGATGGCTACCACGGTCAAGCCCTCGATCCAGCCGTTGGCGATGACGAGCAGGCGGTGCGGCAGGTATTCGGTGAGGATGCCGTACTTGGCCGGCGAATAGGCCGCAGCGCCCAGGCCCACCACGGCATAGGCGAAGAGCGGATGGACATCGAAGAACATCAGCCCGCAGCCCGCGATCTTGATGCCGTTGCTGATGAACATCACGCGCCACTTCGGCATCGAATCGGCAAAAGCGCCGACAAAGGCGGCGAGCGCCACGTAAGAGACGGTGAAGAAGGTCTTCAGCAGGGGTTCATAGGCCGCCGGGGCCTGAATGTCGCGCAAAATGGCGATGGCGACGATCAACAGGGCATTGTCGGCGAGCGCGGAAAAGAACTGCGCCGCCATGATGATGTAGAACCCGAGGCTCATGGACGCCGGGTTATATCATGAAAGCCGATACCAGCTCATGACGGCATGGCCAGATCGCCACGTCGCCACCCTCGGTCGGCCGCGGTGGAGGGGATGCGGCGGGCTGCCGTTTCGTATCGACTCGAATTCGGATACGGCGTGCATGCCGGCGCATCAGGCTTTCTTATGGGCCTGAATTGTGCTTCAATAGCAGCGTCGATCGAGATGACAACCACACTTCGAGGAATGAGACATGGCTGATCGCAGGCTCCAGGTTTTCCATGCCGTGGCCAAGCAGCTTTCCTTCACCAAGGCTGCCGAAGTGCTGTTCATGACGCAGCCGGCAGTCACCTTCCAGATCAAGCAGCTCGAAGAACATTTCAATACCCGCCTGTTCGACCGCGGCCATGGGCGCATTTCGCTGACGCCGGCAGGGGAGCTGGTGCTGTCTTACGCCGAGAAGATTCTGGCGCTGTCGAACGAGATGGATGTGCGTATGGCGGAGATGACCGGCGAAATCGGCGGTCCCCTGCTGGTCGGCGCCAGCACGACGATCGCCGAGTTTCTGTTGCCGCGCATCATGGGTGAATTCAAGACGAAATACCCGAACGTGCGGCCGCGGCTGGTCGTCGCCAACTCGGAAGCCATCGAAACCCGCGTGGCCGAACATACGCTCGACATCGGCTTCATCGAATCGCCGACTCATCATCCCAGCCTGCAAACCGAAGTCTGCTGCGAAGACGAGTTGCAGGTGATCTGCAGCCCGAAATTCCCCTTGGCGCGCTTCAAGGAGGTCAGCCCGCAGCAGCTTGTCGATCATCCTTTCGTGTCCCGCGAGCCCGGCTCCGGCACGCGCGAGTTCACCGAGGTCTATCTGCACAAACATGGAGTCGATGTCAGTCAGATGATGCCCGTCATGGAACTGGGCAGCCCCTTGGCCTTGCTCGAGGTCGTCGAAACCGGCCTGGGTTATGCGATCGCATCGCGTGCTTCGGTGATGCATGCGTTGCGCCTCGGAACCTTGGTGTCGATCCCGCTCAAGCCACGTTTGGTGCGCAAGCTGTCGATGGTCTATCCGAAGGAAAAATTCCGCTCGCGTCTCGTGACCTCCTTCGTTTCGTTCGCCGCCGAACGTCTCAAAGAGCACAAGGCTGCGTAGCCGCCGGCAGCCTGCATGACGCGCCCGATTCGCGCCATCATCGATCTGGCCGCGCTGCGGCACAACTTTCTGGTCGCCCGGCGCTTCGCCAAACGATCTCGTCTCTGGGCAGTCGTCAAGGCCAACGCCTACGGCCATGGACTGGAGCGTGTCGTGCGGGCCTTGCGCGACATGGCCGATGGCTTCGCGCTGATCGAGCTCGAACGGGCGGTCGCATTGCGTGAAGCCGGTCTGGCGAAGCCGATTCTGATGCTGGAAGGCTGTTACTCGGCTGAAGATGTGCCGCTGTTCATCCGCCATCGTTTGATTCCGGTCGTCCATCGCCGCGAGCAGCTCGACTGGTTGTTGGCGACGCACTGGCCGGCCGATCTGCCCGTCTATCTGAAACTCAACACCGGCATGAACCGTCTCGGCTTCGATGCCGCGGGTCTGGCGGCCGCAAAGTCGGCGCTGGTGGAGCGGCACATCGGCTGCGTGTTGATGACGCATTTCGCCGACGCCGACGGGCCGCACGGCATCGACTGGCAGCTCGCAAGGTTCCATGCAATGACGGCCGGTATGAGCGAGACGACGTCGCTTGGCAATTCGGCAACGATCTTGCGCTTTCCCGAGAGTATGGGCGACTGGGGACGGCCGGGGATCATGCTCTATGGCGGCTCGCCCTTCGCCGATCGAACGGCCGAGGAATTTGGTCTGCGTCCGGTGATGACGCTGCAAAGCGAGATCATCGCCGTGCAGCGGCTCGCTGCCGGGGATAGCGTCGGCTATGGCTGTGCTTTCACCGCAGACGAGCCCATGCGGGTCGGGGTGGTCGCCTGTGGTTATGCCGATGGCTACCCACGCCACGCGCCCACGGGCACGCCGGTGCTGGTCGAAGGCAGGCGCACCCGGCTTCTGGGGCGCGTTTCGATGGACAAGCTGTGCGTCGATCTGACCAGTCTCGCCGCGGAAATCGGCGTTGGCGCCACGGCAACCTTGTGGGGAGAAGGGCTTTTGGCCGACGCAGTGGCTGCCGCTGCGGGGACGATCAGCTATGAACTCTTCTGCGCGCTGGCGCCGCGCGTTCCTGTTATCGTTACAGACTCGTCGAGTCTTTGACTTGACCATCCCAACCACGATGCCCATGACCATCGGTCTCACCGGTAGCGAACTCATCTGGCCGTTGGCCTTGTCGTTGGCCTGGGCGGGCGGAGAGTTCGGCGCACGCTGGCTTGGCCTGCCGCGCATCAGCAGCTACGGCATCGTGGGTTTCTTGCTGGCGCGACCCCAGCTCGGTGTCCTGCCCGATCCTTCGGGCGGGCCGGTGGCTTTGCTGGCCGATTATGCGTTTGCGCTGATTCTGTTCGAGCTCGGTTACCGTATCAATCTGCGCTGGCTGCGCCACAACCCCTGGCTGGGGGTGACCAGTATCATCGAATCGGTCGCCAGTTTCCTCGCCGTATCCACCGTCGTGTGGCGGTTTGGCATGGCGCTCGAACCTTCTCTATTGCTGGCGGCATTGGCGATGGCGACTTCACCGGCTGCCATTGTGCGCGTGGCGAACGATCTCAATAGCGCCGGACAAGTGACCGAACGCAGTCTGCATCTGTCGGCACTCAATTGCCTGCTCAGTGTCTTCACGTTCAAGGTCATCGCCGGCTACTGGGTATTTTCCAGCGCAGGCAGCCTATTCCAGGCCATTTGGGCGAGCCTGGTGGTGATGGCCGTATCGGTGGGGCTCGGCGTGCTCTTCGGCGTGCTCTTCGCCGGTTTGTTGCGGCAGACGGCCAATCCGGCTCAATCGGCGACGATCGTTTTCGCACTGGCGGTTTTGTTGCTGACCGCGCTGACGACGGCCCTCAAATTTTCGCCTTTGCTCGCGGCAATCACTTTTGGAATCATGGCGCGCCACCGCCGAGTGGTGCTCTCGCCCGCCCAGCGCAACTTTGGCGTGCTGGGCGAGGTGCTGACCGTGCTGCTGTTCGTTTTCGTCGCTGCGACACTCGATTGGCAGCGAATGAAGGAGGGGATCGATTTGGCGTTGCTGGTCTTGGTCGTGCGCTTGGCGAGCAAGACCGCCGTCACCACGGGCTTCGCGCGCTTGAGCGGCATTACCTGGCGCAAAGGCCTCCTCACCGGACTGGCGCTGACGCCGCAATCGGTGTTCGTCATTCTCCTGCTCGAACAGTCGCGGCATCTCGGCATCGGTTGGATCAACGACATGGCTGGATTGGCGACGCTCGTCCTGTTGTTGGAGATCGGAGCGCCGTTGGTCACGCGCTGGGCCTTGTTACGAGCCGGCGAGGCGCATCCGGCGCGTAGGGGATAGGCGGTATGCCGCTCGAAGCTTTCAAGTCCAGCGCTGCCTTGAGCATGGGTGTCGAACTCGAATTGCAGCTCGTCGATACGACCGATTTCGATTTGACCGCGGCGTCCGCCGACATGCTGTTCTTCCTTGAAGGCAGGGGTTTTCCCGGCGATGTCAAGCCGGAGATCACCGAAAGCATGATCGAAATATCCACCGACGTGCATACTTGGTATGAGCCGCTGCTGCAGCAGCTGCGTCAGATGCGCGACGTGCTGGTGCAGGCGGGCGACCGGCTCAATGTGGGCGTGTGTGGTGGCGGGACGCATCCATTTCAGCGTTGGTTCGACCAGCGTATTTTCTCCAAGCCACGTTTCGAGGAGATCTCGGTTCTGTATGGTTATCTGGCCAAGCAATTCACCGTCTTCGGCCAGCATGTGCACATCGGCTGCCCGTCGGCCGACGAGGCGCTTTATTTGCTGCATGCCTTGAACCGCTATGTGCCGCATTTCATCGCCTTGTCGGCGTCTTCGCCGTATTCGCAAGGGGTCGATACGTTGTTCGATTCGGCACGTCTGAATTCGGTGTTTGCCTTTCCGTTGAGCGGCCGCGCCCCCTTCATCCTGCACTGGCACGATTTCGCGGAGTATTTCGCCAAGATGGAGGCGACCGGCATGGTCAAGAGTATGAAAGACTTTTACTGGGATATTCGTCCCAAGCCGGAATATGGCACCATCGAGCTGCGTGTCTGCGATACGCCGCTGAACGTCGAGCGCGCCGCGGCCATCGCCGGTTATTTGCAAGCCTTGTGTCGAATGCTCCTCGCGCGCGAGGAGCCAGCGCCAAACGAGGACGATTACCTCGTTTATCATTACAACCGTTTCCAGGCCTGTCGTTTCGGTCTCGATGGCATCCTCGTGCATCCGCGCAGCCATCGGAAAATCCGGCTGCGCGAAGACATTCATGCGACCCTGCGCTGTCTTGCACCTCATGCGGCGCTGCTCGATGCCCAGGCCGCGCTCGACGAGATCCAGCGGGTGATCGACCACGGAAATCACGCGCAGTGGCTGCGCCGTAGAGGAAGAGAGACCGGCCCGCCGGGAATGGTCGAAGGCGCTCTCAGCCTGTTTCGCGGAGGAACGTAATCATGAAGTGGGGGCGGCGTCCATTGCGCATCGGCCTGTCGGCGCGCATATTCCATCCAGAGCCAGATGCGGCCGGGATCAAGACAAAGACCCTGTTGGTCCTCGAGCAATCCATCGCCCAATGGGTGATGTCGCGCGAGGTGCTGTTGTTGATGGTGCCATCGGTATTGCAGGAGGGCAATCTGCTGCGTAGTCAGATTCGTCTGCGCGACTATGCCGAGTATCTCGACGGGTTGATCCTACAAGGGGGGCGCCGATGTCAGTCCACGCGCTTATGGCGAAGAGCCCCTGCGCGAAACATGGCAGGGCGATCCCGTGCGCGATGCCTATGAACTCGAGCTGGTGCATGAATTCATGGAAGCAGGCAAGCCGATCCTCGGCATTTGCCGCGGTATGCAATTGATCAACGTAGCGTTGGGCGGTTCGCTGTATCAGGATCTGGCGACGCAGTTTCCCCAGCCGCTCGAACACGAAAGCCCAAGTTACGACAAACATTTTCACTGGATCGATTTCGCTTCGGAAGGCAAGATGCGCCAGTGGTTCGGCGGGATCGATGGGGGCAACGTGATTTCGATCCACCATCAGGCCATCAACCGGCTCGGCAAAGGGATCGTCGTCGAGGCGAGCGCTCCCGATGGAGTGATCGAAGCAATCCGTTGGCAAGGGCGCGGCTTCGTCTGCGGTGTGCAATGGCATCCCGAATTCCATGGCCGAACCGGGGGGACACCGTTACTGGAATGCGCGCCACTGTTGGAAGCCTTTCTCGACGCGGCGCGGGCATGAGCAGACCCAAGACGGTGTATCAGTGCACCGAATGTGGTGCGACTGCCCCCAAATGGCAGGGCCAGTGTCCAGGCTGCGGACAATGGAACACTCTGGTCGAAACGGTCGCCGAGTCCACGGCACCCGAAGCGAAGCGCTTCGGCGCGAATTTCGCACCGTTGGCCGCGACCGGCAAGCCGCAAGATCTGGCCACGATCCACCCGCGCGAGGAACCGCGTCTTGCCACTGGCATCGAGGAGTTCGACCGCGTGCTGGGTGGCGGGCTCGTCGCCGGGGGGGTGGTGCTGATCGGCGGCGACCCCGGCATCGGCAAATCGACACTGCTCCTGCAAGCGCTCGCGCGTCTGGCGCAGGCTGGCCGGCCGGTGCTGTATGTGAGCGGCGAGGAATCGGCCGAACAAGTGGCCTTGCGTGCCCAACGCCTGCAATTGCCAGCCGCGGGATTGCGCTTGTTGCCCGAAATCAATCTGGAAAAGATTCTTGCTGCCCTGCAGGAAGAGAGACCGCTCGTCGCGGTGATCGACTCGATCCAGACGCTGTGGTCGGACGCGTTGCAATCGGCGCCCGGCTCGGTTGCTCAGGTGCGCGAGTGCGCGGCGCAGCTGACACGCTTTGCCAAGCAGACCGGCACGACCGTGATCCTCGTCGGCCACGTGACGAAGGAGGGAGCGCTTGCCGGCCCGCGCGTGCTCGAACACATCGTCGATACCGTGCTCTATTTCGAAGGCGATACGCATTCGAGTTTCCGCCTCGTGCGCGCCTTCAAGAACCGTTTCGGCGCGGTCAATGAGCTGGGTGTGTTTGCGATGACCGAGCGGGGCTTGCGGGGCGTGACGAATCCATCGGCGCTGTTTTTGTCACAGCATGCGCAAGACGTGGCCGGTTCCTGCGTGCTGGTGACGCAGGAGGGCACGCGGCCGCTGTTGGTCGAAATCCAGGCGCTGGTGGACGCCGCGATGGGCGGCAATCCGCGCCGGCTCACCGTCGGCTTGGAACCCCAGCGGCTCGCCATGCTGCTTGCGGTCATGCATCGCCACGCCGGCGTGATGTGTGGTGATCAGGACGTGTTCGTCAATGCCGTCGGCGGCGTGCGCATCCAGGAGCCGGCCGCCGATCTCGCGGTGCTGCTGGCCATCGTCTCATCCCTGCGCAACAAGCCGTTGCCGGGGAAACTCGTCGCCTTCGGCGAGGTGGGGCTGGCGGGCGAGATCCGTCCCGCGCCGCGCGGCCAGGAGCGACTCCGCGAGGCGGCGAAGCTCGGCTTCGCCCAGGCGCTGATCCCGAAGGCGAATGCGCCGAAGCAGCCGATCAAGGGCATCGAAGTCATCGCGCTCGAGCGCGTCGAGCAGGCCATCGAGGTATCACGCACGCTGTGAGTACGCTTCGGCTGATGTTGCGCATGCTGGCCCGTGATCTGCGCGCGGGTGAGCTGACGTTGGTGTTCGTCGCGCTCGCGCTGGCGGTCGCGGCACTCACCAGCGTCGGCTTTCTCGCCGACCGCGTCCGGCATGCCGTCGAGCGCGAAGCGCATCAGCTGCTCGGTGGCGATCTGCTGCTCTCCGCCGATCATCCTTGGCCCGATGCCTGGCGCGCTGCGGTGCGAGAGCATGGTCTCGAGCTTGCCGAGAGCGCCTTGCTGCTTTCCATGGTCGGCAGCGTCGATGATGCCGGTGGTGTGCAGCTCGCCGAGATCAAGGCGATTTCTGCCGGCTATCCATTGCGTGGCGCCTTGCAGGTGGAGGCGGCTGAGAAAGTCGGCGCTGGCAAAACGGCACCCTTGCCGCCGCCTGGCACGGCTTGGCCGGATGAGCGACTCGCTGGCGCGCTGGCGCTCGAGCCCGGCGCGCGATTGCGCATCGGCGCGCTGACGGCCACCGTCGGCGGAATCCTCACGCTCGATCCCGAGCGCGGCATCAATCCATTCGCCTTCGCGCCGCGTCTACTCATCAATTTCGACGATCTTGCCGCTACCGGTCTGATCCAGCCCGGCAGCCGCATCACCTGGCGATTGCACGTTGCCGGTGACGATCGGGCGGTGAGCGCGTTCCGCGTCTGGGCGCAGGCGCACCTCGGCCGCGGCGAGAAGCTCGAAGCGCTCGACGATGCGCGTCCGGAAGTGCGCATCATCATCGAACGCGCCGAACGTTTCTTGCGACTCGCGGCACTTTTGGCGGTCGTGTTGGCGGCGGTCGCGGTCGGTATGGCCGCACGACGTTTCAGTGAGCGCCATCTCGATGCCTGTGCGGTGATGCGTGTCTTTGGCGCCAGCGAACGACAGCTGCTGCTGATCCACGGCGGCGAATTCATCTTGCTGGGCGGTCTCGCGACCTCGATCGGCGGACTCTGCGGTCTGCTGATACAGCAAGCCTTGCACGGCATGCTCGCGGGACTCATTGCCGAAGGCTTGCCGGCGCCCGGCATTCTACCGTGGCTGCAAGGCATCGTCGTCGCTGCCGTGCTGGTGGCCGGTTTCGTCGTGCCCCCGCTGTTGCGCTTGAAATCGGTGCCGACCCTGCGTGTTCTGCGCCGCGAATGGGGAGAGATCGAGCCTTTGTCGATGGCATCCTATCTCGTCGGTGCTTTCTGCCTGGCTGCGTCGCTATGCTGGATGGCGGCCGAGGCGCGACTCGCAGCCGTGATCCTGGGCGGATTTTTGGCGGCGGTTCTGCTCCATGCACTGGCGGGGCGGCTCCTGCTCGGGTTGCTGGTTCGCCTTGGCGCACGTCTCGCTGCGGGCGGCTGGCGCATCGGCGTGGCCAATCTGCGTCGCCACGGCCGTGCGGCATTGGTTCAGGTGGTCGCGCTCGCCCTCGGTCTGACCACCCTGCTGTTGCTCTCGCTGGTGAAAACCGACTTACTCTCCGCTTGGCGAACGAAACTGCCGCCGGATGCGCCGAACCGCTTCCTGATCAATATCCAACCCGAGCAGCGTCTTGCGGTGAACGAATTTTTCTCGCATGCCGGGTTGCCAGTGCCGCGTCTCGAACCGATGGTGCGTGCTCGGCTGATGGCAGTCAATGGCCGGGCGGTCGCCCCACAGGACTATGCCGAGGAGCGCGCCCGGCGTCTCGTCGAGCGCGAATTCAATCTCACCCAGCGCGATGACCTGCCGGCAGGCAATGCCATCGTCGCGGGTCGATGGTTCTCGGCCGGGGGGACGATGCAGTTTTCGGTGGAACAGGGGCTGGCCGATGCGCTCGGCCTGAAGCTGGCGGACGAACTGACTTTCGAAGTGGCCGGTCAGCGTATGTCCGGACCAATCGTCTCGTTGCGCAGGCTCGAATGGGATTCGATGCGCGTCAATTTTTTCGTCATCGCGCCGCTGGGCACGCTCGATCATCATCCCACCAGTTACATCACCAGCTTCCATCTGCCGCATGGGCGCGAGGATGTCATTCGAGCACTGGTGCATACCTTCCCGAACATCACCGTGATCGATGTCGCAGCCCTGGTCGAGCAGTTGCAGGAGACCGTTGGACAGGTGATCGGTGCGGTCCAGTTGGTTTTCCTGTTTGCGCTGTTCGCCGGGCTCGCGGTGCTGTATGCAGCGATCGAGGCGAGCAACGACGCGCGCGGTCACGAGCTGGCCGTGATGCGCGCGCTGGGCGGACGAGGGCGTCAGTTGCGCCAGAGCGTGCTGGCCGAGTTCGCACTGCAGGGGGGTATCGCCGGCCTGCTCGCCGGAGCCGGGGCGACGGCGATCGCCACCATGCTGGCGCGACAGGTGTTCCACCTCGATTATCTGCCGAGCGCCCAGACGCTGCTGATCGGTAGTGGTGCTGGAATGTTCGGCGTGGCCGTTTTCGGGATGATGGCATCTCGTCGAGCTTTCTCTGGGCGCCTCATCGAGCGTCTGCGCGAGGGTTGAGTTTCGTTTGTCGAGTTGCAGCTCGCTGTTCTCCGGTTAGAATCCGCCATCGTTTTTCGAAAGACCACTATGCTTCAACCCGGACAGACTGCTCCGCGCTTCGTCTTGCCCGATGCCGACATGGAGTTGTTCGATTCTGCCTCGCTGATCGGCAAGCAGCATCTCGTGCTGTTTTTCTACCCGAAGGATGGCACACCGTATTGCACGATGGAGGCCGTCGATTTTTCCGATCACGAGAGCGAATTCAACCGCCTGGGCTGCACGGTGGTCGGCATCTCGCGCGACGATTGTCTTTCACATGCGGAGTTTCGCGACAAGCATGGCCTGTCGGTGCGTTTGCTTTCCGACGAGGATGGCGAGGTGTGCCGCCAATATGGCGTGCTCCATTATCGCGAGCACGAAGGCCATAGAAAGCTGTGCTTGATCCGTTCCTCTTTCGTCATCGACAAGCAAGGCATCGTGCGTCATGCGCTTTATGACGTCAATGCCAAGGGGCACGCTGCCGAAGTCTTCCAACTCGTCAAACAACTCGGCCACAAGTCTTCGCGCACACACGCCTGACGGCCTTTACAGGAGCCTTGCATGAAAATCGAAAAGAATACGGTGGTCACCCTGGCCTACCGGGTCACCGATCCCGATGGCGAGCTGATCGATCCGGGAAAGCAGCCGATCGTCTATCTGCATGGCGGCTACGACGACATTTTCCCGAGGATAGAGCAGGCCCTGGAAGGCAAAGAAACTGGCGATGTCGTGCAGATCAAACTTCAGCCGGCCGAAGCCTTTGGCGAATACGATGCCGATCTGATCCAGATCGAACCGCGTTCCAGTTTTCCCGAAATTCTCGAAGTCGGCATGCAGTTCGAAGGCGCGCTGCCCGGCGCCGACGAAGACGATTTCATCGTCTATCGGGTCACCGAGATCCTCGACGACAAGGTGATGCTCGATGGCAATCATCCGCTCGCCGGAATCGCCTTGGTGTTCTCCTGCACCGTCAGCGATGTGCGTCCTGCTACCGCAGAAGAAATCGCCCATGGCCATGTGCATGGCGATGGTGGCCACACACATTGATGCCCTGAGTCACTTGCCGGTCCGGCCGATCGCGCCCTCCAGCAAGTCGAGAAAGTCGCGTTCGTCGCGCACCTCGGCCACCTCGGCCGAGGTGACGGTGTAACCGTGCGGCCGCGCGATGGCTTCGTAGCGGGGAATGCGCGAGCGAAAGAGATAGGGGAATATCCAGCGCGTGAAATCGTCGGGGTCGGCTTGGGCGATTTCTGTCAAGCCCCGTTCGGCGAGGTAGGGTGGTATGTGTTCGGCAAGGAATGCCGGACGGAAATACAGCGGTTTCGGATCCGATTGCGCGCGACGGATCAGTTCTGCTTCTTCTTCCGCGGTCGTCACCTGGATGTACAGGATCAGCGTGTGTTCGATCAGCAAGTCGATGACAGCCGGATCATCCAGTTCGCAGAGGCTACCGGCGGCATCATTGACGAAATGCGCGTAGCCGTAGATTTCCTGTGCCTTTTTGACGAACTCGGGTACGTCGTGCATCGCGGCGATTTCGGCTGCGCGGTAGAGCGCCTGGCGGCGCGAGAATTCTTCGAGCGGCAGACCGCCGCGCGCCGGATCGCCGAGCTTGCCGATGAAAGTGAGCACCGGGCCGAGATCGTCGATCTTGATGTTGTTCTTGATGTCGATCCAGTCGCGACGCAACAGGTCACGGAGAAACGGCACCTGCATCGCCTGCTGTTTGACGAGGTCGAGGATCGGCTCGTCGAGATAGCGCTTGCCGATGCGGTAGTCCGCCGAGTAATGGAACCAGTCCTGGGTGCGCAGCAACGAGGAAAGCCAGGTCTTGCCGACTCCGGACATGCCGAGCAGGGTGATCTTCTTGTGCGGCCAGGCGCGGAATTCATCGACGGTCAATTTCATGGTTGCCATTATCGCGCAGCTCGATGCGGATAAACTGCGCGCCCTATGAACAAAACGACTAGCCGCGCCGAACGCTGGCAGGGGGTGGCGTGGATCGTGATTTCCGCCATCGGTTTCGGCGCGATGGCGATCTTCGCCAAGATCGCCTATGCTGCGGGCGTCACCCTCGCCACGATGCTGTTCCTACGCTTTTTGATCGCCGGCCTGCTGCTGGCGTCATGGGGTGTGTCACAAGGCAAGCCCTGGCCGCGAGGACGTGATCTGCTTTGGGTGACGGCGATGGGCGCGGTCGGCTATGTCGGCCAGGCATTTTGTTATTTCTCGGCGCTGAAATACGCAAGCGCCGGGCTGGTTAGCCTGCTGCTCTATCTCTATCCGGCGATCGTCACATTGATGGCCGCGCTGCTATACCGACGCAGGATCGGCACCGCCCGCATCATTGCCGTGGCGGCGGCGCTGACCGGCACGGCGATGACGGTCGGCGGGGATCTGACCAGCCAGCCGCTCGGCATCGCGCTGGGCATCGGCGCTGCGTTGATCTATTCGCTCTACATCCTCGCCGGCGATCAGGTGATCCCACGCATCGGCCCCTTGCCGGCGGCCACCGTCGTGACGCTTGCAGCGGCGGTCGTCTTTGGCGTAGCGGCAGCCGCGGAAGGTCCGATGCTGCCACGCTCTTGGCAAGGCTGGCTGGCAGTGCTGGCAATTGCGATCTTTTCGACGTCGTTGGCGATCCTCGGTTTCTTCAAGGGCCTGGAAAAGCTTGGCGCCTCGGATGCTGCGACGCTGTCGACGTTCGAGCCGCTGATCACCATCGCGCTGGCGTACGTGGTGCTCGGCGAGACGGTGACGTCGCTGCAGTTGGCAGGTGGCGCGTTGATCCTTGTCGCGGTGATCTATCTCGCCCGCCACGGAAGGCAAGACGACGAATCGGCTACAGGCTGACCAGCTGCGCCGGCACGCTGCGTTCGGCCAACGAGGTCAGGCCGAGCATCGGCAACGCGAACTGGAGGCGTTGGGGGCGAGCCGTCGCCTGTAGCCGCAACATCGCCCGTCCGCCTGCTTCGCCTGCCAGACGCATGACCTGACGCGCAACGGCGTCGGCGACATCGACGAGTTCGGCACGCTCGGCGATCAAGGGCGTGATGATCGGCGCCAGGAATGCATAGTGGGTGCAGCCGAGGACGATGCGGTCGATGCCCTGGGCGAGGAGCGGTTCGATCTTCTCGGCCACTTCGGCGCGGAATTCACCGGTGAAGGGACGCAGGGTTTCCACATGGGTCGCCCAGCCGGGGCAGGGCACCACTTCCACATGGACGCCTGCGGCATGGGTGGCAATCAACTGGGCAAGGCGCTTGCTTTTCACCGTTGCTTCGGTGGCGAGCACGGCGATGCGTTTCGTGC
>JBKBOI010000012.1:0-24042 GCA_046294935.1 Rhodocyclaceae bacterium
AGACATGCCTTGCTGACCGGACATGCCGGACATGCCGGACATGCCGGACATGCCGGACATGCCGGACATGCCGCTCATGCCGCTCATGCCGCTCATGCCGGACATGCCTTTTTGACCCGACATGCCGGACATGCCGCTCATGCCAGACATGCCTTGCTGACCGGACATGCCGGACATGCCGGACATGCCGCTCATCCCTTGCTGGTCTCCGGCGCTGGCGGCGCCCGCCATACCGAATGCAAGGAGAGTGGCGATCACGATCGATTTGGTTTTCATAAAAAAGTCCCCTTCGAAGAGATGGTTGAATTTTGCTCCGGACGTCGATCCGGCTTGCCATTCAAGGTGGCCTGAAGGAATCAGGGTGCCTTGCATACCGAGCAGAGCATTTTGTGTGCCAGCTCAGAGATGTTCATCCATCACGTTGATATTCAAGAGATAATTGATGCATCGTCGGGCCTGCGGATCGGCACCGATCATGACAAGATGTCATGGCAACATCGATGTTTTTTTGTAATGAATTGATTCGTATCAATTTCGCGGTAATGACAAAAAGTCATCTCGGCCCGCGCGAGCAGGGTTGCTAGCGTGAAACAACGGCTTCCATGGGATATGAACCCCTTCGCCTCGCGGAAGGTTCTTTAGCGCTCGCGCCGCATTGCGGCGCTCGAAAACGAGGGCGTCGTCAAACACGCGCGCTGCGGCTTGCGCCTGGAAGCAGCGGCCGCGCCGCCTTGGCGGCACGGCTGCGGCCCAACTTCGAGTTCGCGTTACGAAGTCGGCCTGCGCCGCAAGGTCGAATCAAGAAGTTTTCGTCAGCCGCCAAAAAATTCTCTGACCTTGTCCATCCACCCCTGCGCCTTGGGATTGTGCTTTGCGGCGTTGCCTTGACTGATGTCCTCGAACTCGCGCAGCAGTTCCTTTTGCCGCTCGGTGAGATTGACAGGGGTTTCCACGACGACATGGCAAAGGAGATCGCCAGGGGCTTGCGAGCGCACACCCTTGATGCCTTTGCCGCGCAAGCGGAACACTTTGCCCGTCTGCGTTTCGGCGGGGATTTTCAGCTTGGCGACGCCGTCGAGCGTGGGGATCTCGATCTCGCCGCCCAGCGCGGCCGTCGCGAAGCTGATCGGCATTTCGCAATGCAAATCGTCGCGGTCGCGCTGGAAGACCGTGTGCGGCTTCAGATGGATCTGCACGTAGAGGTCGCCCGGCGGCCCGCCATTGACGCCGGGCTCGCCCTCGCCCGAGAGGCGGATGCGGTCGCCCTCGTCGATGCCGGCGGGAATCTTGACTGATAGCGTCTTGTGCTGCTTGACGCGCCCAGCACCATGGCAGACAGGGCAGGGATCCGGTATGTAGCGACCGCTGCCATGGCATTTTGGACAGGTCTGCTGGATCGAGAAAAAGCCCTGCTGGATACGCACCTGACCGTGGCCGCCGCAAGTCGGGCAGATTTTCGGTTCGCTGCCTTTTCGGGCCCCCGTGCCATGACAGGCATCGCATTCGGCCATGGTGGGAATGCGAATGCGCGTCTCGGTGCCGCGCGCGGCGTCCTCGAGGGTGATCTCCAAGTTGTAGCGTAGGTCGGCGCCGCGGTAGACGTTCGAGCGGCCGCGTCCGCCGCCGAAGATGTCGCTGAAGATGTCGGAGAACGCGTCGGCGAATCCGCCCATGCCGCCGAAGCCGCCGCCCATACCCGCCTGAGGATCGATCCCGGCATGGCCGAACTGGTCGTAGGCCTGACGTTTACTGGCATCGGAGAGGACTTCGTAGGCTTCCTTCGCTTCCTTGAAGAGTTCCTCGGCTTTCGGGTTGTCCGGATTGCGGTCCGGGTGGTATTTCATCGCCAGGCGGCGATAGGCTTTTTTGATTTCTTCTTCGGAAGCGTCGCGATTGACGCCGAGGACTTCATAATAGTCGCGTTTGGCCATGTCAGTCTCATCAACGGCAACGGGCCGCCGCTGAAAGGATCAGCCGGCGGCCCATTCCCGATTCGTTGCCGGCGGTTACTTCTTGTCCTTGACCTCGGTGAATTCGGCATCCACTACGTCGGCATCATCCTTCTTGCTTTCGCCAGTGGCGGAGGATGCGGACTGGGCGCCGCCAGAGTGCTGGGCGTAGATTTTCTCGCCCAGTTTCTGCGAGGCCGCGGCGAGCGCCTGGGCTTTGGCTTCGATCGCGGCCTTGTCGTTGCCTTTGATCGCTTCCTCGGCCGCCTTGAGCGCTTCCTCGATCTTCGCCTTTTCATTGGCATCGACCTTGTCGCCATGTTCGGCGAGCAGCTTCTTCACCGAATGCACCAGAGCATCGCACTGGTTGCGCGCCTCGACCAACTCGTGTGCCTTGCGGTCTTCCTCGGCATGCGCTTCGGCATCCTTGACCATGCGCTGGATTTCTTCCTCGGTCAGACCCGAATTCGCCTTGATGGTGATCTTGGCTTCCTTGCCGGTGCCCTTGTCCTTGGCCGAGACATGCAGGATGCCATTGGCATCGATGTCGAAGGTCACCTCGATCTGCGGCACGCCACGCGGCGCTGGCGGAATGTCGGTGAGGTTGAACTGGCCGAGGCTCTTGTTGCCGGCGGCCATCTCGCGTTCGCCTTGCAGCACGTGGATGGTCACGGCGGTCTGGTTGTCGTCGGCGGTCGAGAAGATCTGAGTGGCCTTGGTCGGAATCGTGGTGTTCTTCGGGATGAGTTTCGTCATCACGCCGCCCAGGGTCTCGATGCCCAGGGACAGCGGGGTGACGTCGAGCAATAGCACATCCTTGACCTCGCCCTGCAACACGCCGGCCTGGATCGCTGCACCGATGGCGACGGCTTCGTCGGGGTTGACGTCCTTGCGCGGCTCCTTGCCGAAGAATTCCTTGACCTTCTCCTGCACCTTGGGCATGCGTGTCATGCCGCCGACGAGGATCACGTCACCGATGTCGGAGACTTTCAGACCCGCGTCCTTCAATGCGATGCGGCAAGGCTCGATGGTGCGTTCGATCAGGTCCTCGACCAGCGCTTCGAACTTCGCGCGCGTGATCTTCATCGCCAGGTGTTTCGGTCCGCTGGCATCCGCCGTGATGTAGGGCAGGTTGATCTCGGTCTGCATCGAGCTGGACAACTCGATCTTCGCCTTTTCCGCCGCTTCCTTCAGGCGCTGCAGCGCGAGCACGTCGTTCTTCAGATCGACACCCTGTTCCTTCTTGAATTCGGTGACGATGTAATCGATCAGCCGCTGGTCGAAGTCTTCACCGCCAAGGAAGGTATCGCCATTGGTCGATAGCACCTCGAACTGATGCTCGCCATCGACTTCGGCGATGTCGATGATCGAGATGTCGAAGGTGCCGCCGCCCAGGTCATAGACGGCGATCTTGCGGTCGCCTTCCTTCTTGTCGAGGCCGAAGGCCAGCGCCGCCGCGGTCGGCTCGTTGATGATGCGCTTGACTTCCAGGCCGGCGATGCGTCCGGCGTCCTTGGTGGCCTGGCGCTGGCTGTCGTTGAAGTAAGCCGGCACCGTGATCACGGCCTCGGTGACCGGTTCGCCGAGATAGTCTTCGGCGGTCTTCTTCATCTTCTTCAGCACTTCGGCCGAGATTTGCGGCGGCGCCAGCTTCTTGCCGCGCACCTCGACCCAGGCGTCGCCGTTGTCGGCGCGGACGATCTTGTAGGGCATCAAGTCGATGTCCTTTTGCACTTCTTTTTCCTCGAAGCGACGGCCGATCAGTCGCTTGATGGCGAACAACGTATTCTTCGCGTTCGTCACCGCCTGGCGTTTGGCTGGGGCGCCGACGAGGATTTCGCCGTCGTCGGTGTAGGCGACGATGGAAGGCGTCGTGCGCGAGCCCTCCGAGTTTTCGATGACCTTGGGCTTGCCGTTTTCCATGACGGCGACGCAAGAGTTGGTCGTGCCCAGGTCGATGCCGATGATCTTGCCCATGTTCGTTTCCTTTGTCGAATTGCGTGGAGAAAAATTGACCTACGCCCAATATGGGGTTATGGCCAGATGCTTCAAGCCTTGGGTTTGGCCACCGTCACCAGCGCCGGCCGCAGGATGCGCTCGTGCAGCGCATAGCCTTTTTGCAGCACGCTGACCACCGTGTTGGCCTCCTGGTCGGCGTCGACCATTGCGATCGCCTGATGCTTGTGCGGGTCGAATTTTTCGCCGACCGGATTGATTTCGGTGATCGCGGATTTTTCGAACGCGGCGGCGAGTTGCTTCAGGGTCAGCTCGACACCGGCCTTGAGCGTCTCGACGGTCTGCGTTTCATTGGCTAGCGCTGCCTCCAGGCTGTCCTTCACCGCCAGCAATTCGCTGGCGAATTTTTCGCTGGCGAACTTGTGCGCCTTGGCGATTTCTTCCTCTGCGCGGCGGCGCACGTTCTCCGTTTCCGCCTTGGCGCGCAGCCAGGCATCGTGATGCTCGGCGGCTTTCAGTTCGGCGGCCTTGAGCAGCTCTTCGAGGCTGGGCATGACCTCTGGCGCCGACTCATCGGCCGGGGTTTCGGATTTGGGTGCCGTGTCGCCAGCGCCGAGTTTGGCTTCGAGCTCGGGGGTTTCGTTCGCGGTCGGGGTGTTTTGTTCGTTTTGCATGAGCGGACCTTCGGAAAAATTCAACCATGAAGTCGATATGGGCTCATCCCTGTATTTCAAGGGGCACAGCGTCAGCCAGCATTGGCGCTAGCCGACTTTCTTTCATGCGGCGGGGTGCAGCCCCCGCTGCATGAAAGTCAAATACGGAAGCGGCTGACGGCACCTTGCAGTTCGTTTGCCAATCCTTCGAGGCGTTGCGCGGCCAGGGCATTTTGTTCGATCGCCTTGCTGTTCTCGCGCGCCATTGCGGCAATTGCCTCGACGTCGGCCAAAACCTTGGCGCCGACCTGGCGTTGCTCTTCGGTGGCGGCAGCAATCTGATCGAGACCGAGACCGACCTGTTCTACCGACATGTCGGATTCGTTGATTGCATCGACGACGGCAGTCAGAGATCGTTCGCTCGAGGAGATGTTGGCAATGCCTTCTCCGATCGCTGTGCGCACCAACTCCGACTGGTTGCTCAACGTGCGCGTGATGCTATCGATTTCATTGGCAGATGCGGCGGATTTTTCCGCCAGCTTCCTGACCTCGTCGGCGACGACGGCGAAACCACGGCCCTGCTCTCCGGCGCGTGCGGCCTCGATTGCAGCGTTCAAGGCAAGCAGATTGGTCTGCTCGGCGATATCTTTGACCTCGCGCGTCATATTGGTGATCGATGCCGTGTTGCTGACGAATTGATTGACGGTCTCGGCCATCTGATGGACGGCGGTTTTGATGCGTGCGATCTCGCCGGTCAGGCGCTCCAGTGATTCCTTGCCCTCGCGCGAGCGGGTAAGGCTTTCCCTCGATTGCAGGTGGACGCGTTCGGTATTCTCGGCCACTGCCGCGATGTTGCCGACCATGCGTTCGACCGCCTGCATCACGGCATCCGATTTTTCCGTCTGGTGCCGCGAGCCTTCGGCAACCCGCTGCGCCCCGGCGACCAAATCGCGTGCCGCGCTAAAGACCTGGCAAGCCGAAGCATCGACTTGGCGGACGAGGCCGGCGAATTTCGCCATCATGTCATTGAAGACATGGCTCGCCTGACCGATTTCGTCTTTGCCTTTCACTTCCAGGCGACGCGTCAAATCACCTTCGCCGCTGGCGATGGTAGACAGACCAGCCACCATTTCGTCGAGCGGACGGGTGACGACACGGGTGACGAATAGCCAGATGAATAGCAGCACCGGGATGCTGACGAGGATGGCGGCCAGCAGGATCTTGATGCGCTGCGCGGAAACTGCGGCTTCCACTTCTTCGAGGGAAACCTTCATGCTGACGACGCCGAGGACGGTGCCTTCCGGCGTCTGATGACAGGCGATGCAATCCTTGCCGAGATAGTACTTGCTGGCGAGCGTCGGGCGCACCACACGCAGGTATTCGCCGCGCTCGTCCCATTGCACGGCGAGGAATTCCTTTCCAGTGGCGAGCACTTGCTGTTCGATGGCGTCGGCCTGGCTTTCGTTCGACTTGCCGGGGCCGTAGAGCTTGCTGACGGCCTCGCCGCGGATCACCTTCAGGTCGCGGATCACCGACAGTTGCTTGATCTGATCGAGGAACACCTCGCGTTGGCCGATGGTGCCGGTGATCATCATGCCGGTGAGGCCCGCCAGCGTCGCTTCGTGCATCGACTGCGAAAAGCGCGTGGCCTGCTCGATCGCCGTCTCGCGGTTGACCTTGCTTTCCCAGAAGATCATCCCGGTCCAGACGACCACCAGGATCAGCCAGATCCCGGCGGTCAGGCGCAGCCAGATTTTCATGTCGGAAATGCGCATGGATTCAACTCCCCTCGCTGGATCGGGGGAGTTTAACCCAGCGGGAAGAGGGACAGAATCAGTACGCGCTGCGCACCCAGCGCACGATGCTGCTGGCATCCATCGCGCCGGATTGGCGGGCGATCTCGCGGCCCCCCCTGAACAGGATCAGCGTCGGGATGCTGCGGATGCCGTAGCGCGCGGCGATGGCTTGATGTTCTTCCGTGTTCAGTTTCGCCAGGCGGACATGCGGTTCGAGCTGACGGGCGGCCTGCGCGAAGGCGGGCGCCATCATCCGGCAGGGGCCGCACCAGGGCGCCCAGAAATCGACCAGCACCGGGATGTCTGAACGGCCGATGTGTTTTTCGAAGCTCGCCTCGTCGAGCTCGAGCGGATGCCCATCGAACAGCGGCTGCTTGCATTTTCCGCAAGTTCCGCCGGCGCTCAGCTTGTCGGCGGGAACGCGGTTTGGCACGTGGCAGTGGGGACAGACGATGATGAGTGGCTCGGACATTGCAGTCTCCTGTATCGGTTTTTCCTGATATAGGAGTCCGCGACGCGATTTCAATCGCCGAGCCGGGCAAGACACAGGTCGGCCAGGGCGGCGATCCAGTCGGGGCGCTCATTCAGGCAGGGAATGTAATGGAACTCCTTTCCTCCTGCTCGCAGGAAAGCCTGACGGCATTCGATCGCGATTTCTTCGAGTGTTTCCAGGCAGTCGGCCGGAAAGCCGGGGCAGATCACATCGACGCTTTTCAGGCCACCGCGCGCGAGTGCTTCGAGGGTGGGCTGGGTATAGGGTTGCAGCCATTTCGCGGCGCCGAAGCGGGATTGGAAGGTCGCCAGCCATTGGTCATCCGACAGGCCGAGCGCGGCGGCGAGGGCATGCGCGGTGGCCCGGCATTGGTCGGCGTAGGGGTCGCCGCGATCGACCGAGCGTTGTGGGATGCCGTGGAAGCTCATCACCAGCTTTTCGCCGCGCCCCTGCCTTTGCCAGTGCTCGCGGACCGAGGCGGCCAGCGCGCCGATGCAGCCGGGATCGGTGGGGAATTCTTTGATCCAGCGGATGGTGGGCGGCGTCGCTTGGCGCTTCAGCCAGGCGACGACGGCATCTTCGGTGCTGCCGGTGGTGCTGCCCGACCATTGCGGATAGAGCGGCAGGACGAGGATGTCCCTGACGCCTTGCGCGACGAGGCGATCCAGCACGGTGGCGATCGCGGGGTTGCCGTAGCGCATCGCCCAGTCGATGACGAGCTCCTTGTGACCGCGTTCGCCGAGCAGTCCTTTCAGCAACTTGGCCTGGCGCTCGGTATGCACCTTCAGCGGCGAGCCTTCGGGCGTCCAGATCGTCGCATATTTCGCCGCCGATTTCGCCGGCCGGGTGTTGAGGATGATGCCATGCAGGATGGGCAGCCAGAGCAGGCGCGGTAGCTCGACGACGCGCGGGTCGCCGAGGAATTCGGCCAGATAGCGTCTGACCGCCGCTCTTTCGGGCGCGTCCGGGGTGCCGAGGTTGATCAGCAAGATGGCCTTCAATTCGGGCTCAGCGCGGAAGATAGGAGTCGCGCGGTGATGTCGACAATCGGGATCACGCGCTCATAGGCCATGCGCGTCGGGCCGATCACGCCGATGGTGCCGACCACCTGGCCTTCGACTTCGTAGGGAGCGGCGACGATGCTGCATTCGTCGAGCGGCGCGATGCCCGATTCACCGCCGATGAAGACATGCACGCCCTCGGCACGGTTCGACAGGTCGAGGAGCTGCATCAGACCGGTTTTCTGTTCGAACAGCTCGAAAAGCTGCCGCAGCCGCGCCATGTTGGCGGCGAGGTCCTCGCTGTCGAGCAGATTCTTCTCGCCACTGATCACGTACTGCTGGCTTGCCTCGCTGGCCGCTTGGGCGCCGGCGTCGGCGGCGGCGTTCATGAGTTCGGTCATGTCGCTGCGCAATTGCTGCAGCTCGTGGTGGAGGCGCTGGCGAATCTGCATGAAGTCGAGGCCGGCGAAATTCTGCGTCAGGTAGTTCGCCGCTTCGATCAACTCGCTCTGGGCGTAGGGGCGCTGGGTGAGCAGGATGCGGTTTTGCACTTCGCCTTCGGTGGTGACGATGATCAAGAGGATGCGCGTCTCGGTCAGGTTGAGGAATTCGATCTGGCGGATCTTCGGCGCCTGACGGTGCGGCGCGATGACGACGCCGGCGAAGTGGGTGAGTTCCGAGACCATCTGCGAGGCATGGCTGATCACGCGGGCGGGGACGTCTGGCATCAGCGCTTCCTTGATTTCGGAAACGTGCTGGGGATCGAGCGGCTGCACGGTGAGCAGGGTGTCGATGAACAGGCGGTAGCCGCGCGGCGTCGGCACCCGTCCGGCCGAAGTGTGGGGACTGGCGATGAAACCCATCTCTTCGAGGTCGGCCATCACGTTACGGATCGTCGCCGGCGAAAGCTCCAAACCGGAGTATTTGGCGAGCGTGCGCGAGCCGACCGGCTGACCTTCGACGATGTAGCGTTCGATCAGGGTCTTGAGCAGGGTCTTGGCGCGTGCGTCGAGCATGGTGTTTCGAATTGTAAGCGCTGGATTACAATCGGGCACCTCGCTAAACCTGCTGCGCGGGCGGATGGCGGCGTTGCGCGGTGCTCGCTCCCTCGCCTATCTAATTGATATGTCTCGGTCGCTGCGCACCAATCGCCTTGCCCTCCACCCGCTCGCGACGGTTTTTCGAGGTGCTCAACTGTGCCGTTCCGCCAGCGCCGATTTTGATGCAAAAGAACCGCGACATCCAAAATTTGGGTCAGGTATTCACGCCCGCCGCAGTCGTCGAACAGATGCTCGCCTTGCGCCAGCGGCGCGGCCGCACCCTCGATCCGGCGGCCGGCGATGGCGCCTTTTCAAAGCGCATCCCTGATTGCGAGGCGATCGAGATCGATCCCGCCGTGGCACCCGCCGGCGCGCGGGTGATGGACTTCTTCGCGCTGCCGCTGAGCGAAAAGTTCGACACGATCATCGGCAATCCACCCTATGTGCGCTTCCAGGACATCCTGCCGCGCACGCTGGCGCTGCTCGACCATGAAATGTTCGACCGGCGCAGCAATCTCTATCTCCATTTCATCGGCAAGGCGGTGCGCCACCTCGCCCCCGGCGGCGAACTGATCTTCATCGTGCCACGCGAATTCGTCAAGCTCACCGCTGCCAGAAAGCTCAACGCCTTTTTGTACGAGGAAGGCGACATCACCGACTTCATCGATCTGGGCGATGCGCGAATCTTCGGCGAGCACACGCCCAATTGCGCGATCTTCCGCTTCGAACGCGGACGGCGCGAGCGGCGCCTGTCCGATGGGCGGCGTTTCATGCTGGTCGATGGCCAACTATCGTTCGTGCGTGGCGATTACTGCGTGCCGCTTTCCGAGTTGTTCGAAGTCAAGGTCGGCGCGGTTTCCGGCGCCGACGAGGTATTCGAGCATCCCGAAGGCAATGCCGAGTTCGTCTGCTCGACGACGATCGACGATGGCGAAACGCGGCGCATGATCTTCAATCAGCCGCACCCGCATCTCGAAGCCTTCAAGGAACGCTTGCTGGCACGGCGCGTGAGGCCTTTCGACGAGTCGAACTGGTGGCAGTGGGGACGCCTGCACCATGTTTCCGAGGCGCCGCGTGTGTATGTGAATTGCAAGACGCGGCGGCCGCGGCCCTTCTTCGTGCATGACTGTCCGAATTACGACGGCTCGCTCCTCGCGTTGTTTCCACGCTTGCCCGGCATGGATGTCGCGCTGGCCGCCGACATGCTCAACGACATGGTGGATTGGCATGAACTCGGCTTCGTCTGCGATGGACGCTTCCTGTTCTCGCAACGCGCCCTGCAGAACTGCCTGCTGCCAGCGGTGTTCGACAAGCTGCGCCAGATGACCGTGGCGCTGGCGCAGCGCCGGAGGGTGGCATGAGCGGCCATCGCACCATCGCGCTGTTCGGCAAGCATGACAGTGGCGCCGTGGCCGAGGCTCTCGTCGCGCTCCGCGACCATCTGCTGCGACGTGGCGTCGAGGTGCTGGTCGACGCGGCATTTTGCAGCGTGGCGGGTCTCGTCCAGGATTGCGCGGACATCGGCACGATCCGTCGCCGGGCCGACGTCGCCATCGTCATCGGCGGCGACGGCACGCTGCTTGCCGCCGCGCGAAAGCTGGGGGAGGCCGATGTGCCGATGGTCGGCATCAACCTGGGCAGGCTCGGCTTCATGACCGACATCGCGCGCAGCGACATGCTGGCGGCGATCGACCGTCTGCTGGCGGGCGAATTCACCGCCGACCGGCGCCAGCGCCTCGAAGCGCGCGTGCTGCGCGAGGGGGCAGAGGTGTTTCGCACGCTCGCGCTCAACGAAGTCGTCGTCAATAAGGGCGATTTTGGCCGCATGATCGAGCTCGAGGTGCGCGTCGATGGCGAATTCCTCTACATCCTGCGCGCCGATGGGGTGATCGTCGCCACCCCGACGGGCTCGACCGCCTATGCGCTTTCCGCCAATGGGCCGATCCTGCAGCCGGCCGTGCCCGGCATCGCGCTGGTGCCGCTATGCGCGCATGGGCTCACCTACCGGCCGATCACGATCGCCGACAGCAGCAGTGTCGAGCTTCGGCTGGTCCCCCCGCACGATGGCCGGGTGCATTGCGATGGCCAGGATTTCTTTGATGCCAAATCCGGCGACAGCGTGTGTCTGGCGCGCGCGCAACATCCGCTGACCCTATTGCATCCGCCGGGCTACAGCTATTTCGCGATGCTGCGCGAGAAGCTGCACTGGAGTGCCACGCCGCATAAGTGATCGATGCTGCTCAGTCTGGCGATCCGTGATTTCGTTATCGTCGATCGGCTCGAACTCGAGTTCGCGCCGGGCTTCGGGGCGCTCACCGGCGAGACCGGCGCCGGCAAGTCGATTCTCGTCGATGCGCTCTCGCTCGTGCTCGGCGAGCGCGCCGATGCCAGCGTGGTCAGGAGCGGTGCGGCGAAGGCCGAAATCTCGGCAGAGTTCGATGTGGCGCCGGATGCGCCGCTCGCCGCGTGGCTGACCGCGAACGATTTCGATGCCGACACCTGTCTGCTGCGCCGCGTCGTCGATGCGCGCGGCCGCTCGCGCGCCTGGATCAACGGCGCGGCGGCGACGCTCGCCCAGTTGCGCGAAGTGGCGGAATTCCTCTGCGACATCCACGGCCAGCATGCGCATCATTCGCTGCTGCGCACCGATGCCCAGCGCGAGCTGCTCGATGCGCACGCCCAGGCGCTGCCGCTGGCGCGCGCCGTCGCGGAACGATATGCCGAATGGCGCAGGCTTGCCCAGGCGCGCGCCGCCGCGGAGCAGGATGTCGCCGCGGCCGCACGCGAGCGCGAGCTGATCGAATGGCAGGTCAAGGAGCTTCGCGCCTTGGATTTCGACCCGCGTGAATGGCAGGAGACCGAAGCCGAGCAGCGGCGGCTTTCCCATGCGGCGAGCCTACTCGAAGCCAGCGATGCGGCGCTGGCGGCGCTCGACGAAGGCGAACTGCCCGCGCTGCCGATGCTGCAACATGCCAGCGGCCGGCTCACCGAGCTTGCCACGATCGATGCCGGTCTCGGCGAGGCGGCGCAACTGTTCGAAAGCGCGCTGATCCAGCTCGAGGAGGCCGCGCTGGCGCTCAGACGCTATCGCGAGCGGCTCGATCTCGATCCGGCGCGGCTCGCCGAACTCGATGCCCGCATCGATGCCGTGATGCAGATGGCGCGCAAGCACCGTGTGGCGCCGGAGGAGCTGCCTGCCGTGCTGAGCCGGCTCGAGGCGCGCTTGGACGAATTGCAGTTGGCCGCCGATCCGGCGCTGCTGGCCGAGCGCGAACGGGAAGCGGAGGCCGCCTGGCGTAGTGTCGCGCAGCGGCTGAGCGCGGCGCGACGGCTGGCGGCGGAAAAACTCTCTGCCGCCGTCACGGAGGCGATGCAAGCATTGGCGATGCCTGGCGGACGCTTCGCCGTGGAGCTCGTGCCGCAAGGCGAGATCGGCGCGCACGGCCTGGAAACGGTCGAATTCCTCGTGGCGGCCAATGCAGGCCAACCGCTGCGCCCGCTCGCCAAGGTGGTCTCGGGCGGCGAGCTTTCGCGCATCGGCCTGGCCTTGCAGGTGATCGCCAGCCAGGCGCATGCCGCTGGCACGCTGATCTTCGACGAGGTCGACGTCGGCATCGGCGGGCGCGTCGCCGAGATCGTCGGCCGCATGCTCCGCCAGCTCGGCAGCGACCGGCAGGTGCTCTGCGTCACCCATCTGCCGCAGGTCGCGGCCTGCGCGCACTGGCAGTGGTCGATCCGCAAGGAAACGCATGATGGGCAGACGGTCAGCCGCGTGACGCCACTCGATGCCGCCGGCCGCGTCGAAGAAATCGCCCGCATGCTCGGCGGCGTGAACATCACCGAGACGACGCGGCAGCATGCGCGCGAGATGCTGGGACTATAGGCTAACTGGGACTATAGGCTATCGCGCCATAGACGGATCGCGGCAAAAGTCTTTGCATCGTTGGCCGGCGGGTGGCCGAGCCAACGGGTGGCGGCATCGACGACGCCGGGCGAGTGCCAGCGCAGGAAAGGATTGGTGGCGAGTTCTTCGGCCAACGTGGAAGGCACGGTGGGTTGGCCGGCGGCGCGTTGCGCCGCAACGAAGGCGATGCGGGCATCGATCGCGGCATTGTCCGGCTCGACGGCCTTGGCGAAACGCAGGCAGGATTGCGTGTATTCGTGGGCGCAGTAGATCCGCGTCTCAGGCGGGAGCCTGCTGATGCGCGCCAGCGAAGCGTGCATCTCCTCCATCGTGCCTTCGAAGACGCGGCCGCAGCCCGCGCCGAACAGCACATCGCCGCAGAACAGACTCCCCGGGCGATAATAGGCGACATGGCCCCGCGTATGTCCCGGCAGATGCAGCACCTCGAAATCGCAGCCCAGCACCGACACCCGATCGCCGTCTCGCAACGGCTTGGTGACGACCTCGGCGGCTTCCAGCGCCGGGCCATACACCGGCACCGGATGCCGGGCGACGAGCTCGGCGATGCCGCCGATGTGATCGCCATGGCGGTGGGTGACGAGGATCGCCGCCAGCCGCTCGCCGCTGCGTTCCAGAAAGCGCAGCACAGGTCGGGCCTCGCCGGGATCGACGAAGGCGATCCGACCGTCTTGGCGCAGCGCCCAGATGTAGTTGTCCTCGAAGGCGGGGATGGGTTCGATTTGCATGGCGGGGAATTGTAATGGCTGTCGAGAGCTTCGCCGCTTGGCTGGAAACACCGCAGGGCCGATACGTGCTGGCCTGGGAACAGGCGAAGGCCGATCTCCTGGCCGCCGACATCTTCGGCTTCAATGCCGTGCAGATCGGTTTTCCGCAGATCGATTTCCTGCGCGCCAACCGCATGCCTTTCCGCTTCACCTGCTGCGACACGGGCGCATGCAGCGTGCGCAGCGATCCGCACCACCTGCCGTTCGCGACCAACAGCGTCGACCTCGTCGTGCTGCCGCACCTCCTCGAGTTCGATGCCCATCCGCACCAGATCCTGCGCGAGGTCGATCGCGTGCTGGTGCCCGAGGGCAGCGTGCTGGTGATCGGCTTCAATCCTTTCAGCCTCTGGGGCTTGAGACGACTGTTCGCCGGCGGGCGCGGCGCGCCGCCCTGGCAGGGACGCTATCTGCCAGTGCCGCGCCTGCGGGACTGGTTCGCGCTGCTCGGCTTCGAGACGCGCGGCGGCGCCTTCGGCTGCTACGCGCCGCCGCTGAAACAGGAAAAATGGCTCTCGCGCTGGCATTTCATCGAAGCGGCCGGCGATCGCTGGTGGCCTTATTTCGGCGCCGTCTATGTGCTGCAGGCGATCAAGCGCCAGCACGGCATGCGGCTGGTGACGCCGAAGTGGCGCGATCGCATGGCGCGGGCGAAGGCGTTGGCGCTGCTGCCGCAGAAGCCATTGACCCAAAAACGGGAAGAGGGCCAGTGAGCGAAGTCGTCGAGATCTACACCGATGGCGCCTGCAGCGGCAATCCTGGCCCCGGTGGCTGGGGAGCGCTGCTGCGTCTCGGCGACAAGGAAAAGGAATTGTCGGGCTTCGATCCGGCCACCACCAACAACCGCATGGAGCTGACCGCGGTGATCGAGGCGCTGCGCGCCCTGAAGCGGCCGGTCACGGCGCGGGTGCATACCGACTCGCAATACGTGCAGAAGGGCATCAGCGAGTGGATCCACGGCTGGAAGCAGCGCGGATGGAAGACCGCCGATGGCAAGCCTGTGAAGAATGCCGACCTGTGGCAGATGCTCGATCGGCTCGCCGCCTTGCACCAGATCGAATGGGTCTGGGTGCGTGGCCATGCCGGACATGAGGAGAACGAACGCGTCGATCGGCTCGCCCGCGCGGCGATCGAAAAAGGAAAGAAGCCATGAGCATGCAAAGACAAGTGATCCTGGATACCGAAACCACGGGTCTCGAATGGCGCCAAGGCGACCGGGTGATCGAGATCGGTTGCATCGAGCTGGTGAATCGCCGGCCGAGCGGGCGGCGTTTCCATCGTTACCTGAATCCGGAACGTCCCATCGGAGCGGGTGCCCAGGCGGTGCATGGGATCACCGACGAGTTTCTCGCCGACAAGCCGAGATTCGCCGACATCGCCGACGAGCTGCTCGAGTTCCTGAGCGGCGCCGAAGTGATCATCCACAATGCCGCGTTCGACGTCGGCTTTCTCGACTTTGAGCTGAGCCTCATCGAACGTGGCCCGCTGGCCAGCGTCTGCGCCGTGATCACCGACACGCTGAAGATGGCGCGGGAGCAGCGACCCGGCAAGAAGAACAGTCTCGATGCGCTCTGCAGCGAGTTCGGCATCGACAACTCGAACCGTCAGTTGCACGGCGCTTTGCTCGACGCGGAGCTGCTCGCCGAAGTCTATCTGGCGATGACCCGCGGCCAGGAAAGCCTGATGATCGCGCTCGACGGCGGCGCGGCGATGAATTTTTCCTTCAGCGGCGAGCGGCCGCCGATCCGCGTCCTCGCGCCGAGCGCGGACGAGCTGGCCGAGCACGAGCGCGTGCTGGCCGAGATCGACAAGGAAAGCGGCGGCAAGACGCTGTGGCGGACGATGATGCCCTGATCGTGCCGCTCTGCCTGCGCCGAATTTCAATCGGCTGGTTCGAGGAACAGCGCCGCCAGCGGGGGCAGGCGTAGTGAGAGCGAAAAAGGCCGGCCGTGGCTGGAGACGGCCTCGGCCTGGCAGCCGCCGGCATTGCCAACGCCACTGCCGCCATAGCACGCTGCGTCGCTGTTGAGCACTTCGCGCCAGAAGCCGCCGCAGGGAACGCCCAGGCGATGATTCTCCCGCACCACCGGCGTGCAGTTGAGCACGATCAGCACCGTCTCGCCCTGCGGGCCGCGGCGCAAGAAGGAAAGCACGCTCTCGTCGCTGTCGTGGCAGTCGATCCACTCGAAGCCGTCGTTGCTGAAATCACGCGCGAACAGCGCGGGGCGCGAGCGGTAGACGGCATTCAAGTCGCGCAGCCATTTCTGCGCGCCGGCATGCGGCCAGTATTGCAGCAGATGCCAGTCGAGGCTCTTGTCGTGGTTCCATTCCGCCGTCTGGCCGAATTCACAGCCCATGAACAAGAGCTTCTTGCCGGGGTGCGCCCACATGTAGCCCAGCAGCAAGCGTAAGTTCGCGAAGCGCTGCCATTCGTCGCCCGGAAGCTTGCCGACCAGCGAGCCCTTGCCATGCACGACCTCGTCGTGCGAGATCGGCAGCATGAAGTTCTCGTGGAAGGCGTACCAGATGCTGAAGGTGATCTGGTCGTGGTGGTATTTGCGATGGATCGGATCGTGCGAAAAATAGTCGAGCGTGTCGTGCATCCAGCCCATGTTCCACTTCATGCCGAAGCCCAGGCCCCCCAGCCAGGTCGGACGCGAGACCATCGGCCAGGCGGTCGATTCCTCGGCGATCGTCTGCGTGTCGGGAAAGTCGCGATAGACGGCTTCGTTGAGCTGGCGCAGGAAATGGATCGCGGCGAGGTTCTCGCGGCCACCGTGTTCGTTCGGCACCCACTCGCCCGGTTTGCGCGCATAGTCGAGATAGAGCATCGAGGCCACCGCATCGACGCGCAGGCCATCGACGTGATAGACGTCGAGCCAGAACAGGGCCGAAGAAAGCAGGAAAGAGCGCACCTCGTGGCGGCCGTAGTTGAATATCTGGCTCGACCACTCGGGGTGATAACCCTGGCGCGGGTCGGCATGCTCATAAAGCGCCGTGCCATCGAAATAGGCCAGACCATGCTGGTCGTTCGGGAAGTGCGAGGGCACCCAGTCGAGGATCACGCCGATGCCCTTCTGGTGCAGATGGTCGACGAAGGCCATGAAGTCCTGCGGCGTTCCATAACGTGCGGTCGGCGCGAAAAAGCCGGTGACCTGGTAACCCCAGGAGCCATAGAACGGATGCTCCATCACCGGCAAGAGCTCGACGTGCGTGAAGCCCATCTCGAGACAATAATCGGCCAGCATGGGCGCCAGCTCGCGGTAGCCGAGCGGCCGCTCGGGCGTTTCGGGCGAGCGCCGCCAGGAGCCCAAATGCACTTCATAGACGGCCATTGGCGCATCGAGCGCATTTCTTTCGCGGCGCCGCGCCATCCATTCGGCATCATGCCATTCATAGGAAAGATCGGCGATCACCGAGGCGGTGGCGGGCGGCGGCTCGGCGGCGAAGGCGAATGGGTCGGCCTTGTCGACCTTGTAACCGTGAAAGTTGGATTCGATGTGGAACTTGTAACGCTGGCCGACCTTCGCGCCGACGACGAAACCTTCCCAGATGCCCGAGCCGGGATGGATCTGCCGCAGCCAGTGCATATGGCGATGCCAGCCGTTGAAATCACCCATCACCGAGACGGCGTGGGCATTCGGCGCCCAGACCGCGAAATGGCAACCGGCGACACCCTCGCGTGTTTCGGGATGGGCGCCGAGGCAGCGATAGGCGCGCGTATGGCTGCCTTCGCGGAACAGATGCAGATCGAGTTCGCCGAAGCGGCTGGGGATGGATGACTTGGCTGGCATGGCACGGGCTCGAAGCAACTGTCGAAAGGAAAGGGCCAAAGCGCTCGATGCGCCTAGACGATCGGCCGCGTGGCGGGAGAGACGACGCGTGTGTCCAAATCGCGCAGCCGCTCGACCATGATTTGCAGCAGCATCATGAGGAATTTGTTGGCCAGTCGCGGATGCAGCGCGAAAAGCTCGTTGAGATCGGCTTTCGACAACACCGCGAAGCGCGAGGCTTCGGCGGCGACGCAACTGGCAAAGTGGGGTTGTCCGTCGATCAGCGACATCTCGCCGAGAATGCTGCCCGGTCCGACCAGCGCCAGAGAGTGCGGTTTGCCAGCCAGATCCGCCTTGCGTACGATGACCTGCCCCGAGAGCAAGAGGATCAGGTGATCGCCCTCTTCGCCTTCCTGCAGCAACACCGTCCCCACCGGCGCACCGAAGCAGTGCATGTACTGGCACAGCTCCTCGATCTCGTAGCGGTAGAACTGATCGAACAGTGCCTCTTTGTTGATCGCCGCGAGGATTTCATCGACGCAGGCTTCGGCACTGCCCAGGTACTCGATGTCGAGATAGAGGTTGGTGGGATTGGGCAAAGACATGGGTGCGTAGCTTAGCGCTTGCGGGGGGAGGAGTTTTTCTTGTTTGGTGGGATTGGGCAAAGACATGGGTGCGTAGCTTAGCAGATCGCGCGCAAGTCGGCGCTGACGAGACGGCTGCATACGCTCGGACCGGCGCTAATATGCGCTTTCCTTAGTGCGAACCGGAAGGCGCGACATGCTCGAAATCGATTCCCTCGCCAAGACCCATCCCGGCGGCCGCGCCCTGTTCGAAGGACTCTCGTTTTCGCTGACGGAGGGGGAATATGTCGCGATCATGGGCGAATCGGGCGTCGGCAAATCGACGCTGCTGAACTTGATCGCCGGGCTCGAAGCGCCAGACCGTGGCAGTATCCGCATTGCCGGCCAACCGATCTCCGGCTTGCCCGACGAGGCCGCGGCGCGGCTGCGTCGGGAAAAGCTCGGCTTCGTCTTCCAGGCATTCCATCTGCTGCCGCATCTGACGCTGATGCAGAACGTGCGCGTGCCGCTGCTGCTGCTGGGGCGCGACGATCCGGCGCGGGCGGCGGCGATGCTCACGGCCGTCGGGCTGGGGGATCGCATCGGCGCTTATCCGCGCGAGCTTTCGGGAGGTGAGCTGCAACGGGTGGCAATCGCGCGGGCGCTGGTGCATCGCCCGGCGCTGCTGCTCGCCGACGAACCGACTGGCAATCTCGATCCCGACACCGCACGGGAAATCCTCCACCTGCTGCGCGAGGAGATCCGCGCCAACGGCACGACGGCGATCCTCGTCACACATTCCCTGCAGGCGGCGGCGAGCGCGGACCGCATTTTCGAATTGACCCCGGCCGGACTGCGGCCCAGGCAACTCGCGTCATGAAGCTTGCTGCCTGGCTGGCGACCGGCGAATTACGCGCGCATCCGGGTCGTCTGCTCCTCGCGCTGGCGGCGATCGCCATCGGCGTCGCGCTCGGCCTGGCCGTGCAGCTCATCAACGCCTCGGCGGCCACCGAGTTTTCCCAGGCGGTGCGCGCCACGACCGGCCAGGCCGATTTCGAGATCCGCGGCCCGCGCGGCGGTTTCGACGATCGCCTGCTGGAGCGCGTCGCCGCCGATCCTGCGGTCGCGGTGGCCAGCCCGATGGTCGAGGTCGATGCCCGGGTGCTCGACGGCGCCGAAGCCGCGTCGGGGGAGGCGCGCATCCTGAAGGTGATCGGCATCGACCCGTTCCGCGCCGGTCAGGTGACGCCGGCGCTGCTCGGCGTGCCGGCGGATGAGGCGGACGGCCTCGCGTTGCTCGCCGACGACGCGCTGTTTCTCTCCCCGGCCGCTCAAGCCTGGCTCGGCGTCGCGCCCGGCCAGACGCTGCGGCTGCAGAGCGGCCTCCAGGTCGTGACGCTGCGCATCGTCGGTGGCCTGCCGGGGGCGCGGCCGCGCCAGCGCCTCGCGACGCTGGACATCGGCGCTGCCCAATGGCGGCTCGCGCGGCTGGGCAAATTGACGCGCATCGCGGTGCGGCTGAAATCCGGTAGCGATGTCGCGGCGGTGAAGACGCGCATCGCCGCGCTGCTGCCCGCAGGGGTCTTCGTCGCCGCGCCGGAGGATGCCGATGTCCGCGCCAGCAACCTGTCGCGCGCCTACCGGGTGAATCTCGACGTGCTCGCTCTGGTCGCGCTGTTTACCGGCGCCTTCCTGGTGTTCTCGACGCAGACGCTCGCGGTGGCGCGCCGGCGCGGCGAGTTCGCGCTGTTGCGCACGCTCGGCTGGCCGGCCAGGCAACTGCAGACCTACGTCGTCGCCGAGAGCGCGGCGCTGGGGCTCGTCGGCAGCCTGCTTGGCGCGATCAGTGGCATCGGCGTGGCGCGCTTCGCGCTCGAGTTGCTCGGCGGCGATCTGGGGGGCGGTTATTTCGCCGGCATCGTGCCGGAACTGGTCGTGGATGTGCCGACGGTCATCGGCTTCGTGCTGCTCGGCGTGCTTTCCGCAGCTGCTGGCAGTCTCGCGCCGGCATTGGAGATCGCGCGGGCCGAGCCGGCCCAGACACTCAAGAGCGGTGCGGAGAGCGGCGCCGGACGTAGCGCGCGGCGCGCCTGGCCTGGGATCGCGCTGCTCCTCGTGGGCGCTGTTCTCACGCAGCTGCCGCCGGTCGACGGCTTGCCCATCGCCGGCTATCTCGCCATCGTCTGCTGGCTGATCGGCGGCATCAGCCTGATGCCGGATCTCGCCGGCAGGGTCTTTGCGCTCTGCGCGCACCGGCTCGAAGCCTCGGCCGTGCGCCGGCCGCTCGTCTTCCTGTCGCTGGCGCGGCTCGCCGCGGCGCCCGGACAGGCCGGCATCGCGCTCGCCGGCATCGTCGCCAGCTTCGCGCTGATGGTGGCGATGGCCGTCATGGTCGGCAGCTTCCGCGATTCCGTCGACCGTTGGCTCGGCCGGGTGCTGGCGGCACCGCTGTATTTCCGCGTCCCGGCCGGGAGCAACAGCGCTTTCGTGCCGCCGGAAGTGCTGGAGGCGATCGCGGTCCAGCCGGAGCTCGAACGTTTCGAGTGGCTGCGCATCCAGCAGCTCGATCTCGACCCGCGTCGCCCGCCGGTGACGCTGATGGCGCGCACGCTCGATCCGCGCGATCCCGGCCGGCGCATTCCGCTCACCGGCGCAGCGCTGGACGCCGATAGAGTGGAGCAGGGAAGCGTGCCGGTCTGGGTCTCCGAAGCGATGGTCGATCTGTATGGCTGGACGCTGGGCAGCCGCCAGCGGTTGCCACTCGCAGGCCAGGCAGTCGATGTCACCGTCGCCGGCGTGTGGCGCGATTTCGCGCGCCAGCATGGCACGGTGACGATGACGCTCGACGACTACCGGCGACTGACGGGCGATCAGGGCATCACCGATGGCGCCTTGTGGCCGAAACCGGGGATCATGCCGTCCGAAGTCGCGCAGGCGATCCAGCGCGCGGTGCCGGCGACTCGGCATCTGGATTTCGCCGAAGCCGGAGAGATCCGCGCCGCCTCACTGCGCATCTTCGACCGCAGTTTCGCCGTCACGTATCTGCTCGAAGGCATTGCCGTGGTCATCGGGCTGGCCGGCATCGGTGCGAGTTTCTCGGCGCAGACGCTGGTACGCGCCCGCGAGTTTGGCATGCTGCGCCATCTCGGCGTGACGCGGCGTGAATTGCAGCGCCTGCTCGGCCTGGAAGCGGGCGGGCTGACGCTGTTCGGCATCGCCGCCGGCGGAATCCTGGGCTTTGCGATCGCACTGGTGCTGATCGACGTCATCAACCCGCAGTCCTTCCACTGGACCATGGAGCTGGCCATACCCTGGCGTCTGCTGGCCAGCGTGACCCTGCTGCTCATCCTGGCCGGCGTCGGTAGCGCGATCCTGGCGACGCGACAGGCCACCGGCCAAGGCCCGCTGCGCGCGGTGCGGGAGGATTGGTGAAGCGCCGTCATTGGCTCGGCATGATGTGCGGCACGGCGCTTTGGCCCATGCTGCCAAGCCGGCTGCTGGCGGCCGCGCCGGCGTTTCCGACCGTCATGCCGCGGCCACTCGTCTTTCCTCGCGATCATGGCGCGCATCCGGAGTTCCGCACCGAATGGTGGTATCTCACCGGCTGGCTGGAGTCCCCGGCCCGCGAGACATTCGGCTTCCAGATCACCTTTTTCCGCGCCCGCACGGCACACGATCCGGCCAACCCTTCGCGCTTCGCGCCCCACCAGCTGCTGTTCGCGCACGCGGCGCTGTCGCGCCCGCGGATAGGGCATCTGCTGCACGACCAGCGCGCCGCGCGGATGATTCGCGGCGATTCGGCCGTCGCCTTCTCGGCGAGCGACGCCGACTTGCGGCTTGCCGACTGGCATTTGCGGCGTCGGCCGGATGGCGTGTATGAGGCGCAGATCGATGCCAAGACCTTCATCTTCGATCTGCGCTTCACCCCGACACAACCGCTGCTGCTGCAAGGGGAAGGTGGCTATTCACGCAAAGGCGCGCGTCCCGAACAGGCGAGCCATTACTACAGCCTGCCGCAACTTTCCGCCGCCGGGACGGTCGTTCAAGAAAGGGAAAGGCTGGCCGTGGGCGGTCGCGCCTGGCTCGACCACGAATGGTCGTCGAAGGTGCTCGACGCAGCGGCCGCCGGCTGGGATTGGGTGGGGATCAACCTCGACGATGGCGGCGCACTGATGGCTTTCCGCATCCGTCCGCGCACGGGCGAAACCAACCTTTGGGCTACGGCACGATGGCGCGACCGGGATGGCAATGAACGCAGCTTCGGGCCGGACGAGACGTCTTTCGAGCCCATGGCCTACTGGCTGTCGCCGCGCACCGGCACGCGCTATCCGGTGCGCTGCCGGCTGACGCTCGGCAGCGGCGCCGAGGCGCTGCATTTCGAGATCGAACCCTTGATGGAGGATCAGGAGCTCGACGCGCGGCGCTCGACCGGTGCGGTGTATTGGGAGGGGGCAGTGATGCTGCTCGCCGAGGGCAAGCGCCGGGGGCGTGGCTATCTCGAGCTGGTGGGCTATCACCGGCCGATGCGGTTGTGAGCCGGTTGTGAGTCTTGCTGAAAATCGGCGCTGGTGAGACGGCATCGGGGCGGCGAAAAATGCGCTGACCCGATGGCTGAAACCGAGTTCATCGATTTTTGGTGGGCGGTGCTGGGTTCGAACCAGCGACCCCTGCCGTGTGAAGGGGTTTTAAAATCCCTCAACCATGCGGTTTTCGGCAATTTTTGCTACACTTTGGGACAATTTGGGGACAGTTGAGTTGCTTGTAAGGTTATTCCTGGAGGGCGAGAAATGGCGACCATCGTAGCGCGGGGCGACAAATGGCAGGCCAAGGTGCGGCGGGAAGGCTATCCGCCAATGAGCAAGACCTTTGCCCGGCGGGCAGATGCCGAAGCCTGGGCGAGGCAGCAAGAGGCAGAGATGGATAGGGGCGCATGGCGCGACCGGACGAGTGCCGACGCAACGACGCTATATGCCCTGTTGGATCGCTACCTCAAGGACGTGGCGCCTCAGAAGCGCGGCGCGGAAACCGAAGCGCTGCGCATCAAGACCTTGATGCGTGATCCGATTGCCCTTCACAAGCTTTCCGCGCTTTCGCCGCTCGTCCTGGCTGACTGGCGGGATCGGCGGCTGACCGCCGGGTGCAAGGGGGCAACAGTCAACCGCGAGCTAAACATCATTTCCGCCGTGCTGAACTGGGCGCGGCGGGAACTTATGTTCGCCATCGAAAACCCGGTTTCCAGCATCCGCCGTCCGCCGCCGTCCAGGGCGCGGGAGCGGCGGATCGAGCCGGACGAAGAGGCGCGGCTGATGGCCGCCCTTGAGGATCACGAAGGCAGCGGCGAGCGGGAAGACGGCAAGCGCTACCGGCAAGGAACGCGCAACCCGTGGATCAAGCCGCTGGTTCAGTTTGCGCTGGAAACGGCCATGCGCCGGGGGGAGTTGCTATCCCTGCGGTGGGAGTATGTTGATCTCAAGCGCCGGGTCGCCTACCTGCCGGAGACCAAGAACGGCGAGGCGCGCAGCGTGCCGCTCTCCAGTCGCGCCGTAGCGATTCTCGAAGGCCTGCCCCGCTCCCTCGATGGCCGGGTGTTCCCGACCACCGCAGATGCCATAAAGCTCGCGTGGGATCATGCCTGCAAGCGTGCAGGCCTTGACGACCTGCATTTCCACGACTTGCGTCATGAGGCCACCAGCCGGCTGGCGGAGAAGCTGCCCAACGTCGTCGAGCTATCCGCCGTGACCGGTCATAAAGACCTGCGCATGCTCAAGCGCTACTACCACCCCAAGGCCGAGGAACTGGCGAAGAAGCTGGGGTGATGCTAGGATGCGGCCATGAACATCCCGGTCGAAGTCTTCGATCTGCTCGAAAGGCGTCTTGGGCGCGAGGATGCCCTGGCGGTGTCCCGGAGCATCGAAGCATCGATGTCGCACATCGAAGAGCGCAGCAAGGAAATCGCTGCCCAGCGCAAGCTGGAGGTCAAGGACGAGCTTAAGCGCGAGCTGCGCGATGAGCTGGCAACCAAGGAAGACCTGGCGAAGCTCGAAGGCTCTTTGCGGGAAGACCTGGCGAAGCTCGAAGGCTCTTTGCGGGAAGACCTGGCGAAGCTCGAAGGCTCTTTGCGGGAAGACCTGG
>JBKBOI010000013.1:0-23012 GCA_046294935.1 Rhodocyclaceae bacterium
GGTCGGCGCAGCATGGTATTCGAGGGCGGCAGCAGACAGATCCTTGCCCTCGCCGAGGCGATCAGGTTCTCCACTCATCATTGCGGCTTCTGTTTTATTGGAATCGCGCGATATTACTCCGTGACTGGCGCACTGCCCATCTCGGTGCCGTCCCGGCGATGCTCGCGGGAGCGAAGCCCCCGCCTGAGGCGGGCCCCCTTTGCTGATCGCATCTTGGGTGCCGACTTTCAGCCGAGAAAGTCTTGCAGCAGCCGTATGAAGGCTTCCGCCTGCTCGATCACCAGCTGATGCGAGGCATTCGGCAGCATCTCGAAGCGCGCGCCGGGAATCGCCTCCGCAATCGCCTTGTTCGCCGCCGGCGGCGTGCCCGGATCATCGGCGCCACAGACCACCAGCGTCGGCGCCCGGATCGCGCCGAGCTGCGCGGTGAGATCGAGCGTCGTGATCGCCGCGCCCCAGCCGGTGAAGCCTGCGACGGGCGTGGCCGCCACCATCGCGCCGATCTTCGCCATCACCTCGGGGTGCTCGGCACGGTAGGGTGCGGTAAACCACCGCTCCAGCGTGCCCGCGACATGCGCCTGCATGCCCTTTTCCCGCGCGATGGCGATGCGCTCATCCCACAAGGGCTTCGCCTCGGGCGGCACCCGGCTCGTCGTGCTCACCAGCACCAGGCGGTCGACGCGCTCTGGATGCGCCAACACGAACTGCTGGCCGAGCATGCCGCCCATCGACAGACCGACGAAATGCGTGCGTTCGATCGAGAGCCGATCGAGCAGGCCGACGAGGTCGTCGACGAGCATCGGCCAGGTGTAAGGCCCTTCCGGAGCGGATGTTTGGCCGTGCCCGCGTGCGTCATAGCGCAGCACGGTGAAACGCTCGCCAAGCGCGGCGGCGAGATCGTCCCAGAGCGCGAGATTCGTCGCCAGCGAATGGGCGAGCGCGACGACCGGGCCGTCGCCGGAAATTTCGTAATGGATGTCGATGCCGTTGGCGTGAATCGTCCTCATTCCCTGCATACCCTCTGCCAGTCGATGACCACCTGCGGCAGCACCGTCGAGGCGGTTTCGCCTTCGAGCTCCTGCACGATCGGCTTGCCGTAGGCACCCCGTTCGAGCAGATAGATGCTGACGATCCGGTCGGTGGGATGGATCAGCCAGAATTCCCGCACCCCCACCCGTTCATAGAGGCCGCGCTTGACGATCTGATCATGGCCGGCGCTCGCCGGCGAGAGCACCTCGATGATCCAGTCCGGCGCGCCGCGGCAACCTTGCTCGTCGAGTTTTTTCTTGTCGCAGATCACGCTGATGTCGGGCTGCACGACGGTGTCGATCTCGTCGTCGCTTTCCTTCCCGCGCGGCAGGCGCACGTCGAATGGAGCAATGTAGGGGCGGCAGGGCGAGTCTTCCAGCGCCTCGGCGATCTGACGGAACACTTCGCCGACGACCTCCTGATGACGTCGGCTCGGCGCCGGCCCCATCGCATAGGCGACGCCGTCGACCAATTCATAGCGGACACCCGCCGGCCACTGCCGATAATCGGCATAGGTGTGGTGATGCGCATCGCGCAGCGGTAATCCCATGGCCCATCCTCCAAGAATACCCGACCGATTCTATCCTGCTACGGCAGCGGCTCCAGCTTCGCCACCGACAACGCCAGCCACTTGATGCCGGCGTTGCCGAAATTGACCTGCACGCGCGCATCATGGCCCATGCCTTCGGCATCGACGATCACGCCGAGGCCGAACTTGGCATGCTTCACGGTCTGGCCGATGCGCAAACCCGAACCGGGCCGAGACCGTTCGAGCGTCGGCGCTGGTGGGACGGCACCATAGCCGGTTCTCGTCGGCTGGGCATCGAGAAATTTGAGCAGACCGGCGGGAATCTCGTCGATGAAGCGCGAGGGCAGGGCGTAACGCATCTGGCCATGCAGCATGCGCGTCTGCGCATGGGTGAGATACAGCCGCCGGCGCGCGCGGGTGACGGCGACATACATCAGGCGCCGCTCTTCTTCCAAGCCCTTGTCCTCGACGAGCGAGTTCTCGTGTGGGAACAATCCTTCTTCCAGTCCGCAGACGAAGACGACGTCGAATTCGAGCCCCTTGGCCGCATGCACGGTCATCAACTGCAGGGCGTCTTCGCCCTCATTGGCCTGGTGCTCGCCGGCTTCGAGCGCCGCGTGGGAAAGGAAGGCAATGAGGTCGGCGGAAAGCTCGCCTTCCTGACCTGCCGTGCCTTCCTCGGCGACGAAGGCGACTGCCGCATTGACGAGCTCGTCGAGGTTGGCCAGCCGCTCCTGCCCTTCCTTCTCGTTCCGGTAGTGCTCGCGCAGACCGGAGAGCTCCAGCACATGCTCGACGAGTTCGGGCAAGGGCAGCCGTGCCGCTTCGCGTAGCTTGCGGATCAGCTCCGCAAAGGCAGCGAGCTTCGCACCGCCGGCGCCGGCCACATGAGGGATCGCCGCATGAAGACTCGTTCCATGCGACTGCGCGGCATCGGCGAGCGTCTCGAGCGTCCGCACGCCGATGCCGCGCGCCGGGAAATTGACGACGCGGGAAAACGCCGTGTCGTCGTCGGCATTGGCGATCAGCCTGAGATAAGCCAGCGCGTGCTTGATCTCGGCGCGCTCGAAAAAGCGCAAGCCACCGTAAACCCGATAGGGAATGCCGGCAGAAAACAGCGCATGTTCGAGCGCGCGCGACTGGGCGTTGCTGCGGTAGAGCAGTGCGATTTCGTGACGCGTGTGACCTTCCTCGATCAGCGCCTTCACCTCTTCGACGATGAAGCGTGCCTCATCCGCATCCGAATATGCTGCGAAGACGCGGATCGGCTCGCCAGCGCCCGCGTCGGTCCACAGATTCTTGCCGAGCCGCGAGGGATTGTTCTCGATGATCGCGTTGGCCGCGTCGAGGATGTTGCCGAATGATCGGTAGTTCTGCTCCAGCCGGATCAGATCCGTGACCTGGAATTCGCGCTCGAAATCGCGCATGTTGCCGACATGGGCGCCGCGAAAGCCATAGATGCTCTGGTCGTCGTCGCCGACGCAGAACAGTGCATTGTGCTCGCCCGCCAAAAGCTTCAGCCAGCGGTATTGGAGCGGATTGGTGTCCTGGAATTCATCGACCAGGATGTGGCGAAAGCGTTCCTGATAATGCCGCCGGAGCGGCTCGTTGCGCTCCAGCAATTCATAGCTGCGCAACAAGAGCTCGGCGAAATCGACCACGCCTTCCTTCTGGCATTGCGCCTCATAGGCCTCAAAGAGCTCGACGCGCTTTTTCGTCCACTCGTCCCATGCTTCGACCGCCGCCGGCCGCAAGCCGGCTTCCTTCTGCGCATTGATGAACCAGACGAGTTCGCGCGGCGGAAACTTCTGGTCATCGACGTTCAACGTCTTCAACAGACGCTTGACGGCGGCGAGCTGGTCGCTGGCATCGAGGATTTGGAAGAGCTGCGGCAAGCCCGCGTCGCGGTGGTGTGCCCTGAGCATCCGGTTGCACAGCCCATGGAAAGTGCCGATCCACATGCCGCGCAGATTGATCGGCAGCATCGCCGACAGGCGCGCGAGCATCTCCTTGGCCGCCTTGTTGGTGAAAGTAACCGCCAGCACCCCCTGTGGGGAGACCTGCCCGGTCGAAATCAACCAGGCGATACGGGTGGTGAGCACCCGCGTCTTGCCGGAACCTGCGCCGGCGAGGATCAGCGCGTGTCGTGGTGGAAGCGTGACGGCCGCCAACTGCGGCGGATTGAGACCTTCAAGAAGATTCAATGACTTAGCCTTTTACCGAGATGCACAGTCTACCCCAACTCTTTGTCAGGCGCCCCATCTCATGGTTGAATTGTGCGGCGCAACAAGATTGTGCTTGCAAAGGATCGCCATGAAGCCAACGACTCCCAAAATCCTGCCCTGGCTGGCCCACAAGGCCGGCATCCCGATGCGGCGCGCAACAATCTTCTGGCACGCCGCTTGCCGCCATGCCGCCCTCGCAACGGCTGAAACGGACTCGCCCGCCTACTGGGCCGTGGCGATGGATCGTCTGCTCGAGCTCATCGCAGCAAAGCGCCTGCAAGAGGACGCCGCCTCCTTCGGCTGGCGCCAGTGGGCGCGGCACGATCGAAGGACGTAGGCGGCGCCACTCGCCGCTCTCGACGCGCTAATGCTGGGTAGTCAGCGCGGCTGGCGCAGCCTGCGGCCGCTTTCGTTCGGCGAAAAGTCGGCGGCTTCGGGATGGCAAGCTCAATCGAGCTTGTGCAGCAAATCGCGTGGCAAACCCACCGGATCGACCGACAGCGCCCGCGCGAGAGAGATGAATTCGATCATATCGAGCCGGCGCTCGCACCGTTTCTCGCCAGCATCGCCAGCTACCGCGCCAACATACCCTGGCCGGGCTCGCGCGCTCGCTGATCGAAAAGCCGATCCGTCATGGCAGCCTCGTGCCTGGAAGTAAAATTTTTTATTATGACGACGAGCACGTCTCGTTGGAGCGCGACTCATCGCGCGGGAGATCATTCCGCCTCTGCGGTAAGGCCTTCCGGGTTACCGTATGATTGTCATCGCAAACCGCGTAAGGAGAAGGCGATGAAGTTCTATTCTGCCGTAATCGAACGCTGCCCGCGGACGGGTTATTACGTCGGTTTCATACCAGGCTTTCCCGGCGCGCACACTCAGGCCGAATCGCTGGATGAGCTGCAGGCCAACCTGAAAGAGGTCATCGCGATGCTGCTCGAAGATGGCGAGCCAACACTCGAAGCCGAATTCGTCGGCGTGCAGCAGGTCGCCGTGGCCAGAAACGATGGGTAACGTCCCGGTCCTCAAGCCGGCCGAGGTGATCGCGATCCTGCTGCGTTTCGGCTTCATCGAAGTGCGTCAACGGGGCTCGCACAAGCAGTTTCGGCATCCGGATGGCCGAGTCACCACCGTTCCCGTTCATCCCGGCCGCGACATTGCGCCTCCACTGTTACGCCAGATCATCAAAGACATTGGCCTGACGCTGGACGAGTTTCTGTCCAAGCGCTGAGTGCGCTCGGTTGTGAGTGCAGTCCCCTTATAATCGGCGCTGCACGTCCTTTTGCTACTCGCCATGCAAGAGAAATACTCCCCTGCCGAGATCGAAGCCGCCGCCCAGGCCCACTGGAATTCGACCCGCACCTTCAACGTCGCACAGGATGCGACCAGGCCCAAGTACTACTGCCTGTCGATGTTTCCGTATCCTTCGGGCAAGCTGCACATGGGGCACGTCAGGAATTACACCATCGGCGACGTGCTCGCCCGCTGGCACAAGATGCGCGGCTACAACGTGCTGCAGCCGATGGGCTGGGATGCGTTCGGTCTGCCGGCCGAGAATGCCGCGATCCAGAACAAGGTGCCGCCTGCACGATGGACCTATGACAACATCGCCTACATGAAGCAGCAGCTCCAGTCGCTCGGCTTCGGCCTCGACTGGGAACGGGAGCTGGCGACCTGCAAGCCCGAGTATTACAAGTGGAACCAATGGCTGTTCCTGAGGATGCTGGAGCGCGGCATCGCCTACAAGAAGACGCAGATCGTCAACTGGGATCCGGTCGATCAGACCGTGCTCGCCAACGAACAGGTGATCGACGGCCGTGGTTGGCGCACTGGCGCCTTGGTCGAGAAACGCGAGATTCCCGGCTATTACCTGGCGATCACGAAATATGCCGACGAGCTCTTGGCCGATCTGGAGAAACTGCCGGGCTGGCCGGAACGGGTGAAGCTGATGCAGGCGAACTGGATCGGCAAATCGCATGGCGTGCGCTTCGCCTTTCCCTACACGCTCGATGGCAAGCAGGAGAAGCTGTGGGTCTATACCACGCGCGCCGATACGATCATGGGCGTGACCTTCGTCGCCGTGGCCGCCGAACATCCGCTCGCCACTTATGCCGCCCAGCGCGATCCCAAGGTCGCCGCCTTCGTCGAGGAATGCAGGCGTGGCTCCATCATGGAAGCCGATCTCGCGACGATGGAAAAGAAGGGCATGCCTACCGGCATCTTCGTCGAGCACCCCTTGACGGGCGACAAAGTCGAGGTCTGGGTCGGCAACTATGTGCTGATGGGTTATGGCGAGGGCGCGGTGATGGCCGTGCCGGCGCATGACGAGCGTGATTTCGCCTTCGCGAAGAAATATGGCCTGCCGATCAAGCAGGTGATCGACGTGCCGGGCCGGACCTTCTCGCTCGATGCCTGGCAGGAATGGTACGCCGACAAGGAGAGCGGCGCCTGCATCAATTCGGGCAAATACGACGGCCTCGGCCATGAAGCCGCCGTCGATGCGATCGCCGCCGATCTCGCCGCGAAGGGGCTGGGCGAGAAGACGACCCAATACCGGCTGCGCGACTGGGGGATCTCTCGCCAGCGCTACTGGGGTTGTCCGATTCCGATCATCCATTGCGAACATTGCGGTGATGTGCCGGTGCCGGACGAAGATCTGCCAGTGGTGCTACCCGAGGACTGCGTGCCCGATGGTTCCGGCAATCCATTGAACCGCCGCGAGGATTTCCTCGCCTGCGCCTGTCCGCGCTGCGGCCAGCCCGCGCGGCGCGAAACCGACACGATGGATACCTTCGTCGATTCTTCGTGGTATTACGCGCGTTATTGCGTCGATGCCACGACGCGCGAGAAGAACGACAAAATGGTCGATGCCGGCACCGCCTACTGGATGCCGGTCGATCAATACATCGGTGGCATCGAGCATGCGATCCTGCACCTGCTTTATTCGCGCTTCTGGAGCAAGGTGATGCGCGATCTGGGCCTGGTTGCGTATGACGAGCCGTTTGCCAACCTGCTCACCCAGGGCATGGTGCTCAACCACATCTTTTCCCGCCGCACCGAGAAGGGCGGCATCGAGTATTTCGCGCCCGACGAGGTCGAGATCGAACGCGATGCCGAAGGAAGGGTGTGCGGGGCGCGGCACAAGCGCGATGGCTCGTCGGTCGATTACGGCGGCATCGGCACGATGTCGAAGTCGAAGAAAAACGGCGTCGACCCGCAGGCGCTGATCGAAAAGTATGGCGCCGACACGGCGCGCTTCTTCATGATGTTCGCTTCTCCCCCCGAGCAGACGCTCGAATGGTCGGATTCCGGCGTCGAGGGCGCCTACCGCTTCATGAAACGCGTGTGGAGCTTCGGGGTTCAGGTGTCAGGGATCAGGAATCAGGAATCAGGGAGCAGGGAGCAGGGAGCAGGGAAGGGCGCCACGCCGCTGCGGCGGGAGATCCATCTGCTGCTCAAGCAAGCCAACTACGACATGGCGAAGCTGCAGTTCAACACCGTCGCCTCCGCCTGCATGAAGATGCTCAACGCTCTGGAAAAGGCGCCCACCGACCCTTATGCGAGCGAAGGCTTCTCGATCCTGTTGCGCGTCCTCTCGCCGATCGCACCGCACATCACGCATGCGCTATGGATCGAGCTCGGTTACGGCGACGACATCCTGAAAGCGCCTTGGCCGGAACCCTGTGAGGAAGCGCTGGCGCAGGAAGAAGAGGAGCTCGTGTTGCAGGTGAATGGCAAGCTGCGCGGCGCGATCCGCGTCAAGGCCGGCGCCGACGATGCGGCAATCGAAGCCGCCGCGCTCGCCTCCGAAGCGGCGCAGAAGTTCATGGCTGGTCGGCCGGCGAAGAAGGTCGTCGTCGTGCCGGGGCGGCTCGTCAATATCGTCGTCTGATGCGCGCGCTCGTCCTCGCTCTTGCCCTACTGCTCTCGGGCTGCGGTTTCCAGTTGCGAGGCAGCTACGGCCTGCCGTGGGAGACGCTGGCGATTTCCGGGCTGCCCGAAAACAGCGAGCTCTACTTCCAGATCAAGCGCGGCATCGAATCCGGTTCGCTGACGAAAGTGGTCACAGATGCCAAGACGGCGAGTGCGACCTTGGTGGTGCTACAGAACCACCAGCACAAGAGCATTCTTTCGCTGTCCGCCAAAGGCCTGGTGCGCGAATTCCAGCTCACCCGCAGCTTCATGTATCGCGTCCAGGACGCGCAAGGCAAGGAGCTACAGCCTGCCAGCCAGATCGTTTTGCAGCGCGAGATGACTTTCGACGATGAACGCGTCTTTGCCAAGGAGGCGGAAGAGGCGATCATCTGGCGCGAGATGCAAAACGATCTCGTCTCCCAGCTCATGCGTCGGCTGGCTGCCGGCAGCCGTGCCCGCCAGGGCTGAGACAGCCGTGCAACTCAAGCCCGAACGACTCGCCGACCACCTCGGAAAGCCCCTGCAACCGCTGTATGTGCTGCACGGCGACGATCCGCTGCTGACCACCGAAGCCGGCGATTCTCTGCGTGCCGCGGCGCGCCGGCAGGGCTATCTGGAGCGCACGGTGCTCGTCGTCACACCCACGTTTCGCTGGGACGAGCTGTTCCATGCCGCCGGCAATCTGTCGCTGTTCGGCAGCCGCACGCTGATCGACCTCTCCATCCCCAGCGGCAAGCCCGGCCGCGAGGGCGGCGAGGCACTGCAACGATATGCACGCGAGCTACCCGCCGAGACCGTGACGATCGTCACGCTGCCGGAGATGGACTGGCGGGCGAAGAAAGCGGCCTGGTTCACGGCGCTGGTCGCTGCAGGTGTTGCGATCGAATGCAATGCCCCGCCGCTCGCCCAGTTGCCGCAATGGATCGCACGCCGGCTGGCGGCGCAGAACCAATCGGCGCCACGCGAGGCGCTCGAATTCATCGCCTTGCATGTCGAGGGGAATCTCCTCGCCGCACACCAGGAAATCCAGAAACTGGGACTTCTCTATCCAGCGGGAGAGCTGACGCCGAAGCAGGTCGCCGCTGCCGTGCTCAACGTCGCACGCTACGACATCGACGATCTGAAAAATGCTCTGGAAGCGCGCGACACCGCGCGCTGCGCGCGCACGCTGGAAGGCTTGAAAGCCGAGGAGGCCGCGCCGCCGCTGGTGCTCTGGGTGCTGGCAAACGAAGCGCGTCGGCGAGCGCATCGCGCCGCCCTCTTGCATGCGGCGCGGATCGATCGCATCATCAAAGGCCTTGCCAAAGGCGACCCGTGGGACGAATTCCTGCAACTCTCCCTACTCTTGCTGAGAACATGACGATGGATGTGAAAGACTACATGACGACCCTCGGCCAGCGGGCCCGTGCCGCTTCGCGCTCGATGGCCAAGGCGCCCACCGCCGTGAAGAATGCGGCCTTGCTGGCCATGGCTACCGAAATCCGCACGCGCCGCGACGAACTCCTCGCCGCGAATACCAAGGATGTTCTCGAAGCGAAAGCCAACGGGTTGGATGCCGCGATGCTCGACCGCCTGACGATCACGGCGAAGAGCGTCGAGGCGATGGCGCAGGGGCTCGAGCAGGTGGCCCAGCTTCCCGATCCCGTCGGCGAGATCACGGACATGAAATACCGCCCGTCGGGCATCCGGGTCGGGAAGATGCGCGTGCCGCTGGGGGTGATCGGCATCATCTATGAAGCGCGTCCCAACGTGACGGCCGACGCCGCCGCCCTGTGTCTGAAGTCCGGCAACGCGGCAATCTTGCGCGGTGGCAAGGAAGCGATCCGCTGCAATCAGGCCATCGCCGCGTGCGTGCGCGCGGGGCTTTCCGCCGCCGGACTGCCGGATGCCGCCATCCAGCTGGTCGAGACGACCGATCGCGCCGCCGTCGGTCATCTGGTGGCGATGCCCGAATACGTCGATGTCATCGTGCCGCGCGGCGGCAAGGGGTTGATCGAGCGCATCAGCAGGGAAGCGCGCGTGCCGGTGATCAAGCACCTGGACGGCAACTGCCACGTCTATGTCGATGGCGCCGCCGATCCGGAAAAGGCGCTCAAGATCCTCGAGAACGCCAAGACGCAGCGGCTGGGCACCTGCAACACCGCCGAATCGCTGCTCGTCGCCCGCCCCGTCGCGGCAAGCCTGCTGCCGCAACTGGCGGCGATGCTGACGGCACATGGCGTCGAGATCCGCGGTTGCCCCGAGACCTGCGCGCTCGTGCCACAGGCCAAGCCCGCGACCGAGGAGGACTACTACACCGAGTATCTTGCCGCGATCATCTCCTGTAAGGTCGTGGCCGACGTCGATGAGGCGATCTCCCACATCAACAAATATTCGTCGGCCCATACCGATGCGATCGTCACCGAGGATTACACTGCGGCCATGCGCTTTCTGCGCGAGGTCGATTCGAGCTCGGTGATGGTCAATGCCTCGACGCGCTTCGCCGACGGCTTCGAGTATGGCCTCGGCGCCGAGATCGGCATCTCGACCGACAAGTTCCACGCCCGCGGCCCGGTGGGTCTCGAAGGACTCACCTCGCAGAAGTGGATCGTCTTAGGCAACGGCGAGATCCGGGCGTGAATACTTACCGTGCCGTCCTGCCAGCGCCGAGTTTGAGCCCCTCCACCCCCAGCCCCGCCTTCTCAGGCAGGGAAACTGCATGCGCCACCATTCTGTCGGCACCGTTTTTCAGCCTTGGGATTCGCTGCACCGCTGACGCGATCACCGAGATCGCCATGCTCGAACCCTGTGCCGAAATCGAACCGCAGACGCCGCTGGCGCGGGAAGCGGTGCGTCAGCTCTCCGCCTACCTGAAAGATCCGCTTTTCGCCTTCTCTTTGCCGCTCGCCCCGGCCGGCACGGCCTTCCAACGTCGCGCCTGGGCCGGTATCGCGGCGATCCCTGCCGGCTCGACACTGACCTATGGCGAATTGGCACGCTCCATCGGCAGCAGCGCGCGCGCCGTCGGCCAAGCCTGTGGTGCCAACCCCTATCCGCTCGTCATCCCCTGTCATCGCATCATTGCCGCCGGCGGCGCCCTGGGCGGCTTCGACCATCGGCGCGGCGGCTTCCTGCTCGAAGTCAAGCGCTGGCTCCTGGCGCATGAAGGCGTCCGACTCTGAACTGATCGATACTTTCGTCGATCACCTCTGGCTCGCCGATGGGCTGGCGAAGAACACGTTGGCCGCCTACCGTTCCGATCTGGCGCTGTTCGCTGGCTGGCTGAATGAGCGCCAGCGTAGCCTGCTCGATGCGCAAGAAGCCGATGTCGATGCCTGGCTCGCCCACCTGCATCAGCGCACCCAACGCGTGCGACCGACGACACTCAGGCGCTTCCAGGCCAGCTTGCGACGTTTCTATCGCTGGCTCATCGAACAGGGACGGCGCGTGGACGATCCGCTCCTCGACATCCAGCCGCCCATCGTCGCCGAACGTTTTCCGAAGACGCTCTCGGAACGGCATGTCGAAGCCCTGCTCGCTGCGCCGGATGTCGCCACCCCGCTCGGCCTGCGCGACCGCGCGCTGCTGGAGCTGCTCTACGCCACGGGCTTACGCGTCTCTGAACTCGTGGGCCTCGAGCTCTTCAACCTGAGCCTCGACGACCGCGTCGTGCGTACCTTCGGCAAGGGCGGCAAGGAGCGCCTCGTGCCGCTGGGCGAAGTGGCGGCCGAGTGGCTCACGCGCTGGCTGCGGGAGGGCCGGCCACGGCTACTCAAGGGCCGCACTTCAGACCACGTGTTCATCACCACCCGCGGCGCCGGCATGACGCGCCAGATGGCCTGGACGTTGATCAAGAAACATGCCGTCACCGCCGGCATCCCACGCGAGAGGATTTCGCCGCACGTGCTGCGGCATGCCTTCGCCACGCATCTGATCAATCACGGCGCCGATCTGCGCGTCGTGCAATTGCTGCTGGGACACGCCGACATCTCGACGACGCAGATCTACACCCACGTCGCACGCGCGCGCCTGAAAGAGCTGCATGCACGACATCACCCACGCGGGTGATCAAGCGGCACGGGCACGCTCGATCTGCACGCCGACGCGCTTGACACCCCTGGCGATGCCGACCTTGGCGATCGACACCTTGACCCAAGGCGCGCGGAATTCGTCGAGCAAGAGCGTGATGACGAATTCGCCGAGCGTCTCCAGCAGATTGAAATGGCGCTGGGCGAGCTCCTCGCGGATGCGCGCGATCACTTGCGCATAGTCGATGGTCTTGGTGATGTCGTCGTCCTGCGCCGCTTCGTCAGGCACGCCGAAAGTGAGCGAGAGATCGAGCGTCTGGGGCGCGACACGTTCTCGCGCATAGATGCCGACATGCGCTTCGACGCGCATTTCTTCGATGAAGATGAAGTCCATGGAGGGCCCTCGATTACAATGCGGCGGATTCTATGGAAACCCTCCCCATTTACCTAATCCTCGGCTATTCGATCGGCTCGCTGCCATTCGCGGTCATCGTCTCGAAGCTCTTCGGCCTGGCCGATCCGCGTAGCCACGGTTCCGGCAATCCCGGCGCGACCAATGTGCTGCGCACCGGCCACAGGCTCGCCGCCGCGCTGACTTTGCTCGGCGATGCAGGAAAGGGCTGGCTGGCGATGGTCGTCGCCGCGAGATTCGGCGCTGGCGAGACGGCAGTCGCGCTCACCGGCCTGGCGGCCTTTCTCGGTCATCTCTATCCGATCTTCCTCGAATTCAAGGGAGGCAAAGGTGTTGCCACCGCGCTCGGCGTGCTGATCGGCCTCGATGGTGCCGTGGCGGCAGGCGCTTTTCTGGCATGGCTTTCCACGGCCATCGTGACGCGCTATTCGTCGCTCGCCGCGCTCGTCGCCGCATGTCTGGCACCGATGCTCGCTTTGGCGCGCCACGGTCTTGACAGCGTCCTTCTCGTCGTCGCTGCCATGTGCCTGCTCCTGATCTGGCGCCACAAGGCGAACATCCGGCGTCTGCTGGCCGGAACCGAAAGCCGGATCGGGCAGAAAAAAAACTAGACCGTGGTCAGCGGCCAGCGCGGCCGGACGACGAACGCACCATCGCCCACGCGGGTATCGGCCAGCCCCGCTTGCAGGCGCAACGCGCCGGCGAAGGCGATCATCGCGCCATTGTCCGTGCATAGCGCCACGTCCGGATACCAGACACGCACGCCCTGCTTCGTTGCCTCGGCATCGAGCCGCTCGCGTAGTCGCTTGTTCGCGCCGACCCCGCCGGCGACGACCAGGGTCGTCAGCCCTTGCGCGCGGCAGGCAAAGAGCGCCTTCGTAGCGACGACTTCGGTGACCGCTTCCTGGAATTCGGCGGCGAGGTCGGCCTTGTCGGCATCGGTGAGCGCTTGGCTGCGCACGATCGTCAGCACCGCGGTCTTCAGACCCGAGAAGCTGAACATGAAGTCGCCACTGCCCATCATCGGGCGTGGCAGCTTGAAGCGGCCGGGTTTGCCTGTTTCCGCCAGCCGGGCCAGCGCCGGGCCGCCAGGATAGCCCAGCCCCAGGAGCTGGGCCGTCTTGTCGAAGGCTTCGCCGGCCGCATCGTCGAGCGATTCGCCCATCAGCGCGTAAGCACCCACTCCGGTCACGCGCATGATCTGGGTATGGCCGCCAGAGACCAACAGGGCAATGAATGGAAAGGCGGGCGGATCGTTCGCCAACAGCGGCGAGAGCAGGTGGCCTTCGAGGTGATGGATCGGCAGCGCGGGAACATCGAGCGCGAGCGCCAGACTTTCCGCAAAACTCGCGCCAGTGAGCAGCGCGCCCGCCAGCCCTGGCCCGGCGGTATAGGCGATCGCGTCGATGTCCGCCTTCGCGCATTGGCTCTCGGCGAGCACCCGATGAAGCAGCGGCACCAGACGGCGGATGTGGTCGCGAGAGGCGAGCTCCGGGACGACGCCGCCATACGCCTCGTGCATCGCCACCTGCGAATGCACCGCATGGGCGAGCAGGCCGCGCTCGCTATCGAAGAGCGCGACGCCGGTCTCGTCGCAGGAGGATTCGATGCCCAATACGCGCATCGATCGATTTTACTTTGACAAGCGCCCGAAAATCGCTAGAATGCGCGCCTTTCATCACTTCAATCCATCAGGAAGCCCGCATGCCCGGTATTCGCGTCAAGGAAAACGAGCCTTTCGAGGTCGCCATCCGCCGTTTCAAGCGCACCATCGAAAAGTCCGGCATACTCACCGAACTCCGCTCCCGCGAGTTCTATGAGAAGCCCACCGCCGAGAGAAAGCGTAAGCTGTCAGCGGCGATCAAGCGCCATCAAAAGCGCATCCGCAGCCAGCTCCTGCCGCCGAAACTATACTGACTTCTTCCGACTTCCCGCGAAAACCGCCTTGGCTGGCGGTTTTGGCGTTTGTGAAGGAGATTCGCCATGAGCCTGAAGGAACGCATCGTCGACGACATGAAAGCCGCTCTCAAAGCGAAGGAGACCGCCCGCCTCGGCGCGCTACGCTTGCTGCTCGCGGCGATCAAGCAGCGCGAGGTCGATGAGCGCATCACGCTCGATGATGCCCAAGTCGTCGCCGTCATCGAAAAGATGCTCAAGCAGCGCAAGGACTCGATCGCCCAGTATGAGGCGGCGAAGCGTCAGGATTTGGCCGACGCCGAGAAATTCGAGATCGAAGTCCTCTCCGCCTACATGCCCCAGCCGCTGACGGCGGATGAAGTCGAGGCGATCGTCGTGCAGGCGATCACCGATGCCGGCGCGAAGGCACCGGCCGACATCGGCAAAGTAATGGCGCTCCTCAAGCCGAAGATCGCCGGTCGCGCCGACATGGGCGAAGTCTCGAAACTCGTCAAGGTAAAACTCGCCGGCGCATAATCGCGCCGTGATCCCAGAGTCATTCATCCAGGAACTGCTCGCCCGCGTCGACATCGTCGACGTCATCGAGCGTTACGTCCCGCTCAAGAAGGCCGGTGCCAATTACCAGGCCTGCTGCCCGTTCCATACGGAAAAAACCCCCTCCTTCACGGTGAGCCCCACCAAGCAGTTCTACCACTGCTTCGGCTGCGGCGCCCATGGCAGCGCGATCGGTTTCATCATGCAATACAGCGGCCTCGGTTTCGTCGAGGCCGTCGAGGAGTTGGCCTCCCAGATCGGCCTGCCGGTACCACGCGAGGTGAGTGCCCGCTCCCGAGAGAAAGCCCGCCAACAACCGCTCACCGAACGGATGGCGCGTGCCGCACGTTTCTACAAGGAGCAACTCAAGGCATCAGAGAAAGCCATCGATTACCTGAAGCGGCGGGGACTGACCGGCGAGATCGCCGCGAAATACGGCCTGGGCTACGCGCCCGACGACTGGCAGGGCCTGGCCCGCGTGTTTGACGATTATGCCGATCCGGCGATGATCGAATGCGGCTTGGTGATCCAGAATGAAGCGGGCCGGCGCTATGATCGGTTCCGGGATCGCATCATGTTTCCGATCCAGGATGCGCGCGGGAACGTGATCGGTTTCGGTGGCCGCGTGATCGGCCAGGGCGAACCCAAATACCTCAACTCGCCGGAGACGCCACTGTTTCGCAAGGGCGAGGAGCTTTACGGCCTGCCGCAGGCGAGGGCAGCGATCCGCGCCGAAGGCAGCGTGGTCGTCGTCGAAGGCTACATGGATGTCGTGGCGCTGGCGCAGTTCGGTATTGGCAATGCGGTGGCCACCCTCGGCACGGCGACCACGCCGGTGCATGCACGAAAGCTGCTCAGGCTCGCGGACAAGGTGGTGTTCTGCTTCGATGGCGATGCGGCCGGCCGCAAGGCGGCCTGGCGTGCGCTGGAAGCAAGCTTGGAAGTGCTTTCCGACGACAAACTGGTCGGCTTCCTGTTCCTGCCCGCCGAACACGACCCAGACAGCTTCGTGCGCGCCGAAGGCGCGGACGCCTTCCGGCGGCTTGTCGTCCGGCCGACGACGCTGGCCGAATTCTTGCTGCGCGAGCTGAAATCCGCTACCGACCTGTCCACCGCCGAAGGGCGCGCCCGCCTCGTGCACGAGGCCAAGCCCTTCCTCACGAAGCTCGCCGCCCCACTGCTCAGGTTGCAGCTCGTACGCGCGATCGCCGAGGCGGCCGCACTCTCGCCTGCCGAAGTCGAAGCACAGATCGGCCTGAAACCGATGCCGCGCGGACGCCCGGCACCACCGAGGACACCTCGGCGGCCAACTCCGCCGGCGCTCGAACGCACCCTGCTATTGGCCGTGTTGCGCCGGCCGGAACGCGCCGCGCGCTTGCCGCTCGAACTGATCTCGCGCGAGTGCGCCGAAGGGGAGGCCCTGTGCGCCATTGCCGCGGCGATCGAGCAAGCCGCCCTGCCGACGCATCATCTCGGCCTGATGCTTGAACATTTCCGCGACAGCCCCCATGAAGCGATCATCGCTGCATCGTCAGCCGAGAGTGAAGCCCTTGCCGGAGACGAGGGGGAAATCGAAGCCGTATTCGCCGATGCCATCGAGCAGCTGCATCGCCGGGAGCTATCACGGCAGATCGACCGATTGAACGCCAAGGCTCGCTCCGGAACGCTCACCCCGGAAGAGCGTCGAAGGCTCGCAGAACTGCTTGCACTCAAAAGAGCTTGATCTATAAAGTGTATAATTGAATATTCGCCCGCGATAAAAGTCGAATCATGTCCAAATCCGCCGCAAAGCAGAATACGACATCTTCTCCCCGCAAGACCTCTACGAAACCCGCCAGCAAGACCGTCGCCAAGGCAGCCCAACAGCCAGCCGCGAAAAAAACGGCGGCCAAACCCGCGGCCGCCACGAAGTCCGTCGTGAAGAAATCTGCGGCCGGGGCGCCGAAGTCTGCCGAAAAGGCGGCAAACAAAGCCGTTGCCACGATGCAGGCGCCCGCGGAGAAAGCGGCGAAACAGGCATCTCCTGCCAAGGCCCGGGAAATCAAGGGCCCAGCCAAGGAAACCCAGTCGAAAAAGAGCGAGGCGATCGCCACCCCGACCACGGTGGCCGCACACACCATCGAGCAGCAATCGCCGGCATCCGCCAGGCTCTCGGCCAAGGCCAGGAAGCTGCGTGACAAACAGATGCTCGCTGCATTCGAACAGGCGCAGCCGACCACTGCCGACCTCGAATCGCGCCGCACACGCCTGAAGACATTGATCACGCTCGGCAAGGAACGGGGCTATCTGACCTATGCCGAGATCAACGATCATCTGCCGGACGACATCGTGGATGCCGAGCAGATCGAGTCGATCATCAGCACCTTCAACGACATGGGCATCCAGGTCTATGACCAGCCGCCCGCTCCGGAAGAGATTCTGCTGGCCGAACAGGCCGCGGCACCGATCGATGCCGACGAGGCCGAGGAGGAAGCCGAGCAGGCGCTGTCATCGGTCGATTCCGAATTCGGCCGCACGACCGACCCGGTGCGCATGTACATGCGCGAGATGGGCACGGTGGAGCTCTTGACGCGAGAAGGCGAAATCGAGATCGCCAAACGCATCGAGGAAGGGTTGCGTCACATGGTGCAGGCGATTTCTGCATGCCCGACGACGATCGCCGAGATTCTCGAAATGGCCGACAAGGTGGCCAAGGATGAAATGCGCATCGACGAGCTGGTCGATGGCCTGATCGACCCGAACGCTCCTGCCGAGGATCTCGAGGCAGAAGGAACGCTGGACGAGGAGCTCGGCGAGGAGCTGGACATCGACGACGAGGAAGCAGCCCAGGCGCGCGTATCGGCATCGTTGCTGCAGCTCAAGAAAGACGCTCTGGAACGCTTCGAGACGATCCGTCAGCTCTACGGCAAGCTGATGCAGGCGCTGGCCAAGAAAGGCTCGCAGGACAAGAGCTATCTGAAAATCCAGAAGCAGATCTCCGACGAGCTGATGAACATCCGTTTCACCGCTCGCGCGATCGAACGCCTGTGCGATTCGGTGCGCGGCATGGTCGAAGCGATCCGCAACCACGAGCGCAAGATCCTGCACCTTTGCGTCGACAAGGCACACATGCCGCGCAGCCATTTCATCAAGGTCTTTCCTGGCAACGAGACCAACCTGGAGTGGCTCAAGCAGGAGGTCCAGTCGAAACAGTCCTATGCCTCCGCGCTGATGCGTGCGGCGCCGGCAATCCTCGAAGAACAGCAAAAGCTCATCGATCTGCAGACCCGCATCGGCATCCCGCTCAAGGAGCTGAAGGAAATCAACAAGCAGATGTCGACGGGCGAGGCCAAGGCGCGCCGTGCGAAGCGCGAGATGATCGAGGCCAACCTGCGGCTGGTGATCTCGATCGCAAAGAAATACACCAACCGGGGCCTACAGTTTCTCGACCTGATCCAGGAAGGCAACATCGGCCTGATGAAAGCGGTGGACAAATTCGAATATCGCCGCGGCTACAAGTTCTCGACCTACGCGACCTGGTGGATTCGCCAGGCGATCACGCGCTCGATCGCCGACCAGGCACGCACCATCCGCATCCCGGTGCACATGATCGAGACGATCAACAAGATGAACCGCATCAGCCGGCAGATCCTCCAGGAAACCGGCCAGGAGCCCGATCCGGCGACATTGGCGGAAAAAATGGACATGCCCGAGGACAAGATCCGCAAGATCCTCAAGATCAGCAAGGAGCCGATCTCGATGGAAACGCCGATCGGCGACGACGACGATTCGCATCTGGGCGATTTCATCGAGGACACGACGACGGTGGCGCCCGTCGATGCCGCGATGTATGCCTCTTTGCGCGAGATCACCAAGGAAGTGCTCGATTCACTGACGCCGCGCGAGGCCAAGGTGCTCAGAATGCGCTTCGGCATCGAGATGAACACCGACCACACCCTCGAAGAAGTCGGCAAGCAGTTCGACGTCACGCGCGAGCGCATCCGTCAGATCGAGGCAAAAGCGCTGCGCAAGCTGCGCCATCCCTCGCGGTCGGAAAAGCTGCGCAGCTTTCTGGACGGCGCTGAATGATGAGGGCGTCTTCGTGGCAAGTACGTCGCGGCTTGCGTCTGGCGGCAGCTGTCGCAGCAGCTCGGACGAGGTTTGCTATAGCCCCAAGCAGACATATTTGATCTCGAGATACTCCTCGAGACCATACTTCGAGCCCTCGCGACCGATGCCGGACTGCTTGACGCCGCCGAAGGGCGCGGCCTCGTTGGCGATCAGGCCGACATTGACGCCGACCATGCCGTATTCGAGCGCTTCGGCGACGCGCCAGACCCGGCCGAGATCGCGGGCGTAGAAATAGGCCGCCAGTCCATATTCGGTGGCGTTGGCGAGCCGGATCGCCTCGGCCTCGTCCTTGAATTTGAACAGCGGTGCCACCGGCCCGAAGGTTTCTTCGCGTGCGCAGCGCATCTCGGGCGTGACATCTGCGAGCACGGTCGGCTCGAAGAATGTACCGCCTCTTGAATGGCGATGGCCGCCGGTGAGCACACGCGCGCCCTTGGCCACGGCGTCGGCGACATGCGCCTCGACCTTGATGAGCGCTTGTTCATCGATCAACGGACCTTGATCGACGCCCGCCTCGGTACCGGCGCCGACTTTCAGCTCCGCCACCTTCGCCGCGAGCTTGCGCGCGAACTCTTCATAGACGCCTTCCTGGATCAGCAGCCGATTGGCGCAGACGCAAGTCTGTCCGGCATTGCGGTATTTAGAGGCCATCGCGCCGGCCACCGCGGCATCGACGTCGGCATCGTCGAAGACGATGAACGGCGCATTGCCGCCCAGCTCGAGGGAAATCTTCTTCAGCGTCGGCGCGCACTGCGCCATCAACAGCCGGCCGACCTCCGTCGAGCCGGTGAAAGAGAGTTTGCGCACGGTCGGATTGGCAGTAAGCTCGCCGCCGATCACCGGCGCGTTCGTGGCCGAGCCGGTGACGATATTGAACACCCCGGCCGGAAAGCCCGCGCGCTCGGCCAGCCTTGCTAGCGCCAGCGCCGTGAGCGGCGTCTGCTCGGCGGGTTTGACGACGACGGTGCAGCCGGCGGCGAGCGCCGGCGCCACCTTGCGCGTGATCATCGCGCAGGGAAAATTCCACGGCGTGATCGCCGCGCAGACACCGACCGGCTGCTTGAGCACCAGAAGGCGTTGACCGGCGATGGTTTGGGGAATCACATCGCCGTAGGCGCGCTTCGCCTCCTCGGCGAACCATTCGACGAAGCTCGCCGCATACAGCGCCTCGCCGCGCGCCTCTGCCAAGGGCTTGCCCTGCTCGGAGGTCATCAGGAGCGCCAGATCGTCGGCATGGGCATTGATCAGCTCGTACCACTTCCGCAATATCGCGCTGCGCTGCTTGGCGGTCAGCTCGCGCCAGACCGGTAAGGCAGCATCGGCCGCCTCGATCGCTCGGCGCGTCTCGGCCGCACCCATGTCCGGCACCTCGGCCAGCTTCTCGCCGGTCGCCGGATCGTGGATCGCCACGGTGGCAGCGTTGTCGGCGTCGACCCAGGCACCGCAGATGAACGCCTGCCGACGCAACAACTCGGGATCACGCAATTGCATGGTCTTGCTCCTTTTTTTCGCTGACTCGCCAGCGAGTCCAATGGATCAGAATTCCGGCATGCTCAGGTTCATCCCGCTTGCCGTGCTGCTCCTCGTCGTCGGCTGTGGCACGATGCCCCAGGCACCGCCAGGCTCCCGCTTCGTCACGCAGCCGGATCGCCAGCCTGCCGACCCGCGCGCCCACGAGGTGGTGATGTTCGCGCTCGGCCTGCTGGAGACCGGCTACCGCTTCGGTGGCAAGAATCCGGATGCCGGCTTCGATTGCAGCGGCATGGTCAGCTACGTCTTCGAAAATGCCGCGGGCCTGCGGCTTTCCGGCTCGGCCGCAGAGATCGCGAAACGTGGGCGGCCGGTGAGCGGCGAAGGGCTGCGACCCGGCGATCTCGTGTTTTTCAACACCCGCAACCAGCCTTATTCCCATGTCGGCATCTATGTCGGTAATGGCCGCTTCGTCCATGCCCCCAGCAGTAATGGCAAGGTGCGCATCGATAGTCTGACGAGCGGCTGGTTCGCCACGCGTTTCGAGGAAGCGCGCACTTACTTCGATTGACGGCCGAGCGCATCGCGTGCCATGCGATAGACCGTGCCGCAAGGCAAGCAAATCGATGTTGGACGATTCAGCTCGCGATTGCGCCAGATCGCGGCGAGCCAGAACATCGCGCCCCAAACGGCTCCACCCATGGTGAACGAAACCGCGACCAAGCCGAATCGATGGGGACCGCCCGCCAGCGGCAAAGCACAAAGAAAGCCCGCCAGCCCCCCGAGCGCCACGAAACGCCAAGACTCCCACCTCGCGGTTCGGCAGCAATAGTAGAGCGATGGCAAACCAACGATCAGCACACTGACGAAGATCCCCAACGCGCCGCGACCCGCGGCCAGACCGGCCTCCCCCGAACCCAGCCAGTAAATCAACGCGGCGAGCAGTCCTGCCGTGGCGAACAGCGCGAACATGACACGACGCATCCCTTTCTCCTCCCCCGGCGTTTTTCATCTTCGCTGCCGGGAAAGGAGCATTCTGCCAGATGCTGGATGTGGATCAATAGGCGATGATCTGCCAGCCTTCGGGGCAATAGGCCACGTTCGGATAGTAGGCCTGATAGCTCTGGCAGAACCAGGCGGTGCGCGGCGGAGGCGGAGGTGCCAGGACCACCGCAGGCGCCGCGATCACCGGACGCGGCGAGGCGATGGACACGATCGCGCTCCCGAGCGCGATGCCGCCCAATGTCCAAGCCAGTGGCGCCCAACGAGGCGCATGATGGTGATAGTGATGGTGATGGTGATGCGCCACCGGCGGGCCGTAGTAGTAACGCCCTTGGCCGCGATGATCCGCCCAGGCGGGTAGCGTGTTGGCGAGCAGCAGGCTGGCAAGCAGTCCTGTCGTCAGTTTTTTCATTGCAAACCTCCTTGCTCGTGGAACGATGGACATCGGGGCCACGCTGACAGGCATTCGCCGCATCTTTGTAAGCAATTGTGACGAATTCATCGGGCACTGGCGAGGCACCCTGGCCGCCAGCCTCAAAGCCCATGCTGCCGGAACCACTCCTGCAGCCGTCTCCAGCCGTCTTCGGCCGCCTCCTTGCGGTAGGTGGGTCGGTAATCGGCGTGGAAAGCGTGGCCGGCCTCGGGATAGACGTGGATCCGCGAGCGGTCGCCCGCCTTGGCGAGCGCCGCCTGCATCGACTCGACATCGTCGAGCGGAATGCCCTGATCCTTGCCGCCGTAGAGGCCCAGCACCGCGCCCTTGATCTCGGCGGCGACGTCGAGCGGCCATTTCGGCGTGCGTTCATTGACTTCGCCATCGATGCGGCCATACCACGCCACGGCGGCTTTGACGTTCGAATTGTGCGCGGCATACAGCCAGGTGATGCGTCCACCCCAGCAGAAGCCGGTGACGCCCAGCCGCGCCGGATCGCCGCCGTTTTTCGCCGCCCAGGCCGCGCAGGCATCGAGATCGGCCAGCACCTCGGCGTCCGGCACCTTGGCGACGATCGCGGAAAGGATTTCCTGTACGTTGGTCATTTTTTTCGGGTCGCCGTAGCGGAAGAACAGCTCCGGCGCGATGGCAAGGTAGCCGAGCTTGGCCAACCGGCGGCAGACATCGGCGATGTATTCATGCACGCCGAAGATTTCCGAAACGACGAGGATCGTCGGCAGGTTCCCGCCCCCGGCCGGCATCGCCCTGTAGGCCGGCAGCTCGCCGATCCTGACTTCACCGGCGATAAGGCCGGCGCTGTCGGTCTTGATCGCGGTCTGCGCCATCACCGGCCGCACCGCCAGTGCGAAACCCGTGCCCAAGGCAGTGGCAACGAAGGCGCGACGGTCGAGTCTGGTGGCAGGCAAAAGGCTGTCGAAATCGGGATTGCGGCTTTCTTCGGGCATGGAATTCTCCGTCCTTCGGTCAGATCAGCACGATATCGTACTGCTCCTGAGTGTAGCTCGGCTCGGCATGGAGCGAGATGGTGCGACCGATGAAGTCGGAGAGCATCGCCAGCGCCTGGGATTCCTCGTCGAGGAACAGGTCGATCACCAGTGGCGCAGCGAGTATGCGCATCTCACGCGCCTCGAACTGGCGCGCCATGCGCAGAAGTTCGCGCAGGATCTCGTAGGCGACGGTCTGCGCGGTCTTGACCACGCCGCGGCCGCCGCAGGTCGGACAGGGCTCGCAAAGGATCTGCGCCAGCGATTCGCGCGTGCGCTTGCGGGTCATCTCCACCAGGCCGAGCTGGGTGAAGCCATTCACCGTGATGCGCGTATGGTCGCGCGAAAGCGCCTTGTTCAGCTCGGCGAGCACGGCGGTACGGTGCTCGCTCGACTCCATGTCGATGAAATCGACGATGATGATGCCG
>JBKBOI010000014.1:0-21914 GCA_046294935.1 Rhodocyclaceae bacterium
CCTGATCAACGAGGAGGACAAGAACTACCTCGGTGCGCGCGGCATCAAGTTCTGGATTCATCCGGGCTCCAGTTTGGCCAAGAAAGCCGGGCGCTGGATCGTCGCGGCGGAACTCGTCGAAACCTCGCGGTTGTTTGCGCGTTGCATCGCCAGAATCGAGCCCGAATGGCTGGAGCAAGTCGGAGCGCATCTGATGCGTCGCCACGTTTATGAGCCGCATTGGGAGAAGAACGCCGGTCAGGTGGTGGCTTACGAGCGTGTCACCCTGCACGGCCTCACCTTGCACGCGAAGCGGCGCATCCACTTCGGCCCGAAGGACCCGCAGCTCGCGCGCGAACTGCTGATCCGTGGCGCGCTGGTCGAGGGGCAAGTGACGGATGAGTGGCTGAAGAAGTGGAAGTTCCTCCAGCATTACCAGAAGCTCAAGGCCGAGATCGAGCGCCTCGAACACAAGGCGCGCCGCCCCGACGTGCTGGTCGATGACGAACTGGTGTTCGCCTTCTTCGATGCGCTGGTGCCGGAAGGGATCTATTCGCTCGCCGCCTTCGACCAGTGGCGCCGCGAGGCGGAAGCGGCAAACCCGAAGCTGCTGTTCCTCGAAAAAGACCAACTGATGCGCCATGAGGCGGCGGGCATCACCACCGAGGCCTTTCCGCCCCATTTCGAATACCGCGGCCAGCGCTACAAGCTGACCTACAAGCACGATCCTGGCAGCACGGATGATGGCGTGACGTTATCGATGCCGCTGGCGGCCTTGAATCAGGTGCCGGCGACACGGCTCGAATGGCTGGTGCCGGGGCTCTTGAAGGAGAAAGTCGTCGCGCTTCTGAAAACCCTGCCGCAGAAATACCGCCACCGGGTGCAGCCGCTCGATGCCTTCGCCGAAGGCTTTTGCGCGATGGAACACGATCGGGACGAGCCGCTCGCCAAGGCGCTCACCCGCGCGATCGAGGACAAGATCGCCCTGAAACTGCCGCTCGACGCGCTGCGGCCGGGCGAGCTCAAGGCCCATCTGTTGATGAATTTCCGCCTGATCGACGAGCATGGCGGGACATTGGCGATGTCGCGCAATCTCGCCGAACTGCGTGCCCACTATGGCGGCCGCGTAACCCAGGCCTTCACCGCCGCCGAGGTCAAACTCGGCGCTGGTGAGACGGCACTGCCGGCCGCCAAATCGACGAGCTGGACATTCGGCGCCCTGCCCGAACTCTTGGAAGTCGAAGTCGGTGGCCGGCCGGTCGTCGGCTTTCCGGCGCTCGTCGATGAGGGCGACGGCGTGCGTCTATCGGCCTTCGACACCGAGGAGAAGGCCGCGACCGAACACCGCAAGGGCTTGGCGCGCCTCTTCGCCCTGCAATTGAAGCCGCAGGTGCAGGCGATCGAAAAACTGCCGGAATTGCGCACCTTGGCCTTGCAGTTCATGCCCTTGGGCACCGAGAAGGAGCTCAAGGAGCAGCTCATCATTGCGATACTGGAACGGACCTGTCTGATGTCCCCGCTGCCGACGGACGAAAAAGGTTTCGATGAACGACGTGACGCGGCGAAAGGCCGCCTGCTGCTCGTCGCGCAGGAAATCGTGCGGCTCATCGGTCAGATATTGGCCGAATATGGGACATTGCAGAAAAAACTCGCCGCGGCGCAAAAAGCGCTGCCACAAACCTGTGCCGACATCGCTGGCCAGCTCGCCGCACTGCTGGGCAAAAAATTTCTCCTCACGCCTTGGGAGCGTCTGCAACACTTTCCCCGCTACCTGAAGGCCGCCAGTCTGCGCCTCGACAAGGCGAGAAACGATGCCGCGCGCGAGGCGCGCTGGCTCGCCGATTGGCAGGCAATCGCCCGGCCGTGGGAGCGTGAATATGCGGCAATGCGCAAATCGGGCAATGTCGATCCGTTTCTGGAAGAATACCGCTGGCTGCTCGAAGAGTTGCGCGTCGCGCTCTTCGCCCAGGAACTGAAGACGCCGAGCCCGGTCTCGGTGAAACGCTTGCAGAAGATGTGGGAGGGAAGACACGGATGATCGACGCCGCGGGTTTCTTCCGCACGGTGCTCTCGGCGGCGCGCGATCTGTTGCGGCCGGCGATCCTGTTCCACGCCCTGTGGCCGCCAGTGGCCGCTTTCCTCGTCTGGTCGGCCATCGCCTGGTTCGCCTGGCAGCCGGCGGCGCAATGGGTCGCCGCCGAACTGCCCGACTGGCAGTGGCTGGCCTGGTTGGGGCCGTGGCTTGCGCATGCCGCCGTATTCATGATCTTCGCGCCGCTCGTCTATTTCACCGCGTTGTTTCTGGTCGGCGTGGTGGCGCTGCCACGCATGATGGCATTCGTCGCCGCGCGCGATTTCCCCGATCTATCCAGGCAAGGGACGGCCTCCGCCGCTTTCTGGGGCAGCGTAGCCAACACGCTGATCGCAGGTGTGATCTACGTCGTCGGCTGGCTCGTCACCTTGCCACTCATGCTGATTCCCGGCATGGTGCTGATCCTGCCGCTCTTCTGGTCGGCCTGGCTCAATCAACGCGCCTTTCGTTTCGACGCGCTCGCCGAACACGCGCGGCCCGAGGAGCGTGCGCAGATCGTGCGCCGGATGCGGCCCAGTCTGTATCTGGCGGGCCTCATCGGCGCACTCGTCGCCCACGTCCCCGTCCTCAATCTGTTCGCGCTGGCCTTCACGGCGCTGCTCTTCGTGCGTCTGTGCCTGGGCGCGTTGCGCAATTTGCGCGCCGAACGAGGAATCGCGCTAGGGCGCCTCGAGAAACCGTCGCGAGCGGGTGGAGGGCAAGGCGCACGGAGCGCAGCGACCGAGACATAACAAAGTAGTTAGGCGAGGGAGCGAGCACCGCGCAACGCAGCCATCCGCCCGCGCAGCAGGTTTATCGAGGTGACCGTCATGAGAACCTACGGCCTTTTCATCATCGGTGATGAAATCCTGCGCGGCAAGCGCCAGGACAAGCATCTGACGAAATTCATCGAGATCCTTGCGGCACGCGGCTTGCATCTTTCCTGGGCCGAATATCTTCCCGACGAGCGACCGCGGCTCATCGCAACCTTCCGCCGCACCCTGGCCAGCGGGGACGTGGTGTTTTCCTGTGGCGGCATCGGCGTCACCCCCGACGATCACACGCGCCAGGCTGCTGCCGCTGCTGCCGGCGTGCCGCTGATACTCAACCCAGAAGCCGAGCGCGAGATTCGCGCCCGCATGGCCGAGATCGGCGAACCGGTCACGCCGGCGCGACTGGAACTGGGCACCGTGCCAGCGGGCAGCCGCATCATCCCGAACCCCTTCAACCGCATTCCGGGCTTCAGTTTCCGCGACCATCATTTCCTGCCCGGTTTCCCGCAAATGGCCTGGCCAATGGCCGAGTGGGTGCTCGACACCCATTATGCCGACGATTTCCGGCAGGGTGAGGAAGCCGAAGCGGCGATCCTCGTTTGGGACGGCCTGGAAGGCCGGATGCTGGAGCTGATGCGCAAGACCGAGGCCGATTTCCCGGGGGTCACCGTTTTCAGCCTGCCTTCCCTCGGCAGCGAGACGATGCGCCGCCATGTCGAACTGGGCGTGCGTGGCGAGCCGGCAATGGTCGCGCAGGCGATCGAGGCGCTGAAGGCGGGTGTGAGCGCCTTGGGCTATGCCTTCGATCCCAAGACCTGAGAAAACGCTGAATGAGTCGAAATTGGGATTTTTACAGCGTTTCCCTGAAAGTCGGGGCCGAAAGGTGGCGAAAAAAAGCCCAAGCCTTGCGGGCTCGGGCTGAAACGGTTCCGTTGCGGAACCGGAGGAGGAGACGTTGCAACTAAAATCGATAATGGCTGTTGGGCCGGAAAATCAAGCAGCCTTCTTCGCCTTCGGGGCGGCGGCGCCAACGGCCTTGACGGTCGCGGAGGTCGCGGCGGCGACGTTCGCTTCGGCCATTTCGGCGACCTGACGGGCGGCCTTGTTCATCGTTTCGTAAGCCGAGTTGGCGGCGGCCAGCGCGGACTTCACGGCAGCGACGGCGACATCGGAGCCCGCCGGCGCGTTCTTGGCGGCCTTGTCGAGAACGTCGACCACGTTCTTGTTCATTTCCGCGTATTGGTTGTCGAAGATCTTCGCGAATTCTTCCTGGGTCTGGCTGGCGATTTCATAGACGCTCTTGGAGTAGGCGATGGCCTTCTCGATCGCGGGCTGGGCCAGCGAGGCTTGCAGGCTGATGAGTTCCTGCACGTCCTTCGCGCTCATCAACGTCTTTGCGTTGTTGACGCTGTCTTCCAGCAGGGTGCGGGCGGTGTTCAGGTTCAGCGCGGCGAGACGCTCGGCGCTGGCGAAAGCCGTGTTGGCAATCGTCAGCAAAGTTTCGACGTTGGCCTTCGCGGCGCCGGCGAATTGTTCGGGGGTCGTGTACATGGCAATCTCCTGAAAAGGTTTGAAAGCGGGTGAGGCAAACAAGCGGCTGGGTTGGGAAACGTTTATGTTGCACTGCAATATGGTTTGCATTATATGGCGCGTTTCCGGGATGTCAACAAATTTTTTGTGCAGTGCAATAAAAATTTGCGAATCGATGTTTATTTGATCATAATCAATATGTTATATGTCTCAATGCGGTGCCGTGAACAGGTTGACAGCACGAGTGACGGTCACCGTGGCGTGCATGTTACCCTGCGAAAAAGGCGGGCATCTATTGGGGGGTGGCCGGTTTGGCGTTCTTCGGCTGGATGACTGCCGTGACGCGACCTTCGGCACTGCCAGGCTTGGCGCCGGGTGCGGCGGTGACCAGATACTGCTCGGTCTTGCCGTCATAGGAGATGTAATGACCGCGCACTTCGTCGCTGCCGCTTTTCACGTAGGCACGATTGAAGAACTCGGCCTTTTCGCTCTTGGCGTCGTATTCGATGCGCTCGGCTTCGCCTTCGATCCATTCGTCCTTGCCTTCGCGCTTCTGGCGCAGCCGCGCCAGGCCGTTTTCGCCGCCGGTCGCGACTCCCTTCTGGAAGCCTTCGGCATCCTGGGTGACGACCAGTTTGGCGGTTCGAATCGTCAGCGTCCCCTGGGTCAGTACGACTTTGCCTTCGAAGACGTGGATGCGCTTGGCATCATCGACGGTGACGCGCGCGGCTTCCAGATGCACCGGCTGGTCGCGGTCTGCGCGTTCCGCCAACGCATTGCCGGCGGTAAGAAGGAACGAGAGAGCGATGATCGCTGGGCGTAAGGTGATGTCCATGTCAGCGTCGTGAGGCAGATTTTTTCGATGAAGCCCGGCCACGTGGTTTCGACGCGGACGGGGGTTGTGACGGCAAGGCCGGTCGCGCCGCCGTCGCCGGGGCCGCCTTACGCGGCGAGCCAAAGAATACGCCCGTCACGGGCCCTTCGAGCACATAGACCAGGCTTTTTTGGTCGACGCTCAGACCTCCTTCGCCGTGGATGCGTGAGGCGCCTTGGGTGATCGTGACCGGAAGCGATGTCCTGGCGAGCTCGTCATCCGGCCAGACGTCCATGCGTGTCGTGAGCAGCGTGGTTTCCGGCTTTCCCGCCGTGCCGGCGCGCGTGATACGCACATCGTCGATCAGCTCGAGGTGCTCGCCTTTGCTGGCGATGTGTGCCTTGCCTGCGGTCAGGGTCGTCGGCGGCGGCCGATGCCAGATCAGGCGCGGCGCGAATACCTCGGCGCTGTCGTCATCCGGGTAATGGATCATGCGCTCGGCGGTCATGGTGTGTTGCAGCTCGCCTTGCGCGTCGAAGCGGCGTACCTCGAAATTTTCCACGAGGGTGTCAGGATCATGGCGCAACCTGCTACCTTTGGCGAGATCCGGCGCGCGGCTGGTGATCTCCAGCCAGTAGCTCGATGCGGCGAGAACGCCGGCCAGCAACAACGAGAACAGGTTCGTGGTGGGGCGAGGGCGTGCGGACATTGGCCGGCGTCAGGAAAGATAGCGGGCCACGACTCGTTCCCAGTTGCCCTGCGCGCGTAAGATCAGCTCGCAGACTTCGCGCACCGCGCCTCTGCCCGCCGGCGCCTGGGTGACATAGGAGACGTGTTCGCGCACCAGCGAATGCCCGTCCGGCACGGTGGCGGAAAAGCCGCAGGCTTTCAGTAGCGGCAGGTCGATCAGATCGTCGCCCATGTAGCCGCATTGCGCCATCGTCAGGCGCTCGCGCTCGAGCAGCGAGGCCATCGCCTCGCGTTTGTCCTCGATGCCTTGCATGACCAGACCGATGCCGAGATTGGCGGCGCGCCGGGTGACGATCGGCGAGTCGCGGCCGGTGATGATCGCGAGCTTGACGCCGGATTGGGCGAGCAGTTTCAGCCCCAGTCCGTCACGGCTGAAAAATGCCTTGCAGAAATCGCCATCGGGGCCGAAGTAGAGGCGACCGTCGGTCATCACGCCGTCGATGTCGAAACCCATCAGACGCACATTGGCGGCTTGTTCGAGGACGTTCATCAGACCACCTTGGCACGGAACAGATCATGCATGTTGAGGGCGCCGAGCAGCTTGCCCGCCGTGTCGGTGACGGGGAGTTGATTCACCTTGTGGCGCTCCATGATCTCGACCGCTTCGACGGCCAGCCGATCCGGGCCGATGGTGCGCGGGTTGCGGGTCATCAACGCGCCGACCTGGATCTGCCGTAGATCGCCGTGCTTTTCCATTGCGCGCCGCAGGTCGCCATCGGTGAAGATGCCCATCAGTCGGCCAGCGTCGTCGAGCACCGCCGCCATGCCCATGCCACCGCGCGACATCGCGGCGAGAACCGTCGGGATCATCGTCTCGGCGCCGACCGTGGCGACCCGTTCGAGCGGCTGCATCACGTCGCGGACATGGGTGAGGAGCTTCCTGCCCAGCGCTCCACCAGGGTGTGAGCGGGCGAAATCGGCGGGCGTGAAGCCGCGCGCATCGAGGAGGGCTACGGCGAGCGCGTCGCCCAAGGCGAGCGCCGCCGTGGTGCTCGCCGTGGGCGCGAGGTTCAGCGGGCAGGCCTCCTCATCGACGCGCGCATCGAGATGCACGTCGGCTTCGCGGGCGAGCGTCGAGGTCGGATTCCCGGTGATTGCGATCAGCTTGCCACCCTGGCGCTTGACGAGTGGCACGATGGTCAAGAGCTCGTCGTTCTCGCCGGAATTCGAGATCGCGATCAGCACGTCATTGCGCGCGATCATGCCGAGATCGCCATGCACTGCTTCCGCCGCATGGACGAAATAGGCGGGCGTGCCGGTGCTGGCCAACGTCGCCGCGATCTTGCGCGCGATATGGCCGGATTTGCCGATGCCACTGACGATCGTCCGACCTGGGCTGCCAAGGATCAGATCGACGGCAAGGACGAAGCCGTCATCGAGACGGTCGGCGAGTTTCCACACCGCTTCCGCCTCGATGGTCAGGACCCGGCGGGCGAGCGCGATCAGGTGTTCGCTGGGTGGTATGGTGGTCATGGGGGCGGGCGGTTATGATTGCTGGAAATTATAACCGCCGCCCATATCCCCGACAGACCGCGCATGACCCTGCACCTGATCTTGCTGCTCCTGGCCGCCGCCGTGCTTGCCGTGGTAGCCTGCCGCAGCCTGGGACTGCCGCCGATCCTTGGCTATCTGCTGGTGGGCGCGCTCGCCGGCCCGCATGCGCTCGGCATGCTGCCGGACATCGCCAGCGCACGCCGGCTGGCCGAATTCGGCGTCGTCTTCCTGATGTTTACGATCGGCCTGGAATTCTCGCTGCCGCGGCTTCATGCGATGCAGCGCATCGTTTTCGGACTGGGCCTCCTCCAGGTGCTGGCGACGATGTTCGCGGTGGCCGCCGGCGCGATGCTCTGGGGCGTGTCCTGGCAGGCGAGCCTCGCCCTGGGCGGCGCGCTGGCGATGTCATCGACGGCGATCCTCTCCAAGCTGCTGGCCGATCGCCGTGAGCTCGATGCGCCTCACGGTCGCGAGGTGATCGGCGTGCTGCTGTTCCAGGATCTCGCCGTGGTGCCACTCTTGGTGCTGATTCCCGCCTTGTCGCAGCCGCTCGAAGCGCTGGCCGGCGAGGTCGGCTGGGCGCTCGCCAAGGCGGCGCTGCTGTTGGCGCTGGTGCTATTCGTCGGCCAGCGGCTGATGCGCGCCTGGTTCGGAATGGTGGCGCGGCGGAAATCCAGCGAGCTGTTCATGCTCAATGTGCTCCTGGTCACGCTCGGCTTCGCCACGTTGACCGAAGTGGCAGGATTGTCACCCGCGCTGGGCGCTTTCGTCGCCGGCATGCTCATTTCCGAAACCGAGTATCGCTACCAGGTCGAGGAAGACATCAAGCCCTTCCGTGACATATTGCTCGGCCTGTTCTTCGTCTCCACCGGTATGCTGCTCGACCCGGCTGCGATCTGGAACGATGCCGGCCGCCTGGCGATACTCCTGATGCTGCTACTGGCGGTGAAGCTGATCGTCGCTGCAGGACTTTCCCGCTTGCTGGGGAGCGCTCCGGGGACTGCCTTGCGCACTGGGTTGTGGTTGTGCGCCGCGGGCGAATTCGGTTTCGTGCTCGTGGTGCGCGCCACCGACACCGCCCTGGTCGATGCCGTGCTGATCCAGCCGGTGCTCGCGGCGATGGTGCTGTCGATGATCGTCGCGCCGCTGATCGTGCATTTCTCGGATCGCCTCGTCTTGCGCTTCGTCGCTTCGGAATGGCTGACGCGTTCGTTGCAACTGACGAGAATCGCCGCACAGACCGTGGCCAACGAGAAGCATGTGATCCTTTGTGGCTACGGCAAGACGGGGCAACATCTGGCGCGTTTCCTGGAAACGGAAAAGATCGGCTTCATGGCGCTCGACCTCGATCCCGAACGCGTGCGCGAGGCCGCTGCGGCCGGCGAACCGGTCGCCTGGGGCGATTGCGCGCGGCGCGAGAATCTGCTGGCGGCGGGGATCATGCGCGCCAGCGTGCTGGTCGTCACCTTTGCCGACATCGACACGACACTACGGCTCGTCGAGCGCGCGCGCGCATTGCGCCCCGATTTGCCGATCGTCGCGCGGGCGCGCGAAGAGGAGGACATCGAGAAGCTCTATGCCGTCGGGGTCGCCGAGGTGGTGCCGGAAGCGCTGGAATCCTCGGTGATGCTCGCCACGCATGCGCTGGCGCTCACGGGCGTGCCGATGCATCGCGTCGTGCGCCGCCTGCGCGAGCTGCGCGAACAGCATTACGCGCTGCTGCGAGGCTTCTTTCACGGCGCGTCGGATGCGGTGGAGGGGCTGGCCGATGCCGAGCTGCCACGCCTGCATGCGGTCACCCTCGATGCCGGCGCCTGGGCGGTGGGACGTCGCATCGCGGAGCTGGAGCTGGAGAAACTCGGCGCTGGCGTGACGGCACTGCGCCGCCGCGGCTACCCGGATGTGATCGCGAACGGCACGACGGTGCTCGATGCTGGCGACGTCGTAGTGCTCAGGGGTAGCGCGGCTGCGGTGGCGGCGGCGGAGGAGAAGTTGTTGCGCGGCCTGCCGAAATGAAACGGCCCGCACAGGGCGGCGGGCCGAGCGTCCAGTAGAATGCCGGGCATGATCGAGATCATGCTCAACGGTGAGAAGCGGCAAGTGGCAGCACCCCTGACCATCGCCCGGCTGCTGGAGCTGGAAGGTCTGCTCGGCAAGCGCGTCGCGGTGGAAAGAAACGGCGCCATCGTGCCGAAGAGCCTGCACGCCGCGACCCCCATCGAGGCGGGGGATACGCTCGAAATCGTCGTCGCCGTCGGCGGCGGCTGAACGCGAAAGGAATCACATGGAAGACGCCCTCATCATCGCCGGCCGGGCCTATCGTTCGCGGCTGCTGGTCGGCACCGGCAAGTACAAGGATTTCGACGAGACGCGCCGCGCGGTCGAGGCCTCCGGCGCCGAGATCGTCACCGTCGCGATCCGCCGTACCAACATCGGCCAGGATCCGAATCAGCCCTCGCTGCTCGACGCGCTGCCGCCATCCAAATACACCTACCTGCCGAACACCGCCGGCTGCTTCACCGCCGAGGAGGCGGTGCGCACGCTGCGCCTGGCGCGCGAACTCCTGGATGGCCACAGCCTGGTCAAACTCGAAGTGCTGGGCGACAAGGAAACATTGTTCCCCAACATGCCAGAGACGCTCAAGGCCGCCGAGATGCTCGTCAAGGAAGGCTTCCAGGTGATGGTCTATTGCTCGGACGATCCGATCCAGGCCAAGCGCCTCGAAGAGCTCGGCTGCGTCGCGGTGATGCCGCTCGCCTCGCTGATCGGCTCCGGGATGGGCATTTTGAATCCGTGGAATCTCAAGCTCATCATCGAAAAGGCGACGGTGCCGGTGCTCGTCGATGCCGGTGTCGGCACGGCTTCGGATGCGGCGATCGCGATGGAGCTCGGCTGTGATGGCGTGCTGATGAACACGGCGATCGCCGGCGCAAAAAACCCGGTGCTGATGGCCTCTGCGATGAAGAAAGCCGTCGAGGCCGGCCGCGAAGCGTATCTGGCCGGGCGCATGCCGAAAAAGTTCTACGGCGCGAGCCCCAGCTCGCCGATGACCGGGCTGATCGGCGGCCAGTGAAACATTGGCGTTGGGTTTTGCCGTGGCTGCTCGTGGCCCCGGTATTTGCCGATGAACCCAGCGCCGTGATGGAGTCACTGGTTCCCGTGCGCCATGGCTACGCTTTCGACCAACCCGACATCCTGCTGCGCCAGCGTCTGTTTGGCCTCGCGCATGGCGTGCATCTATTGCTTTCCGCCTGCCTCGACAAGGACGAGAATGCCGCCGCGGTGCAACGCGCCTACGACGAATGGCATGCTGCGCAAGAGCCGGCGATCGAGGCGGTGCGTGCCGCACTCGCCGAGCATCATTTCGGAGCTCGGGCAGCGAGCGCCGGCTGGCAGGACATCGCCCGCGTGCTGGGACTCAAGGAAACCATCTACCCTGCGCTCGGCACGGTGAGTCTGACCGAAGCCTGTGCCACATTTCCCGAGGCGCTCGGCCGGCCGGCCTACGATTTCGCCACGCAACTCGGAACGACCAATGCAGCCAAACCCCAACAATGAAAACGCGCCGCGGCAAACGCACATCCGCAGCTATGTGCTGCGCCAGGGCCGCATCTCGAAAGCCCAGCAGCGTTACTACGACGAGGGCATGCCAAGGTGGGGTATCCCTTACGCCCCTGCGCCACTCGATTTCCCGGCCGTGTTCGGCCGGCGAGCACCGACGATTCTCGAAATCGGCTGCGGCATGGGCGAGACGACCGCGACCATCGCCGCGCAGCATCCCGAGAACGACTTCATTGGCATCGAGGTGCATACGCCGGGCGTCGGCAGCCTGTTGAAGGAAATCGCCAGCCGCAATCTCGCGAACCTGCGCGTGATCCAGCACGATGCGGTGGAGGTGGTGCGCGACATGATTCCGCATCGGTCGCTTGCCGGCATCCACATCTTTTTTCCCGATCCCTGGCCGAAGAAGCGCCACCACAAGCGGCGCCTGATCCAGCCGCCCTTCGTCCGTGAGCTGGCGCTGCGTCTCGCGCCCGGTGGCTACCTGCATTGCGCGACGGATTGGGGGGAATACGCGCAGCAGATGCTCGAAGTGCTGTCCGCCGAACTGCTCCTCGAAAACACGGCGGCAGGATTTGCTCCGCGTCCCGAGTGGCGGCCGCAGACCAAGTTCGAGCAGCGCGGCCTGAGGCTCGGCCATGGCGTCTGGGATCTGTTGTTCAGGCGTCGTTCAGAAACAGCATGATCAAGCGGTTGAGGAAGCGTCGGCCGAGCGGTGTCGGTTGCAAGCGGCCATCGGCGATGGCAAGCAGCCCCTGGTGCCGTGCCGTCAGCGCCGATTTTTCGATCGCCTCCAGCGGCAGGCCGGTGCGCTCGGCGAACAGCGAAAGCGGCACGCCTTCGGTCAGGCGCAACGCGTTCATCATGAACTCGCCCGGCAGCTCGGAGATGGCCACCGGCTGCCAGCGGCGCGTGACGGGGTCGGCGAGATAGTCCTTCGGATGCCGTGGCCGCGCTTCACGCCGGATGCCGGCGTGATCAGTGAGTTTCGAATGAGCGCCAGCGCCTAGCCCAAGGTAATCGCCGAACTGCCAGTAATTGAGGTTGTGTATGCAGCGCTGGCCGGGCCGGGCGAAAGCGGAGGTCTCGTAGTGTTCGAAACCGGCGGCGGCAAGACTTTCCTCGATCATCTCTTGCATGTCCGCAGCGAGATCGTCGTCGGGTAGGGCGGGCGGCGCGGCGGAAAAGGCCGTATTCGGCTCGATCGTCAAATGATAGGCGGAAATGTGCGAAACGCCGCTGGCGATCGCCGTTTCGATGTCACGGCGCGCCTCCGCCAGCGTCTGCTCCGGCAGCGCAACCATCAGGTCGAGGTTGACGCGGGCGAAATGCTGCTGGGCAATGTCGATCGCGTGGCGCGCTTCTTCGCTCGTGTGGATGCGTCCGAGCGCCGTGAGCTTCCTGTCATCGAAGCTCTGGATGCCCAGTGAGAGGCGAGTCACGCCCGCGTCGCGGTAGGCCTTGAAGCGTTCGGCTTCGACGGTGCCCGGATTGGCTTCGAGCGTGATTTCCGCTGCCGGCAATAGTCGGACGCGCGCCCGGATCGCGGAAAGCAGCGCCTCGACCGTGCCGCCTGCCATCAGACTCGGCGTGCCGCCGCCGATGAACACCGAGACGATCGGTCGGCCCCAGATGGTGGGCAGCGCCGCTTCGAGATCACGGATCAGCGCAGCAAGATATTCCGCTTCGCGCGGCGTCGACTCATGCGAATTGAAGTCGCAATACGGGCACTTGCGGACGCACCACGGCCAGTGGATGTAGATCGATAGCGGCGGCGGCGCCAAAGTCGGCGCTGCCGGGATGGCACGAAGTGGAATGATGCCTTTCAAACGTCGAGCTTCAGCCGTTCGATCAGCAGCTTGAGCGCCTTGCCGCGGTGGGAGCGGGCGTTCTTTTCTTCGGCGGAGATCTCGGCGGCGGTCAGCCCCAGTTCGGGGATCAGGAAGTAGGGGTCGTAGCCGAAGCCGTTCTCGCCTCTGGGCGTGTCGATGATCTCGCCATGCCATTCGCCCTCGCAGATGATCGGCTGCGGATCCTCGGCATGATGGACGAAGACCAACAAGGCGACGTAATGCGCGCGGCGGTCGCTGACGCCTTTGAGATCATCGATCAGCTTCTGGTTGTTGCGCTCGTCCGATTTCGGCTCGCCGGCGTAGCGGGCGGAATAGACGCCGGGCGCGCCGCCCAGGGCCCTGACACAGATGCCGGAATCGTCGGCGAGCGCCGGCAGGCCGGTGAGCTTCGCGGCGTGGCGCGCCTTGGCGAGCGCGTTCTCGACGAAGGTGATGTGCGGCTCGTCGGCTTCGGGAATGCGAAAGTGCGCCTGCGGCAGCACTTCGATCTCGAGGGGGGCGAGCATCTGGCCGAATTCGCGCAGCTTGCCGGGATTGTTCGAGGCGAGGACGATTCGTTTCATGCGTGCTCCAAAGCGACCTTTTGCGCCGCGATGATTTCACGGACGCCTTTTTCGGCCAAGGCAAGCAGCACGTCGAGTTCCGCGCGCGTGAAAGGCTTGCCTTCGGCGGTGCCTTGAATCTCGCAAATGCCTCCGCTACCGGTCATCACGACGTTCATGTCGGTGTCGCAGCTCGAATCCTCTGCGTAATCGAGATCGAGCACCGGCTGGCCGTCGATGATGCCGACCGAGACGGCGGCCACGAGCTCCCGCATCGGATGCGCAGTGAGCAGGCCTTGGGCAACGAGCCCGGCGAGCGCGTCGTGAAGCGCGACGCAGGCACCGCTGATCGAAGCGCAGCGGGTGCCGCCATCGGCCTGGATCACGTCGCAATCGAGCGTGACCTGCCGCTCGCCCAGGCCGACGAGATCGGTGACGGCGCGCAAAGCGCGGCCGATCAGGCGCTGGATTTCCTGCGTGCGGCCGGACTGCTTGCCTTTCGCGGCCTCGCGGTCGGTGCGGGTATGCGTCGAACGCGGCAGCATGCCGTATTCGGCGGTGACCCAGCCTTGTCCCTTGCCTTTCAGGAAGGGCGGCACTTTTTCTTCGACGCTGGCGGTGCAAAGCACCTTGGTGTGGCCGAATTCGACCAGCACGCTGCCTTCGGCATGGCGCGTGTAATGGCGGGTGAATTTGAGCGACCGGAGCTGATCGAACGCTCGGCCGTCATGACGTGGGTTCATCGGTCCTCCTGACAGGGGTGGCGGTGGCAGCGAGCAGTCGCTGCAATGAAAAGGCACTCGCCGGCCGGGCATTGGGATCGAGACGCAGGCAGCGATCGATGATCTCGAGCAACTGCGGTGAGTAGCGCCCCGCCCAGCGCCGGCTGGCCGGCGCCAGCTTGTCTTCGACGAGACGCTGGTCGGCGGGCTGCGGCGCGGCGGCCGCCAAGCAGGCATACATGCTGGCGCCGACGGCATAGACATCGGTCCAGGGGCCGATGTCGCCGTTTTTTTCATACTGTTCCGGTGCGGCGTAGCCTGGAGTGTAGACCGGCCGGATATCTCCCGCCTGCTGCATCGCATGGCGTGCGGCGCCGAAGTCGATCAGCACGGGGCTGGCATCGAGGCGCAGCCAGATGTTCGAGGGCTTGATATCGAGATGCAGCATTTTGTTTGCATGAACTTCGCGCAGACCGGAGAGTAGGCGCAGGAATACGCCACGCAGGAAATTCTCGCTGAAGCCTTCGGGATGCTTGCGGATGTGTTCGTGCAACGTGCGACCACGCTCATAGGCCATCACCAGATAGACGGTGTCGTTGGCGCGCAGGAAATTGAGCACGCGCACGACGTTCGGATGGTCGAGCTGCGAGAGCGCGATGCCTTCCTCGTAGAAGGCCATCATGCCGGCATTGTAGGCGGCGCGATGCTCCGGCCTGATCTGTGGCACCAGTCCCACCGTACGCTGGGCGAGTGACTGCGGCAGGTATTCCTTGATCGCCACCGGCTGGCCACGTGGATCGGTGGCGAGATAGACGATCGAAAAGCCCCCCATCGAGAGCTGGCGCTCGAAGCGGTAACCGTCGATCAGATGGCCGGCCGGCAGGGGGAGGCTGGTTTGCTGAAGTGCCATGATCGCATTGTAAAGCGGGTAAGATCATGCGCCTGCGCCAAGGAATGAAACACCATGACCATCCACAGCATGACCGGCTATGCCGCTCTCGACCGTGACCTCGGTCCGGTGCGGCTCGCGCTCGAATTGAAGAGCGTCAATGGCCGTTTCCTCGACCTGAGTTTCCGTTGCGCGGAAGAGCTGCGCTTCCTCGAAATGCCGTTGCGCGAGCGGCTGACCGCCGCGATCGGCCGCGGCAAGGTCGATTGCCGCCTGTATCTGCAGCAAAACAGCGCCTCGATACCGCAGCTCGTCCCCAATCTCGCGCTGGTGCGCCAACTGGCCGCGCTGGAAGCCGAGGTGCGCGGCGTGCTCACCGCCGCGGCGCCGCTGTCCGTCGCCGACGTGCTGCGCTGGCCGGGGGTGCTGGCGAGCGAATCGATTCCGCCCGAACGGCTGCAGGCCGAATGTTTCTCATTGCTCGACGCGGCGCTGGCCGAATTCCTCGCCAGTCGCGCACGCGAAGGCGAGCGCCTGGCCGGGGTGCTGCGCGGGCATATCGCGCGCATGCGTGCCGAAATCGCCAAGGTCGAACCGCTGGTGCCGGCCGCGATCGCGGACTATACGGAGCGGCTCGCCAGCCGCCTGCGCGAAGCGGTGGCTGCCCTCGACGAAGAGCGCATCCGCCAGGAAATCGGCGTGTTCGCCGCCAAGATCGACGTCGCCGAGGAACTGGCGCGTCTCGTCACCCATCTCAATGAAGTGGATCGCGTGCTCACGCACGGCGGCGTGGTCGGCAAGCGCCTCGACTTCCTGATGCAGGAACTCAACCGCGAGGCCAATACGCTGGCCTCGAAATCCGTCTCCGCGGCCGTCACCCAGATCGCCCTCGAACTGAAACTGCTCATCGAGCAGATGCGTGAACAGGTGCAGAATCTCGAATAGTGCCGTCCCGCCAGCGCCGATTCTTTCAACCGACCATGACCTTGATCACCACCCAGACCCCCGCCCTCGAAGCCACCGCCGGCACGCTGTTCGTCGTATCCGCTCCATCGGGCGCCGGCAAGACCACCCTCGTCCGCATGCTGATGGAGCGCGACCCGGCGATCCGCCATTCGATCTCCTACACGACGCGTTCGCCGCGGCCGGCCGAGGTGGATGGCCGCGATTACCACTTCATCGACATCCAGACCTTCCTGGCGATGCGCGAGCGTGGCGATTTCCTCGAATGGGCCGAGGTGCACGGCAACTTTTACGGCACCTCGAAAAGCTGGCTCATCGAGCAGATGCGTGCCGGCAACGACACTCTGCTCGAAATCGACTGGCAGGGCGCCCAACAGGTACGTACGCTGATGCCCGATGCGGTGGGCATCTTCATCCTCCCGCCCTCGATCGCCGAGCTGGAGCGGCGCTTGCGCACCCGCGGCCAAGACAGCGAGGAGGTGATCCAGCGTCGCGTGGCCGCCGCGCATGCCGAGATGCGCCATGTCGACGAGTTCGATTTTGTTATAATCAACAATGACTTAAACGCGGCTTTGGCGGATCTGGTCGCTGCGGTGCGGGCTTCCCGCCTGCGTTTCCGGCAGCAGCGCCTCCGCCATCCCGAGGTGTTCCGTTTTCTTTCATCGCTTTGAATTCAAAGGATTGCGCATGGCCCGTATCACTGCCGAAGACTGCCTGAAACACATCCCCAACCGTTTCGAAATGGCGCTGGCCGCCACCTGGCGCGCGCGCCAGATCGCCACCGGCAGCACGCCGCTCGTCGACCCGGACAAGGACAAGCCCACCGTGATCGCGCTGCGCGAGCTGGCCGAAGGCAAGTACGGCACTGAAATCCTGCATCGCAGCCAGGTCTGATCATGTGAGCGGGGGATAACATGCCGGCGGCCCCATCGTTCCCGTCGTCCCCATCGTCCCCGTCTTCCCCCATGCCCCCTGTGAGTGCTTCGCCGCAGGTCATCGATGAGCCGCCGATCATCCCCCTCGACATGCATCCGCCCATCGATGTGGCGGAGGACTACGAGCACTTCATCGGCCAGCTGCACACCTATCTGAAGCCGGAAGACGTGGATCAGGTCGCGGCCGCCTATCACTTCTCGGCGAATGCCCATCGCGGCCAATTCCGTTCCAGCGGCGACCCCTACATCACGCATCCACTCGCCGTGGCCGAGACGCTGGCGCACTGGCATCTCGATCCACAAGCCCTGTCCGCCGCGCTGCTGCACGACGTGATGGAGGACACGGCGATCAGCAAGGCGCAGATCGCACAGGACTTCGGCAAGGTGACCGCCGAGCTCGTCGATGGCGTCTCGAAGCTCGACCGCATCGAACACCAGTCTTTCGAGGAGGCGCAGGCGGAAAACTTCCGCAAGATGCTCTTGGCGATGGCCCAGGACGTGCGGGTGATCCTGATCAAGCTCGCCGACCGCCTGCACAACATGCGCACGCTGGATGCGATGCGTCCCGAGAAGCGTCGCCGTATCGCCAAGGAAACGCTCGAAATCTACGCGCCGATCGCCAACCGGCTCGGCCTCAACATGCTGTTCCGTGAACTGCAGGAGCTCTCGTTCAGGCACCTTCATCCGATGCGCTACCGTGTGCTGGCGAAAGCGGTGCGGGCGGCGCGCGGCAACCGCCGCGAGGTGGTCGAGAAGATCATGGCCGCGATCGAGCAGCGACTGGCCGATGCCCACATCGAGGCCGAAGTGATGGGCCGCGAAAAGCATCTATATGGCATCTATCGCAAGATGCGCGAGAAGCATCTCTCCTTTTCGCAGGTGCATGACATCTATGGCTTCCGCATCGTCGTCGCCGACGTGCCGACCTGCTACCTCGTGCTCGGCGCCTTGCATGGCCTATACAAGCCGGTACCGGGCAAGTTCAAGGATTACATCGCGATCCCGAAGGCGAACGGTTACCAGTCGCTGCATACGACGCTGATCGGCCCCTTCGGCACGCCGATCGAAATCCAGATCCGCACCCGTGACATGCACCGCGTCGCCGAATCGGGCGTCGCCTCGCACTGGCTCTACAAGGACGTCGAATCTTTTTCCGAACTCGAACGCACCACGCATCAGTGGCTGCAATCCCTGCTCGAACTGCAGACCACGACGAACGATTCCGCCGAATTCCTCGAGCACGTCAAGGTCGACCTGTTCCCCGACGAGGTGTATGTCTTCACCCCGGCCGGGAAAATCCTTTCGCTGCCGCGCGGCGCCACGGCGGTCGATTTCGCCTATGCAGTGCACACCGACATCGGCCATCGCTGTGTCGCCTGCAAGATCAACCACGAGCACTTGCCGTTGCGCACCGAGCTCAGGAACGGCGATCGTGTCGAGATCATCACCGCGCCGAATGCGGCGCCGAATCCCAACTGGCTGGCGTTCGTCAAGACCGGCAAGGCGCGCGCGCAGATCCGCCATTTCCTCAAGACCCGCCAGCACGAGGAATCCGCCGCGCTCGGCGAACATTTGCTCGCCCAGGCGCTCGCCAATTTCGGCCACCGCATCGAGGAACTCGGTAGCGCCGCCTGGCAACGCTTCCTGCGCACGTTTTCCGGCAAGTCGCAAAAAGAGGTACTCGCCGAGATCGGCCTGGGCAAGCGTCTGCCGGCGATCGTCGCGCGGCGCCTGATCGATGGCCATGCGACGAGCGGGGCGGCGCAGGGCAGAAACCCGATCCTCGTCTCTGGCAGCCAAGGCATGGCGATGCAGCTCGCACGCTGCTGCCGGCCGATTCCTGGCGACCCGATCGTCGGCGTGATCCGCTCTGGGCAGGGGCTGGTGGTGCACACGCATGATTGCCCGGCGCTGCGTGGCCACAAGGCGGGGCGCGGCCCCGGCGGCATCAAGGAGTGGGTGGATGTCGAGTGGGATCCGCAGGCGAAAGGACCGTTCGAGGTGCTGATCAAGGTCGTCGCGCAAAATACTCCTGGCGTGCTGGCGCGCATTGCCGCGACGATCGCCGAGCATGACACCAACATCGCCAACGTGCGCATGGATGCCGATGGCGGCAGCACCACGGCGCTCTATTTCATGCTGCAGGTGAGCGATCGTACCCATTTGGCGCGTATCCTGCGCAGCCTGCGGCGGCTGCCGATCGTCACTCGCATCGGCCGCGTCAAGGAAGATCACTGAAAGGAGGACACACGATGGCGAAACTCAAGGGCTATGTATCCGAATACACGCAGTTCATGCGCGAGTGGCTGCGGCAACATCCCGAACAGGGCGAGGTGCAAAAGCAAGGGCGTGCGCTGTGGTGGGATCGCGGCAATCTCACGCCGGACGAATTGGCCCGCCGCGCCGCGATGAAGGTGCCGCAGCAGCCTTACTACTATGACGTCAGAGCGCCTCGCTAAACCTGCTGCGCGGGCGGATGGCTGCGTTGCGCGGTGCTCGCTCCCTCGCCTAACTACTTGTTATGTCTCGGTCGCTGCGCTCCGTGCGCCTTGCCCTCCACCCGCTCGCGACGGTTTTTCGAGGCGCCCGTCAACTGAAAAAATGCCGAATGGATCTCTGGGCGGGCTTGGTCGTGGCGCAGCCCTTGTTCTATTCTTCTTCACCTTGGCCTGGGCGACGTTTGCGCGCGCGGCGGATGCGCCGCAGCCCGTCGTGCCGCCCAAACCGGTGGTGTTGCAGCCGACAGCGGCGATGCCGCCGCCTCCCCCCGCTGCGCCGGCAGCCGAACCTTCCGTTGGCGTCAAGCGGCCAGTGGCGATGAAGGCAGCCAGAGCCAAGGTGGCAAAAAAGCCCGCCAAACCGGCCGGAAAAGCCAAGCCAAAACGCCGGTGAGGTGGATACGCGCCGAACCAAGGCGCAAGCCGCGGGGCGAGGATTTTCATCGTGTGCGGTTCTCCATGATTTCCCGGCCCGCGAGGACAAAGCCGAGATAGACAGGCTTCTTATTCCGACTCACATACTCGACATTCGAATTTCTTGACGCCTGTCAAGCAAATTCACGGTCTCGAGTCCTAGGATGCGCCCAGCATCATTTCCCTATGTCTCATGGGGTATCGAGATCGCTTTTCATGAACATTTCCAGCATCATCGTCATTCCGCATCCCGACCACATCGCCGCGGTGCGCGACCGGCTGCAAGTCCTTCCCGGCGTCGAACTGCATGCCGTCTCCCCGGAAGGCAGGATGATCGCCACGCTCGAAGCGGAGAGCGACCGGGAGACCGTCGAACTTTTCGAGCGGATCAGTCTGCTGGAGGGTGTGATGTCGGCGTCGATGGTGTATCACCAAAAAGAGAATGATCCGGATGCACCCGTTTCTGTGGAGGCATCGCCCGCGCGCGATGCCACGGCACTGGCTTGAAAACAAGGAGATTGGCAATGGAACTGACACGGCGTGAATTCATCAAGGCAAATGCGATCGCCGCCGCGGCGGGCGTGGCGGGCATGTCCATCCCAGGCGCCCAAGCGCTCGCCCAGGCCAGGGGTGGTGAAGGCGTGCGTTGGGACAAGGGTGTCTGTCGCTACTGCGGCACCGGCTGCAGCGTGCTGGTCGGTGTCAAGGATGGTCGGATCGTCGCAACACAAGGCGATCCCGATGCGCCGGTCAACAAAGGCCTGAACTGTGTCAAGGGCTACTTCCTCGCCAAGATCCAGTATGGCCAGGACCGCTTGACCAAGCCACTGTTGCGCATGAAGGACGGCAAGTACGACAAGAACGGCGAGTTCCAGCCGATTTCTTGGGATCAGGCCTTCGACATCATGGCCGAGAAGGTCAAGGCGACGCTCAAGGATCCGGCCATGGGGCCGCAGGGCGTGTGCATGTTCGGTTCCGGCCAATGGACGATCTGGGAAGGTTATGCCGCCGCCAAGCTGATGAAGGCGGGCTTCCGCTCCAACAGCATCGACCCCAACGCGCGTCACTGCATGGCCTCTGCGGTGGCCGCTTTCATGCGCACCTTCGGCATCGACGAGCCGATGGGTTGTTACGACGACATGGAGCATGCCGATGCCTTCGTGTTGTGGGGCTCGAACATGGCTGAGATGCATCCGATCCTGTGGACGCGCATCACCAACCGCCGGCTCACCGCCGACCATGTGCGCATCCACGTGTTGTCGACCTTCACGCACCGCTCTTGTGAAATCGCCGACAACGAGCTGATCTTCAGGCCGCAATCCGATCTGGCGATCCTCAACTACATCTGCAACTACATCATCCAGACAGGCGCGGTCAACAAGGATTTCGTCGCCAAGCACGTCGCTTTCTTCAAGGGAGTCACCGACATCGGCTATGGCCTGCGTCCAAACCACCCGCTCGAACAGGCGGCCGGCAACAACGGTTATCCCGGCCCCGACGGCAAGCCGAAGGGGGATCCGAACGCGCACACGCCGATCACCTTCGAGGAGTTCGCGCAGTTCGTCTCCGAATACACCCTCGACAAGGCACATGAGATTTCCGGCGTGCCGAAGGACAAGCTCGAAGCGCTCGCCAAGACCTATGCCGATCCGAAGATCAAGGTGGTTTCCTACTGGACGATGGGCTTCAACCAGCACACGCGCGGCACTTGGGTCAACAACATGATCTATAACGTGCATCTGCTGGTCGGCAAGATTTCCGAGCCCGGCAACGGCCCGTTCTCGCTGACTGGTCAGCCTTCCGCCTGTGGCACCGCGCGCGAAGTCGGCACCTTCGCCCATCGCCTGCCGGCCGACATGGTGGTGATGAATCCGAAGCACCGCGAAATCGCGGAAAAGATCTGGAAACTCCCCGCCGGCACGATCAATCCGAAACCCGGCTATCACGCCGTCTTGCAGCCGCGCATGATGAAGGACGGCAAGGTCGGCTTCTACTGGCAATCGACCAACAACAACCTGCAGGCCGGGCCGAACACCAATGGCGAGGTCTACCCCGGCTGGCGCAATCCGAAAGTCTTCGTCGTCGTCTCCGACGCCTATCCGACCGTTTCGGCGATGTCGGCCGAC
>JBKBOI010000015.1:0-19518 GCA_046294935.1 Rhodocyclaceae bacterium
GGAAGACTCTCCTCGCAGGTTAGAATGCGAACGATTGTAGCGGGGCCGTCCATCAGGGCGGCTAATAATTTCTGATGGCAGGTATAAGTCAATGGCGGAAGCGAAAAAGTACGAAATCGAGGTGATGGTCGAGACGCAATACCTGCCCGAGCAGTCGGATCCCGGCGCGAACCGCTATTTCTTCGCCTACCGCATCCACATCACGAACGTCGGCACCCAGGCCGCCCAGCTGATCTCGCGGCACTGGATCATCACCGATGCCGAGGGGCGCGTCGAGGAAGTGCGCGGCCTCGGCGTGGTCGGCCATCAGCCCTTCCTCAAGCCGGGCGAGACCTTCGAATATACGAGCGGCTGTCCGCTTTCGACACCGGTGGGCACGATGCGCGGCAGCTACCAGATGGTTGCCGAGGACGGCACGCGCTTCGAGGCGGAGATTGCCGAGTTCGTGCTTTCTATGCCGCGCACGCTGCATTAAGAGGCGCCGCGAAAAAGGCGCCGCGAAAAACCAGCCGCGCGGGCGGCTAGCGGCGTGGCGCGGTTCTGGCTTCGGCTGCTCGGCTTCATGCGCTTTGTCTTTCACCCGCTCGCGACGGTTTTCGAGGTGCCCATCAGCCGATCACCCTGAACTGGCGGACGACGCGATGGAGCTCCCGGGCCGTGGCATTGAGCGTATCGGCCGCCTGCTTGGCTTCCTGCGTCGAGGCGAGATTGCCGTCGATCAGCTGGGCGATCTTCTCCATGTTGCTCGCCACCTGCTCGGAGGCGACGGCCTGCTCGCGCGCCGCGTCGGCGATGTGGCGCGCCATGCGGGTGACTTCCTGGCTGGTGCCGGTGATGCGCGATAGGCCGGCGACGCTCTCGTTGATCTTGCCGATGCCTTCTTCGACCTCGGCGACGGCGTGGTTCATCGAGCTGACGGCGGCATCGGTGACATTGCGGATCTCGGCGACTGTCGCGGTGATGTCGGCGGTCGAGGCGGTGGTGCGTTCGGCGAGCTTTCTCACCTCGTCGGCGACGACGGCGAAGCCGCGTCCCATTTCGCCGGCGCGGGCGGCCTCGATCGCGGCGTTCAGAGCCAGGAGGTTGGTCTGGTCGGCGATTTCCTTGATGGCCTGACTGATGTCGCCGATCTTGGCGATCGCCTGGTTGAGCTCGGTGATCGTGTGGCTCGACTCCCGCACCGCCTCGACGACGCGGCCGGTCGCGGCGATGCTTTCCGCCATGTTTTGCTGCGCTTCATGCACCTGCGCCTCGGCGTTTTCGGCGGCGTGCAAGGCCTGGGCGGCGGCATCGGCGACTTCATTGACCGACTGGCTGAATTCTTCGGTGGCCGCGGCAACCGAAACGGCTCTGTCGCGCTGCTGTTCCGACTGGACGAAGACGCTCTTGGTCTGGGCCTCGACGCGATGGGATTGTTGCTCGATGGCCTGCGCCGCGGCCTGGATCTCGTCGATCATCACCTTCAGATGTACCTGCATCATCGCGAGCTGGGTCAGCACGCGACCAGCCTCGTCGCGGCCGGAAATGTCGATCTGGTCGGTGAGATTGCCCTGCGCTATGCGGTCGAAATGGCCAATGACGCGATTGAGCGGCCGCGCGATGGACGTTAGCAGATTCCACGCGGCAGCCGCGACCAGCAGCAACGCCAGCAGCGATCCGGCCACCGCCAAGGTGCGGATCGTCGCATAGCGGGATTGCGCGGCGGCGTGTTCCTCTTGCGCCGCCGCCTTGAGCGCTTCTTGTATTTCCTGCGCCAGCCCCGCCGCCTTGACGTAGAGCGGGTTTACCTTGTTCTGCAAGATCAGGTTCGCCTGGTCGTAATCGCCGGCCAGCAGGGCCTCGCGCGCCGGCATGAGTCCTTCACTCACGTAGGCTTTTCTGGCTTGCGCATAACGGGCGAGCAGTGGCATGAGATTTTCGCCCAGATCGCGCTTGTCAAGCTCGGCAACCAGCGCCGTGATCTCGTCGCGGTTCTTGACGATGGTGTCGGTGTGCAGCGTGACGGGGTGGTCGTGCAGCTTCGAGAGGGAACTGGCGGGGTTGTGTTGCAGGCCCAGCATCACTTGCCGGCTGTTATCCGACATCAGGGTTGTGATGCGGCCGATCATGTCGACCGGCTCCAGGCGCGCCTGGTAGGTGTGGTCGAGCGTTTCATTGGCCAGGTAAATGCCCCCGATGCCCACCGTAGCGCCGCCCGCCAGCAAGACGCCCATGAAGGTCATCACGGCAATGAGCCGCGCGCGGATGGAAATCCGTCTCCAAAGCGGCGGTTGAGTGTCGAGCGGCTTTTTGGTCTGGTTGAGCCTCAGGTAGAGCGCTTCGGCCTCGGCCACCGCCTGGCGCGAGGGCGCGGAGCGCACCGACATGTAGCCGACCGTCTGGTCGTTCTCGCGCAGCGGCACGACGATGGCATCGACCCAGTAATGATCGCCATCCTTGGCGCGGTTCTTGACGATCCCGCGCCAGGGCAGGCCTTGCTTTACGGTGCGCCACAGATCCTCGAAAACCTGCGGCGGCATGTCCGGATGCCGCACGATGTTGTGGTTCTTGCCGACGAGCTCCTCGCGCGAAAAACCCGAGATGGCGACGAAGGCGTCGTTGGCGTAGGTGATGATGCCCTTGAGATCTGTCTTGGAGACCAGATAGCTGCCGGCGGGAAACGGCTTTTCCCGCTGGGTAACCGGAAGATTGACTTTCAACGCGTTCCCCCCACAACGTTTCGACGTCAAACAGGGAAGCCTTCCGAGACTTCCCCCCTTCCTGGCGGTTCCTCGGTCATGGGCACCGTGGCCGGTAGACCGGAACTTTGCGCCCCCGGCTTTCGCGCGGGGTGACCTTTTTCAGGCCGCGACGACGCCGGATGGCACCGCGGCCGACGCATTATACGAAGTGGTTTTAATGCCGGTGTCGCGAAAAGCGACCAAATTTGCATTTGCCTTTGGAGGTAGGCGATCAGCTGCGATAATCGGCGTTGATCTTCACGTAGTCGTAGGAAAGGTCGCAGGACCAAACCTTGGCTGACTGATGGCCGCGGCCGAGATCGATACGCACGCGGATCTCGGCGGCCTTCATGATGCGCGCCCCGTCTTCCTCGTGATAGCTCGCCGCCCGCCCGCCGTTTTCGGCGACGAGCACTTCCTCGCCATTGCTGCCGAGCCAGACCTTCACCTTGCTGTCGTCGAGATCGGTGAGCGCAGGATCGTTGTTCCAGGCATAGCCGATCGCCGCGAGGATGCGGCCGAGGTTGGGGTCGGAGGCGAAGAAGGCGGTCTTCACCAGCGGCGAATGACCGATCGCATAGCCGACGGCCTTGCATTCCGCACGGCTGCGGCCGCCAGTGACGGCGATTTCGATGAATTTCGTCGCGCCTTCCCCATCCCGCACGATTGCCTGTGCTAGCTCGCGGGCGACGTCGATGACGGCCTGCTTGAATTCGCTCCAGCCCGGCGCATCGAGGGTGTCGAATTTCGCCGGCCCTCGCCCGGTGGCGATCAGCACGAAGGAATCGTTGGTCGAGGTGTCGCCATCGACGGTGATGCAGTTGAAGGATTCGTCGGCGGCCTCCTTGACGAGCCGCTCCAGCATCGGTTGGGAAACGTTGGCGTCGGTGGCGATGAAGCCGAGCATCGTCGCCATGTTCGGCCGGATCATGCCGGCGCCTTTGGCGATGCCGGTGATCACGGCTGCCGTGTCGGCAGCGCCGACTTTGCTCGATGCGGCCTTGGCGACGGTGTCGGTGGTCATGATCGCGTGCGCGGCGTCGAACCAGCCGTCGGCCTTCAATGCTGAGAGCGCCGCGGGCAAGCCGGCTTTCAGCCGTTCGATGGGCAGCGGTTCGAGGATCACGCCGGTGGAAAAAGGCAACACCTGCTCCGCGCGCAGATCCATCAGCTTCGCCACCGCGGCGCAAGTCTGCCGGGCGGCGACGAGGCCCGCTTCGCCGGTGCCGGCGTTGGCGATGCCGGTGTTGATCACCAGCGCGCGAATTTCGCCTTGCTGCAAGTGCTGACGGCAGACCTGCACCGGCGCGGCGCAGAAACGGTTTTGCGTGAACACGCCGGCGACGCGGCTGCCGGGGGCGAGTTCGATCAGCGTCAGATCGCGCCGGCCCGCCTTGCGGATGCCGGCTTCGGCGGTACCGAGACGCACGCCGGCGACGGGATGGAGGGCTTCTGGTGCAGGGGTGACGTAATGGACGGGCATGTCATTCTCCAAAAACGTGTTGCCATAGCCGTCGCACGGCGGCGATGCGCTCGCGGTGAGGCGCTGCCGGCACGCGGCCGTCGAGGTCGTTGAGGCGCCGCTGGTGCTGCAGGCGGCGGTATTCGCGGTAGGCATCGCGCACGGCTTCGGCGAGATCGCGTGGGATCAGGCCGCATTCGGCAGCGATCCTCAGCAAGGCGATGTTGCCGAGATTGCCGGTGAGCTGGGGAAAGTCGCAGGCATGGGCGAGGATCAGGTATTGGACGATGAACTCGACATCGGTGATGCCACCGGCATCCTGCTTCAGGTCGAATAGGTCCGTTGCGCCTTTCGAGCCGAGGTTCTCGCGCATCTTCTCGCGCATCGCCAAGACTTCCTGGCGCAGCTTGGCGCGGTCGCGCCGCTGGCAGAGGATTTCGCGACGAATGGCCTCGAAAGCTGCGCCGAGCGCCGCATCACCGGCGACGAAGCGGGCGCGGGTGAGGGCCTGGTGTTCCCAGACCCAGGCATTCTCGAGCTGGTATTTGTGGAAGGCTTCGAGAGAGCAGGCGACCAGGCCGGCATCGCCATTCGGCCGCAGGCGCAGGTCGGTCTCGAACAGAATGCCGGCGGCGGTGCGTGTCGACAACCAGGTGGTCAGCCTCGTGGCGAGCTTGGCGTAGATGCCAGCGGCATCGGGGTCGGGGTCGTCGAACAGATAGACGAGGTCGAGATCGGAGGCATAGCCGAGCTCCTTGCCACCGAGCTTGCCGTAGCCGATCACCGCGAAGGCCGGTTGCTCGCGGTGCTTTTTGAGCAGCTTGCGCCAGGCCAGCGTGAGCGCGCGGCCGACGAGGATGTCGGCCAGTTCGGACAGATGATCGGAGAGCCGCTCTACGGTGAATAGCCCGGCGATGTCCTGGGCGAGCAGGCGAAACACCTGGGCATGATGCGCTTCACGCAACGCATCCATCTGCGCTTCGGTATCCGGCTCCAGCGCGTCGGTCTGTTCCTCGATCTGCTGGCGGAAGGCCGGCCAGTCGGGCGGCAACTGCAAGGCGCGGCTATCGAGCAGTTCGTCGAGCAGGACCGGATGGCTGAGCAGGTAGTTGGCTGCCCACGACGATGCGCTGACGATCTTCGCCACCTGTCCGAGCGCCTGCGGGTATTGGAGCAGCAGGGCGAGGTAGGCGGCGCGGCGACCGATCGCTTCGATGAGATCGAGCATGCGAGCGAGTGTCGCATCCGGATCCGGCATCGCCGCGGCGGCCTGGATCACACGCGGCACGAGGGCGTCGAAGCGGTTTTTCGCCTGCTCGCTCATCTGCTGGTAACGCGTGCCGCCGCGGATCGCGGTCAGCCGCGCGCATAAGTGTGCCGTGTCGTGAAAGCCGAGTTTGATGAGCTCATCGACATGGCATTCCGTCTCCGTCCAGACCGGATCGAGCGCGTGGTTGCGCTCTTCGGGCGCGGCGAATATCGCGGCGAAATGGCGCGCGACGTTCTGGCGATGGTCGTCGAGCTCGGCGAGCAGCGCCGGGTAATCATTGAAGCCCATCGCCTCAGCCACACGCGCCTGATCGTCCGGGTTTTCCGGCAGCGTCTGGGTCTGGGCATCGTCGAGGTATTGCAGACGGTGTTCGAGTCGGCGCAGGAAGCGGTAGGCGGCAGCCAGCTCGACCACCGCGTCGAGTTCGAGCTGGCCGCGGTCGACCAGCAGTTTCAGCACCTCGAGCGTCGGCCGCGTTTGCAACGCGGGATCGCGGCCGCCGCGGATCAGCTGGAACACCTGGGCGATGAACTCGATTTCGCGAATGCCACCCGGCCCGAGCTTGATGTTCGTGGCCATGTCCTTCTTCGCCACTTCACGGCGGATCTGCGCATGCAGCTCGCGCATCGCCTCGATCGTGCCGAAGTCGAGATACTTGCGGAAGACGAAAGGTTGGCGGATGGCCTCCAGCTCGTCCCAGCGCGCGCCGGTGAGCGGGCGCGCCTTGATCCATGCATAGCGCTCCCATTCGCGGCCCTGGGTGTAGAAATAGTTTTCCAGCATCTCGAAGGAAGAGACCAGCGGCCCGGAATCGCCATTGGGTCTGAGCCGCATGTCGACGCGGAACACCTGGCCATCTGCGGTGATGTCGGCCAGTGCGTTGATCAGATTGCGGCCCAGCCGGGTGAAGAATTCGAAGTTGGAGATCGAGCGGGCACCGTCCGTCTCGCCCTCTTCGGGATAGACGAAGATCAGGTCGATGTCCGACGAGACATTCAGCTCGCGGCCGCCGAGCTTGCCCATGCCGACGACGATCAGCCGCTGGCGCTCTCCCTGGGCATTGCGCGGCGCGCCATAGCGGGCGACCAGGGTGGCCTCGGTCACCGCCAGCGCAGCGGCGATGGCCGTCTCGGCGATGATGCTCATGCTCTCGACCACTTCGGCGAGATCGGCCTGGCCGGTGAGATCCCGGCCGATGATGCGCGCCATCGCGCGTTGCTTGAAGCGCCGCAGGCAAGGCTTGAGATTTTCCTCGTCGAGCGGCCGCTCGTTCAGCCAGGCTTGCGCCATGGCGGCGGTCAATGGCGTTTCGGCGCGCAGCTCCTCTCGTAGCTCGGGGCGGACTTGCAGCAGGCGGGCCAGATAGCGCGAGTGCTCGGTCGGGGAGAGGGGGAAGGTCATGGATTAAAATCGGCGGCACGGCATGCCCTGCTATTTTAGACTGGCCTAACTCCTTGCCCGCGTTGGGCACCTCGATAAACCTGCTGCGCGGGCGGATGGCTGCGTTGCGCGGTGTTGGCTTCGGCCGCTTCGCTTAACTTCGGCTGCGCCGAAGTTAGCCTGCGCCGAAACTCCGTTTTCGCTCCCTCGCCTATCTTATTTGATATGTCTCGGTCGCTGCGCACCAATCGCCTTACCCTCCACCCGCTCGCGACGGATTCTCGAGGCGCCCCGTTGTCTTTCCCCTTGCCTGCCGTCGTCCGTTTCGTGCTCCGCTGGAGCGGCCGCTTGCTATTGCTGCTGTATTTCGTCGCGGCGACGCTGATCCTGGTCGGGCGTCACTGGCTGATGCCGGAGATCGGCCGCTGGCGCAGTGAGATCGAGCAGCAGCTCTCCGCGGCCGTGGGCCTGCCGGTGGCGATCGGCGAACTCTCTGCCGACTGGCCGGGCCTCCATCCCCATTTGCGTGTCGGCAACCTGCGCGTGCATGATCGTTCAGGACGGCTGGCGCTGGTGCTCGAACGTGTCGAGGCCGAGATCGGCTGGTCGTCGTTGCTGTTCCTCGAACCGCGCCTGCATCGCCTGGAAATCGTCGCGCCGGCGCTCGACATCCGCCGGGATGCGGCAGGCGACCTCTTCATCGCCGGCCTGCCGGTGCGCGCCGAGGACGACAGTGGCTTTGCCGACTGGCTGCTCGAGCAATATCGCATCGTCGTGCGCGATGCCCGTATCGTCTGGCGCGACGAATCGCGCAAGGCGCCGCCCCTCGAGTTCGCCAAGCTCGATTTCGTGCTGCACAATCTCGGACGCCATCATGGCTTCGCCGTGGTGGCCCAACCCTCTGGCGGGCTCGCCCAACGCATCGACCTGCGCGGCAATGTCAGTGGCCGTAGCTTGCGAGAGCTCGCGGGCTGGTCCGGCCAGCTGTATCTGGATGCTGCGGGACTCGATCTCGCTGCGGCCGCGCCGTGGCTGACCTTGCCGCTGGAGATGACGCAAGGAAAGGGCGATGCGCGCCTCTGGCTCGACTTTGCCGAGGCACGGCCGACAGGCATCGTGGGAGAGCTGCGCCTGGCCGATCTGCGGCTGCGTTTGCGAGACGACTTGCCTGTGCTTGCCTTGACCCGCCTCGATGGACGTATCGGCGCGCGGCAAACCAAAGACGGCTATGCCGGCGAGCTGAGGCGCTTTGCCCTGACAACCGCGGATGGCATCGCACTGCCCGTCACCGATGCGAGCCTACGGCTCAAAATCAGCGGGCGCGAGCCGGGCGGGGAATTCATCGCCAACCAGCTCGAACTCGATCAGCTCGGGGCATTGACGGCGTTCATGCCGCTGCCGCGGTCGTTGCGCGAGCGGCTCGACGCGCTCGCGCCGCGCGGCTCGCTCGCGAATTTCGCCGTGGCATGGCAAGGCGAGATCGAGGCGCCCAAAGGCTTTCGCATCCGCGGCGATTTCGAGCATCTCGCGCTCAGGCCCTGGGAGACGCTGCCCGGCTTCGGTGGCGTTTTTGGACGCATCGAAGGCGACGACGAATCCGGCCGGCTCACCCTCGCCGGCAGCGACGTCCGGCTCGAGCTGCCGGCGGTGTTCCCGGAGCCGACCCTGGTGCTCGGCCGGCTCGAAGCCGAAATCGGCTGGCGTGCAAAAGCCGGGGTGACGGAGTTTCTCATCCGGCACGTCAGTTTCGGCAATGCGGATGCCAGAGGCGAGGCGACCGGCAGCTATCGCTACACGGGACGGGATGCCGGTGAAATCGATTTGTCGGCAAAATTGCTGGACGCCGCGGGCGATGCCGTCTGGCGCTATCTGCCACGTGCGGTGAGCAAGGATGCGCGCGATTGGCTCAAGACCAGCATCCGCGGCGGTCGTGCCGACACGACGACATTGCGGCTCAAGGGCCCGCTGGAGAAATTTCCGTTCCGCGGTGGCAATGGGGGCGTTTTCCAGGTGAAGGGCAGCTTCCACGGCGTCGGTCTCGACTATGCGCCCGGCTGGCCGCGCATCGACGACATCGATGGTGAGCTGCTCTTCGAGAACGAGCGGATGCTGATCCGCGGGCAGCGGGCGAAAATCATGGGGGTTGCGCTGAGCGATGTGCGCGCGGAAATTCCCGATCTCGAGGCGAACGAGGAACTGCTCAGCGTGACCGGACGCGCGCAAGGCGAGACACAGCAGTTTCTCGCCTTCATCGAGGCCAGCCCGGTCGGCGAACGCATCGATCATTTCACCGCTGACATGAAGGCGCAGGGCAAGGGAGCGCTCGACCTCAAGCTGACGATGCCGCTGCGCCATCTAGAGAATACCCGTGTCGATGGACGTTACCGCTTCTTCGACAACCGGATCGAGGCGCTGGAGGGTCTGCCGCCCTTCACGCAAGCCCAGGGCGAGCTGATGTTCACTGGCGAGCGTCTGCAGGCGAAGAACCTGCGCGCGCGCTTTCTGGATCAGCCGATGACGGTCGATCTGTCCACCCTCTCCGGTGGCATGGTGCGCATCGCTGCGACGGGCAGCTTGGAAGCGACGGCTCTGCGCCGTCATTACGGCTGGCCCGCGCTCGACCATCTGTCCGGCCAGACGCCTTGGCGCGGCGTGTTGACCGTGAAGAAGCCAGCCGCCGAATTGCGCATCGAATCCGATCTGCGTGGGCTCGCCTCCAGCCTGCCCGAGCCGCTCAACAAACCGTCGCTCGACGCTCTGCCGCTCGTCGTTCATGCGCGGTTCGATTCCCGGCGGGGGCAAGGGTCCGCCACCCTGGGACGTGTCGCCAGCCTCGTCCTGCAACAGGGAAACGAGTCCTGGCGCGGCCGGCTCGCCATCGGAGAAAAGGCCACCGGCCAGACGGCGGCTTTGCCGGCGCAGGGACTCGCGCTGACGGTGAGCTTGCCGCGGTGTGATCTCGATGCCTGGCGTGCCCTGGCGCAGAATGAAGAAGAAAACGGCTCGGACGGGCCGTCGTCGCTCACGGCTGTCGATCTCGCGTGCCCAGAGCTCATCGTGATGCATCGCGGCTTCCATGAGGCTCGCATTGCCGGCGCGCGTAGCGATGGGCGCTGGCGGCTCGCTCTGGAAAGCCGCGAAGTGCAGGGCAACCTGCTCTGGGATACCGCGGGCGCCGGACGCATCACCGGCCGTTTCAATCGCTTGCATCTGCCGGCCGGCGAAGAGATGCCGGAGACGGATGCGGAAGTGAGGGCCGATCGGACGCGCGAAATGCCGGCGCTGGATCTCGCCGTCGACAGCTTCCGCGTCGGCGATAAGGCATTCGGTGAGCTACGGCTCAAGGCGGAGAATCGTGCCGGATTGTGGCAGGGAAAATTCGAATTGAAGAACGATGCAGCGAAACTGACCGGCGATGGACGCTGGCAGCCGGGGAGGGCCGCGACCGAGACGGCGCTCGCTTTCCGGTTGGACGTGGACAATGCGGAAAAGCTGCTCGAACGCCTGCATCTGCCCGATGCCGTACGGCGCGGCGAAGGCGCGATCGAGGGCGAAGTGCGTTGGGCGGGTAGCCCGCTGGCGTTCGATCTGCCGAGCCTGTCGGGGAACGTCAAGGTCGATTTCGGCAAGGGCCAGTTCAAGAAACTCGAACCCGGCGTCGGCCGCCTGCTCGGCGTGCTCTCACTGCAATCGCTGCCGCGCCGCATCACGCTCGATTTCCGCGACATCTTCAGCGAAGGCTTCGCCTTCGACAGCATCGTCGGCGAGGCGCAGCTCGCCAAGGGCGTGATGAGAACCGAGGAGTTGCGCATCCGCAGCCCTTCTGCACAGGTGTTCATCGCCGGCGAGGCCGATCTGGTCGAGGAGACCCAAAAGCTCAAGGTGCGCGTGCAACCGGCTATCGGCGAGACACTGGCGGTGGGCGCGATGCTCGCCCACCCGGTGGCCGGCGCCGTCGCCTGGGCCGCGCAAAAAGTACTCAAGGACCCGCTCGACCAGATTTTCGCGTATGAGTATGCGGTAACTGGGCCATGGAGCGATCCCCAGGTCGAGAAACTCTCCCGTCAGCCGCAGGAACGAACACCAGGAATGCCATGACCGCCCAGTGCCGTATTGCCGCCGTCCAGATGATTTCGACCCCCGAGGTCGCCCCCAACCTCGCCACTGCGGTACGGCTGGTTGCCGAGGCCGCGGCACGGGGCGCGCAACTGGTGGCCCTGCCCGAATATTTTCCGATCATCGGCGGCAGCGATGCCGACCGGCTGGCCGTGCGAGAAACCGAGGGCAGCGGGCCGATCCAGGATTTCCTCGCAGAGGCGGCGGCACGGCATGGCTTGTGGCTCGTCGGCGGCTCGATACCGCTGACGGCGGACGATCCGGCGAAGCTCAGGAACAGCTGCCTCGTCTTCGATCCGTCGGGTCGGCGCGTCGCACGCTACGACAAGATCCATCTGTTCGGTTTTCAGAAGGGCACCGAGCGCTATGACGAGGCGGAAACCATCGAGGCCGGCCCACCTCGACCGGTGGCGTTCGAGGCGCTGGGCCTGCGCATCGGCCTGGGCATCTGCTACGACCTGCGCTTTCCGGAGCTGTTTCGCGCGATGGGTCCGCTCGACCTGATCGTGTTGCCGGCCGCTTTCACCGACACGACCGGCAAGGCGCATTGGGCGCTTTTGCTGCGCGCGCGCGCCATCGAGAACCAGTGCTATCTGCTGGCCGCCGCCCAGGGTGGCCGGCATCCAGCAGGCCGCGTCACCCATGGCCACAGCATGATCGTCGATCCCTGGGGCGAGATCGTCGACCAGATGGGATATGGCGAAGGCATCGTCGTCGCCGACCTCGATCCGGCGCGCATCGCCGAAGTGCGGGCGAGCCTGCCGGCTCTGACCCATCGAAAACTGTAAACTCGTCCCCATATGCCGAAAATCGGCGCTGGCAAGACGGCACCCCTTCTCACAGCATAGACCCCATGACGACACAGACTCATTTCCATATTGCCGAGCAGTATCTGCTGACCCCTTTCGATCTGGATACCTCGCAATTGTCCAGGGTGTTCGGCGAACTGCTCGGCCGCAGCATCGATTACGCCGATCTGTATTTCCAGTTTTCCCGCTCCGAGTCCTGGAGCCTGGAAGAAGGCATCGTCAAGTCCGGCAGCTTCAACATCGAGCAAGGCGTCGGCGTGCGCGCGATCAGCGGCGAGAAAACCGCCTTCGCCTATTCAGACGACATCAGCCTGGCGGCGCTCCTGGATGCGGCGCGGGCGACACGCGCGATCGCTGCAGCGGGCGGCAGCGGCAGCTTGCCGTTGGTCAAACGTCATTCGCTCGTTCCGTTGTATGCCTCTGACGATCCGCTGGCCTCCCTGCCGGATGTGGAAAAGGTGTGCCTGCTGGAGCGGCTCGAAAGTCTGGCGCGCGCCACCGATCCGCGCGTGACCCAGGTGATGGCGCATCTCGGTGGCAGCTGGGAGACGATCCTGGTCGTGCGCTCCGATGGACGGATCGCCGCCGACGTGCGGCCGCTTTCGCGCGTCTCGATCACCGTGATCATGGAAGAAAACGGTCGGCGCGAGCAGGGATCGAGCGGCGGCGGCGGGCGCTTCGACTATGGCTATTTCACCGATGACGTGTTGAAGGATTACGCGGAAAAAGCCGTGCATCAGGCGCGCGTGAATCTGCGGGCAGGTCCTGCTCCTGCCGGCGAGATGACCGTGGTGCTCGGCCCCGGCTGGCCGGGCATTTTGCTCCACGAGGCGATCGGCCACGGGCTGGAAGGCGACTTCAACCGCAAGGGGAGTTCTGCGTTTTCCGGACGCATCGGTCAGCGGGTGGCGGCGAAAGGCGTCACCGTCGTCGATGACGGCACGCTTCCCGATCGGCGCGGCTCGCTTTCCATCGACGACGAGGGCAATCCGACCCAGCGCACCGTGCTGATCGAGGACGGCATCCTCGTCGGCTACCTGCAGGACACTCTCAACGCCCGTCTGATGGGGGTCACGCCGACCGGCAACGGCCGGCGCGAATCCTTTGCCCACCTGCCGATTCCGCGCATGACCAACACGACGATGGCTGCGGGCGACAAGGATCCGGCCGAGATCATCGCTTCGGTGAAGAAGGGGCTGTATGCCGCCAACTTCGGCGGCGGACAGGTCGATATCACCAGTGGCAAGTTCGTCTTCTCGGCATCCGAAGCCTATCTGATCGAGAACGGCAAGGTGACGCGGCCGGTCAAAGGGGCGACGCTGATCGGCAATGGGCCGGATGTGCTCACCCGCGTGTCGATGATCGGCAACGATCTGGCGCTCGACCCGGGTGTGGGCACCTGCGGCAAGGAAGGCCAGAGCGTGCCGGTCGGCGTCGGCCAACCGACGCTGCGCATCGATGGCATGACCGTCGGCGGCACGGGCGGCTGAGGCGCCCAGCCGCGAGGTATGACTGACCGCTCAGTCGTCCCGTTCCACGATCGGCTTTTTGTGGGCCACACCCTTGTGACATTCGACGCATGGCGGCTGCGGGTCCTTTTGTGCTGCCTGCTGCATCTTCTCGCCGGCGCGCTGTTCCTGCTTCTCGAAATGCATCGCATCATAAGAGTGGCAGTTGCGGCACTCGCGTGAATTGCTCTCCGTCATTTCCTTCCAGACCCGCTCGGCCAACAAGAGGCGACGCGCCTCGAACTTTTCGGGCGTGTCGATCGTGCCGATCAGCTTGTGCCAGACCTCGTTGGAAGCCTTGACCTTGCGGATGACCTTGTGCGTCCAGTCTTTCGGCAATTGGAGCCACCCCAGAAAATGATGTCGGCGAGTGCGGCGACCAACAATATGCTGCCAAACGCAATCAATGGAATCGGCTGCTCGAGGTTCGTGTGCCGATGCGCTCGCCTGCCAACGGGCGGGTAGTTGCCGTCGCCGAGTTCTACCATGCGACAGAGAACATCGAACGCGACATCTCACGAGCCCGGCAACGCAGTTGGGCCTTGCTGTCGGCGATCATGCTGGCGATCTTTTTCCTGCTCTTCTTGCTGGTGCGCCGAGCCAACGATACGATCCGTCGTCAGCGGAACGACTTGCGCGCCCGACTTCACCAACTACAAGCCGCATTCTCCGAAAACGAACGCATGCGAGCACGTGTTGCTGACGCAGGGGCGGCAACGACGGCTCTCAACGAGCAGTTGCTGCACCGCATTGCCGCGGATTTGCACGATGCGCCGGCGCAGACGCTCGCCTTTGCCCTGATGCGCTTGGAAGAGCTGGCCAGCCAATGCGCCTGCCGCCAGCATCGTAACGGTATGCAATCCGAACTGCAGACAGTGGTGACTGCATTGCGCAGTTCGCTGGAAGATTTACGCAACATCGCAGCCGGTCTCGGTATTCCCGGCCTGTCGGCATCGTCGTTGGCCGAGGTGATGCAACGCGCCTTGCGTGATGCCGAACGCGAGATGGGCCGGGCTTCGATCCGCAGGCAGCCACTGGTCGTCTCGGCCTGGCGTTCATGCACGAGCGCGTGCGTCTCCTGGGGGGCAGTGTCACGTGGTGACGGCGCCGGGGCGGGGCACGCGCATCGTTGCCACCCTGCCGTTGAATTGCGATGACGGCGCCCATGCCTGAGCCGATCCGCATCCTGGTGGCCGACGATCATCCGCTGTTCCGCGAAGGCGCCGTCGCCTCGCTGACCGCCGGCGGCGATTTCGCCGTCGTCGGCCAGGCGGGCAGCGGCGAGGAGGCCGTCGCCTTGGCCGACGAATTGCAGCCCGACATGGTGCTGCTCGACATCAGCATGCCCGGCCTGGGCGGCATCGAGGCGGCGCGCCAGATCGCCGCACGGCATCCGCAGATGCGCATCATGATGCTCACCGTCTCCAACGATGCGGAGAATCTTCTGGCGGCGCTCAAAGCGGGAGCGCATGGCTACGTGCTCAAAGGCGTGGCCGCACACGAGCTTCGTGCCATCGCACGCAGCGTTGCAGCGGGCGAGGCTTATGTCACGCCGGCATTGGCCGCGGAGATGCTCACCGAGTTCCTGCGGCCACGCCATGCCGATGTCTTCGAGACGCTGACGGTACGCGAAACCGAGGTGCTGGAACTGTTGAGCCAGGGATTGAACAATCGCGAGATCGGCGAGCGCCTGCATCTGGCGGAAAAGACCGTCAAGCATTACATGACCATCATCTTGCAGAAGCTGCATGTGCGCTCGCGTACCGAGGCGGCACTGCTGGCGCTGCAGCATGGCATCGGTAACCGCTCGGGCAAGAGCGCCTGAAACACGATTCGTCGTCGAGGCGCAGCAGCGCAGGTTGAACCGTTTAGCCCACGGAGAGTAGCAGCAGATCGCCGGTTTCCGCACCACAGGCAATTCTTCCTTCGCCGAGGGGGACGACGAACGGAAGCACCGCCTCTGGAAAATCCACCCTCAACCGTTCTTGGCCGCTGATCTTGTCGATGACGTGCAACTGGGGGGCGAGGTCGAGGGCATACAGCCAGTGCGCATCGGTGACCAGTTCGGCGTGAATGGCGGCCCAATTGTCCACGCTGTCGCGGTAGTCGGTGGTGCGCAAGCGCCAGCGTAGCTGGCCGCTGGCGGCATCGAGCGCGTAGAGCCAGCCGGTCGGCGACCATAGATAGGCGACGCCGTCGGCGACATGGTGCGAGTTGATGAAGTTGCCGGCGCTGAATTGCCAGCGCGGCTGACCGTCTTGCAGGTCGAAGGCGACCAACCGTTCGGTGTAGGTGCCGGCGATCAGCAGCCCGTCGCTGACATGCAGCTGGCGCAGGTATTGCCACGCCTGGCGGCCGTCGATCTGCCAGCGCAGCCGCCCGGTGTGGCGGTCGAGCGCATATAGGCAGCCATCGCCTGGCCCGACATAGACCGTGTCGGCGGCGATGACGGGCGCGTAACTGATCTTGTTGCCGGCTTCTACCGCGAAGCGCCAGCGTTCCCGGCCATCGTCGAGTTCCCGGCAGACCAGCTCGTGGCCGTCGCCGTGGCAGATCTGTCCGGTATCCACCCAAGGGGTGCCGATTTCGATGTTCGCCGGCTGACGCCAAAGCGGGGCGCCGTCGGACGAGCGCCAAGCGCCGATGGCTTGCTGCCCTCCTGCTACGACAATGCCGTTCGCAACGCGCGGTCGGAAGACCACCCCGCCCGGCAGTTCATGCGGATGCTGCCAGCGCGGGACGGCAGCGGTAGCGTCGATCAGGCAAATGGTGGTATCACCGGCGCACACCAGGCCCTCAGCCGTCGGCGCTGGCGGGGAGAGCTCGTTGTTGCCGGTCGGCCAACGCCGCAGCAGGCGCGCGCTTTGCACTACTGGCCGGAGCGTCGGGGGCGATGCCGACAGGCGGCCGGCGAGCGCCCCCAGGCTGAGCGCCGCCAGCCAGCGACGCCGTGCATGACTTACTTGCAATTGGCACCTTGCTCGATCCAGCGGGCGAGGATCAGCGTGTTGGGGTGGTCACGCGATTCGGTCGGTGGGATGCCGGGCGGCATGCGGTCTTCGACCAGATGCTGGAGCAGGCTGCTCTCGTCCGGTTTGCCGGGGATGACGATCTTGGTCGCGTTGGCCACCCCCTTGGCCACCGAATCCGCTCCTAGCATGATGCCTTCATAGGAAGTGAGATTCAGCTCATGGAACGAGGGCGGTTCCTTGTTCGACATGTGGCAGGTGCTGCAAGCCGGCGTATTGGGACCGAAAGCATTTTTCTTCTTGAACAGCGGCAGGACGTTCTTTTTGAAATTATCGTCATTTTGCGCGCCATCGGCGATCCATTGCCGCACCGTTTCCACGGCGGGGCTGTCGGCTGACAAACTGAAGTGGATGCCCAGCGGCATACGGTTGTTGCGCAGACGGCGGATCAAGACACTCTTATTGGCTGGCTTGCCCGGCTCGAACAAGGGGCGTGCCGGTGTCTCGGTCGAGCCTTGCTTGATGCCTTCGCAGGTCGACAAGTCGAGGCCACGATAGCTCTTCTTCGGGTCGGTGGAGGAATGACAGACGATGCAGGCAGGGCCCTGGCCGAAGGCGTTCGGGGTGCGCATCAGGGTGGCGATGTAGTCGTAGGGGATCGGGATGTTGCGGGCGAGGATCAAGGTCTTGACGGCATCGGCATCGCCCTCGAGCTTGACCTTGCCTTGGCGCAGGTCGTCGATCCATTGCTCGGTCAGACTGGGGCCGACGTGGCGTTGATCCTCGGCGAGACTTGGGGCGCTTGCGCACACGATGCCGGCCATGGCAGCAAGGGCCATGGCCATGGGTTTCCAAATGATGTATTTCATGGTGTTTTTTCTTCTGGGGGTGGGATAAGGGATAGTGGTTTTGCTGCAGCGAGGCACTAAAAATTTGTGAAAACTCATATCATAAGACAAAGCAGTTGTTGCGCCGCGATAAAATGCCGCAGATACCAATTGGCCGCTGCCAGCTCAGATCATGAAATACATCGTCGACGACGTCCGCATCAAGGAAATCAAGGAACTCTCCCCGCCGGGGCACATCCTGCGCGAGTATCCGGCCAGCGAGAAGGCCGCGAAGACGACGTTCGAAGCGCGTGCGGCGATCCATCGCATTTTGCATGGTGCCGACAGCCGGCTGCTGGTGATCGTCGGCCCTTGCTCGATCCACGATTTCGAGTCGGCAATGGAATATGCCCGGCGGCTCAAGGAACAGCACGACCGCCTGCACGACGACCTGCTGATCGTGATGCGCGTCTATTTCGAGAAGCCGCGCACCACGGTGGGCTGGAAGGGCCTGATCAACGATCCGCGCCTCGATGGCAGCTACAAGATCAACGAGGGGTTGCGGATCGCCCGGCGGCTACTGTGGGAGCTCGCCGAGATGGGGTTGCCCTGCGCCACGGAATTCCTCGATACGATCACGCCGCAATATACCGCCGACCTGATCAGCTGGGGGGCGATCGGCGCCCGCACCACCGAATCGCAGGTGCACCGCGAGCTGGCTTCCGGGCTTTCCTGTCCCGTCGGCTTCAAGAATGGCACCGACGGCAACATCAAGATCGCCGTCGATGCGATCCGCGCCGCGGCATCGCCGCATCATTTCCTGTCGGTGACCAAGGCGGGCCATTCGGCGATCGTGTCGACCAATGGCAACGAGGATTGCCATGTCATCCTGCGCGGTGGCAAGCAACCCAATTACGATCGCGCCAGCATCGAGGCCGCGTGCATCGAGCTGGGCAAGGCCGGCTTGCCGGCGCGCGTGATGGTCGATTTCTCGCATGGCAACAGCCGTAAGGACTTCAGGCGGCAGATGGAGGTGGCGGCCGACGTTGCCGCCCAGATCGCAGCAGGAGAGGAGCGCATCTTCGGCGTGATGATCGAATCCAACCTCAACGAAGGCCGCCAGGATCTGATGCCCGGCAAGCCCTTGGCTCATGGGGTGTCGATCACCGATGCCTGCATCGGCTGGGATGATACCGTCGCGGTGCTCGATCGGTTGGCCGAAGCAGTGCGCCAGCGACGCGCGGCGATTGCCTCGCGTTGAGCGCATGCCGGTCGTATCTTCCCGTTTTTTTCCCATTGCCGTCGGGCTGACGCTGATCTTTCGTTTCTGGCTGGCCACGGCGCTGCCGATGACCGGCGACGAAGCGTATTTCTATTGGTGGGGTCGGCAGCCCGACTGGGGGTTCTACGACCATCCGCCGATGATCGGCTGGTGGCTCGCCGGCTTGATTGGGGTGAGCGATGCCGCCTGGTGGCTGCGGCTGCCGCAGATCGTGCAGCCCGTGCTGCTCGCACTGGCGATACGCTGGAGCTGGCCTGGGCTTTTCCCCGCGCTTGCTTCACGGCGCGACACGGCGGCTGTGCTGGTGCTGCTGGCGCCGGCGAATGTGTGGAACGTGCTGGTCACCACCGATACGGCATTGGTCTATTTCGCGGTGCTCTCCGGCTTGGCCTGGCTGTTGGCCAGCCGCGACGACGACTGGCGCTGGTATCTGCTCTCGGGTCTGCTACTGGCCGGCGCGGTGCTGTCCAAATACTTCGCCGCGCTGCTCGGTTTCGCTTATCTGGTCGATGTGTTGCGGCGGCGCAGTCCTGCTGCCTGGCGGGGCTTGCTCATCGTCTATGCCTGTTGCATTCCGGCGCTGGGGCTGATGATCTGGTGGAATGGCGAGCACTGCTGGACGAACTATCTGTTCAATTTCGTCAATCGCCATGAGGCGGCGAATACCGGCTTCAACCTGAAAACGCCGCTGCTCTACTTCGTGTCGCTGCTCTATCTGCTGACTCCTCCGGTGGCTTGGCTGCTCTTGCGGCGTGCGCCGGGGTGCCGTATCGCCAGCGCCGAATCTGCGACCGAGCGCAGTTTGCTGCTGCTCGCGGCGGTGCCGCTGTCGCTGTTCGCGCCGTTGTCGTTCTTCAAGACCATCGGCCTGCACTGGCTGCTGTCGTTCGTGCCGTTCGCGTTGCTGCTGGCGGCGCACCGCCTTGCAGCGGGCGGGCTGGAGAAGCTCGTGCGATTCTTCGCCGGCTTTGCCGCAGGGCATGCCGTGCTGTTCGTAGTGCTTTTCATCCTGCCGCTGGAAACCTGGCGCTCTTCGAGCTTCTATCCTGGCATGGTGCTGACCTTCGATGGCCGCGCGCTGGTCGAGCGCGCCGCGCCCGGCGAGACCCTGCTCGCGTCCGATGGCTATTCGAGTGCCGCGATCCTCGGCTACCAGCTACGTCGCCATGTGCCGG
>JBKBOI010000016.1:0-19332 GCA_046294935.1 Rhodocyclaceae bacterium
ATAGGTGCGACTGACCGCTTCTTTCTTGGTGCCGCTGTTGTCCATGACGAAGGTGTCGATGTCGCAGCAGACATAGCCTTGGTGCGCGCTGATCGGGGCTTCGGTGCGTTCGAGCAGCCGCAGGCTGAGTTCGTCGGTCAGTTCGCGCAGCGCGGGGCCATAGTCGTCAAGCCGCTGGCGAAGCCAGGCGCTGCTAGGCACCTTGGACAACCCCAGGGCTTCCTTGAAGAAACTGTCCTGACGATACGGTTCGATGGCTTCATAGTCGCTCTTGCCCAGACTCAAAAGCCCCACCATCGACTTCACGATGTCCGAGGCAGGCATGCCTTCCGACACCGGCAATCGAGCGTCGATCACGGCGTCCACTTGCGCCGCCCGGCAGCATTGCCCAATGAGCGCCAGTCCAGAGTTCGAGGTGAGATTCAGCTTGCTGGTTTGCTTGACTTCAAAGCGGGGCATGGTCAAATGGGTGATGCGTGACGATGCAGCATTATCTCAAAGAATCAATATGTTGTGCTTGATCTACGACAAAAGAACACGGATTCAGGTACTTGTTATGTCTCGGTCGCTGCGCACCAATCGCCTTGCCCTCCACCCGCTCGCGACGGTTTCTCGAGGCGCCGCCCAGTCGAGTTTCTTCGCGGGCTTGTGCAGCCTCAAGGGGTGCGCGCTTTGCGGTTCGTCGCTGAAATAGGGTCGTTCCTTCGTGGTCATGCCGGCTTCGTTGGCCAGCTCCCGCTCGCGTTCGGCGATCAGCGCGAACAGGCCGCGAATGTCCTCGATCGTGCTCTCCTGCAATGGGTTGGGCCGACCGGGACGCGGCGCGGTGTCCTTGACGATGTTGCCGAGCACCTTGCGCAGCACGCGCAGGATGCGTCGTTCTTTCGAAAGCGTTTCGTTGCTCACGGTTTTTTCTCCGATGGGGGAAGTGGACATCTGACCCGTCATGCAGGCTCGAAATGTTCGACCACGAGCTGCACGTTCGCCTCGCCTTGCCATTCATCGATGTCGAGGCGAAAGGCGGCGCGGATGCGGTCGGGGGCGCATTCGGCATGGTTGAAACGGATGGCCTCGAAGCGCGCGCGGCCGAGCTTGAGCGTGAGTTTCAGGTGTCTGTCCTTGAGGAGTCTTTGCTGCACGACCTCGAATTCGTCGGCGAACAGCGGAGCGGGAAACGCCTGTCCCCAGATGGCATCTCGCAGCAGACGAGCGGTCGACAGGCCGTAATAGGCGGCTTCGAGCTGCCCATCGGTTTCCAGCGTGCGCGTCAGCGCGGCGGGCGGGAGAAGGCGGCGCACGGTGTCCTCGAAGAGGGTTTCGAATGCCGGCAAATCCCGCTCCAGCAGCGTCAGGCCGGCGGCAGTGGCATGGCCGCCGAAACGTTTGAGCAGGTTGGGTTGCTGCTTGGCGACGAGATCGAGTGCATCACGTAAGTGGAGTCCCGGGATCGAGCGTCCCGACCCTTTCAGCTCGCCGCCTTCGCCGCGGGCGAAAACGAAGGTGGGGCGATGCAGCTTGTCCTTGATGCGTCCGGCGAGAATGCCGATCACGCCCTGGTGCCAATCGGGATCGAACAGCGTGATGCTGGCGCGCTCGGCAGCATCGAGCTCATCGAGGTGGAGCGCAGCGGCTTCACGCATTTCGGCTTCGATCGCGCGGCGCTCGTGGTTGATCGCGTCGAGCTGCTGCGCGATGTTGGCCGCGCGGCCCATGTCATCGGTGATCAGGCATTCGATTCCTAGGCTCATGTCGGCCAAGCGTCCGGCGGCATTGAGGCGCGGGCCGACCGCGAAGCCGAGATCGAAGGTGCCGGCCCGCGCCGGTTCGCGTCCGGCGAGGGCGAGCAACGCGGCGATGCCGGCGCACATGTGCCGCTCGCGGATACGCTTGAGCCCTTGCGCGACGAGGATGCGGTTGTTGCGGTCGAGCGGCACCACGTCGGCGACCGTGCCGAGCGCGACGAGATCGAGCAACCCGGCGAGATTGGGCTCTCGTTTCACAGCGAAATGGCCGCGCCTTCTGAGTTCCGCGCGTAGCGCGAGCATGACGTAGAACATCACGCCGACGCCGGCGATGGCTTTGCTCGCGAAGCGGCAGCCGGGTTGATTTGGATCGACGATCGCATCGGCTCCGGGCAATTCGTGACCCGGCAGATGGTGATCGGTGACGATCACCGTCATCCCCAGCCGCTTTGCCTCGGCCACGCCGGCGACGCTGGCGATGCCATTGTCGACCGTGACGAGCAGGTCGGGATGCTTCGCGGCCGCTAGCCGTGCGACCTCGGGCGATAGGCCATGGGCGGTCTCGAAGCGGTTGGGCACGAGATAGTCGACGCTCGCGCCCATCGAGCGCAGCGCGCGCACTCCTACCGCGCAGGCGGTTGCGCCGTCACAGTCGTAGTCGGCGACGATGAGGATCTTTCTTCCGGCCGCCACGGCATCGGCGAGCAGCGCGGCGGCCGTCTCGATGCCCTTCATCTCCGAGGGAGGCAGCAGTGATTTCAACTGCGTGTCGAGCTCGTCGGCCGAACCGATGCCGCGGGCGGCATACAGCCGCGCCAGCAGGGGATGGATGCCGGATTGCTCCAGCATCAGTCGCGCGCGTTGCGGGACGGGGCGGATCGTGATCCGCGTCATTTCAGCGCGGTCAAGGGAAGCGGCCGGCGCCAGAAGCGCAGTCGGTCGGTGCGTTCCCATTCATAGGCGACGGTGGCGGGTTGCCAGCCCAGCCTGGTGCCGATCAGCCTGACCGTCCGGCACGCGGATAGCGCCGGCGCCAGCCAGTCACGCTCGAAAGCCAGCAAGGCTTCGCGCCAGGCCAGCGCGTCGAGGGTGCGGGCCGCAGCGGCGAGGTCCTCCATGACGACGAGCACCCTCCCCTTGGCCGGTCGAAAGACCTTCGAAGGGGGCAGACAGGGGATGCCGGCATGCGCGCACAAGCCAACCATGACGGGATCGTCGCTCGAAACGGCGTCGAATGCCGACGATGGCTTCTCGGGCAATGCGCCTTGTCCCCACGGCCAGAGGCTGTTGATGGTCGGGCGGCCGACGGCCTCGCGGGCGCGATTGACCGGATGATCGTGCAATACCGTTTGCGCTTCGAGCAACAGGCGGCGCCATGCAAGGCCATCGGCGCCGTCGGGCAGACGCGGATCGATGGGCTGGTCGATGGCCTCGTGAAGCGGCTGGGTTTCGAGCGCGTAAGGCCGCTTCAGGCACAATTCCCAACGACCGGGCGCGGAGGCCGACAGCTCTCCCCAGTCGGCGAACAGCGGGGCCACGACTTCGAGCAGCGCAGCACTTTCGGCCGTGTCGAGTCCGAGTCTGGCGGGATCGTCGAGGGTCACGCCTCGGTGGCCTACTTGCCAGTGCACCGGGTCGAGGCACAGCCACTCACCGGGTACCGTCTCGGTGCCGCTCACGGCCGCAACAACCCCGCCTGCGGCGGCTCCCCTTGCGTTGTTCGCGGCTTCAGCGCCGAGTCTGCGCAGTGCCGCAGCCGGCAGCCGCTCGAGGCCGAAGAGGTGGGCGAGCGCAGCGACCGGCAGCGTGCGCCTGATGCCGCGGCCAATGATCTGCGACAATGACGGCGCGGCGAGATCGAAAGTGGTGCTTTCGAGGATTTCGACCGGCAGCAGCAGGCCGGGGACCAGCAAAGTCAGGTGCATGAGGCATGTTAACATGCCTGCCCAATGAGCTTCGAAACCCTCATCGGTCTGCGCTACACGGCGGCAAGGAAGCCGGGCGGCGGCAACCGCTTCATCTCCTTCATCTCGCTGATTTCCATGCTGGGCCTCGCGCTCGGCGTGGCGGCGCTGATCGTCGTGCTGTCGGTGATGAACGGCTTTCAGAAGGAGCTCAGGACGCGCATCCTCGGCGTCGCTTCCCATGTGCAGGTCATGGGGGCGGAGGGTGACCTGGACGACTGGCCAGCGGCGCTCGCCCAGGCGAGCCGGCATCCGCGGGTGCTCGCGGCGGCGCCCTATGTGCAGCAGCAGGCGATGCTGTCGCTCGCCGGACGGGTGAAGGGCGTGCTGGTGCGCGGCATCCTGCCGGGCGAGGAAGAAAAAGTCGCCGATTTCGCGCGCCACATGAAGGCCGGCCGGCTGGAAAACCTGCAGCCAGGCGAGTTCGGCATCATCCTCGGCAGCGAAGTCGCCTATGCCTTGCGCGCTTATGTCGGCGACAAGGTGACGCTGATCGCCCCGCAGGGCATGGTGACGCCGGCGGCGGTGCTGCCGCGCATGAAGCAGTTCACCGTGGTCGGCATCTTCGAGGTCGGCATGTTCGAATACGACAGCGGCCTGGCGCTGGTGCGCATGGAGGACGCGCAGAAGCTCTACCAGATGAACGAGGCGGTCTCCGGCGTGCGCCTGAAGCTCGACGACCTGTTCGCCGCGCCACGGGTGGTCGATGAGCTTGCGGGCGTTCTACCCGTCGGTCTGCGGCTGACCGACTGGACGAAGAGCCATGCCAATTTCTTCCGTGCGGTGCAGATCGAGAAGAACATGATGTTCCTGATCCTGCTCTTGATCGTCGCGGTGGCGGCCTTCAACATCGTCTCCACGCTGGTGATGACGGTGCAGGACAAACGCGCCGACATCGCTATCTTGCGCACCTTGGGTGCGAGCCCCGGCAGCATCATGCGCATCTTCATCATCCAGGGCACGCTGATCGGTGCGGTCGGCCTCGCGCTGGGCATCGCCGGCGGCGTCGCGCTGGCCCTGAACGTCGAGACGGTGGTGCCGTTCATCGAGCGTGTGTTCGGCATCCAGTTCCTCGCCAAGGATGTCTATTACATTTCCGACCTGCCCTCGGATCTCCACTGGTCGGATGTTGGGATCATCGCCGCGACGTCGTTCAGCCTCACCGTGCTGGCGACGCTCTATCCGAGCTGGCGCGCTTCGCGCGTCAATCCCGCCGAGGCGCTGCGCTATGAGTGAGGCAGTAGTGCTTTCCTGCAGGGGGCTGACCAAGGTGTTCCGCCAGGGGCAGGAGGAGGTGCGCGTGCTGGATGGCGTCGATCTGGAAATCGGCGCTGGCGAGACGGCAGCGATCGTCGGCGCGTCCGGCTCGGGCAAGAGCACGCTGCTGCATCTGTTGGGCGGGCTCGATGCGCCGACGTCCGGCAGCGTGCATCTGCTCGGCAAGGATCTCTCCAAGGTATCGGAAAGCGAGCGCGGGCGGCTCAGAAACGAAGCGCTCGGCTTCGTCTATCAGTTCCATCACCTGCTGCCGGAATTCACCGCGCTGGAAAACGTCGCGATGCCCTTGCTGATCCGGCGCATCCCGAAGGCGAAAGCCGAACGGCGGGCGGCGGCGATCCTCACCGAGGTGGGTCTGGGCGCGCGGCTACGTCACCGGCCGGGCGAGCTTTCGGGCGGCGAGCGTCAGCGCGCCGCGCTGGCGAGAGCCTTGGTGACACAGCCGGCTTGCGTGCTGGCCGACGAGCCGACCGGCAATCTCGACCGTCATACCGCCGATGAGGTATTCGCGCTGATGTTGCGCCTGAATGCGCAACATGGCACCAGCCTCGTGATCGTCACCCACGACATGACATTGGCGAATGCCTGCCAGCGCCGCCTGCTATTGTGCGATGGACGCCTGACGCCGCTGAATACGCCGGCGCCAGGCGCGCACTAGCCAGATGCGCCAGAGGACGCGGACGGCGGCATAGCCGATGGCGGCGAGTAGGCTGGCTTCCAAGACGAGTCCCCAGGCGAGCGGGGCGCCGAGCCGTAGCATCCAGTCGATCAGGGCGCCGATCCATTGGCTGAGCGTTTCGCTGCCGGGGTCGCCGAAATCCGGCGGCGCGATGAAGCTTTGGCGAGGATGGCCGAACAGCGCGAGCATCCCGCTTCCCAGCGCATAGGCGGCGATGTAAAGCGGCACGATCGTGAAGGGGTTGGTATAGAGCGTGGTCAATAGCGCAAGCGGCAGATTGATGCGGAAGATGACGGCACAAATCGCCGCGCCGAGCATCTGGAAGGGGCCCGGGATCAGCCCGCAGAACAGGCCGACGGCGACCGCGCCGGCGGCGGAATGGCGATTGAGGTGCCACAGCCGCGGGTGCAGCAGCGTATTGCGAAACGGATACAGCCAGCGGTTCTGCTGGATCGCCGCATGGTCCGGCATGTGCTTGCGCAGCCAGTGCTTCATGGAGCCATTGTAATGCCGTGGCGCGTGCTGGCCTTCGCGATGGGCGTGTGGCTATTGCAGCAGTGTGCCGTGTTGCCGGCACCGGGTTCGCTGATCGTCCTCGGTCTGGGGGGTGCTGGGCTGGTAGCCTTGCGCTCTCGCGCGCCGGCACTGCTCGGCGCCGCGCTGCTCGGTTTCGTTTGGGCCGGTTGCTTCGCCCACTGGCGGTTGGCCGATGCGCTGCCGGCGGCCTGGGAGGGCCGCGACATCGAGCTGACCGGCATCGTCGCCGAGCTGCCGCAACGCTTCGAGCGCGGCGTGCGCTTCGCGTTCGCGCCGGATGAAGCCGATGCGCCCATACCGTCGCGCATCCTGTTGAGCTGGTATCGGCAGGTCGACGCCGACGAGGAAAACGACGAAGAAGTCGGCGGCTTCCAAGCGATGCCGCATGCCGGCGAGCGCTGGCGCTTCATCGTGCGGCTCAAGCAGCCGCATGGCAACCTCAATCCACATGGCTTCGACTACGAAGGCTGGTTGTTCGAGCGGGGGCTACGCGCGACGGGATACGTCAAGAAGTCGGCGCTGACGAAGCGGCTCGCTCCGGCCGGTTTCGGCATCGAACGCTGGCGCGAGGCGATCCGCGAGCGCATGCGGCACGCCCTGCCGGATGCGCCTTACGCGGGGGTGCTGATCGCGCTGGCCATTGGCGACCAGCAGGCGATCGCGCCCGAGCTGTGGCGCTTGTTCGCCGCGACCGGCATCACGCATCTGATGTCGATCTCCGGTCTGCACGTGACGATGATCGGCGGTCTCGTGGCCTGGCTCGTCTTGGCGCTGTGGCGTCGTCATCCGCGCCTGCCGCTGATCCTGCCCGCGCAGAAAGCCGCTGCATTGGCGGCTTTCCTCGGTGCATTCGGTTATGCGCTGCTCGCCGGTTTCGGCATACCGGCGCAGCGTACCCTCTACATGCTCGGCGTCGTCGTGCTGGCCCTGCTCACGGGCCGCAACCTCGCCGCGCCGACGGTGCTCGGCGCGGCACTCTCGCTGGTGCTGCTCGCCGACCCCTGGGCGGTGCTTTCCGCTGGCTTCTGGCTGTCGTTCGGCGCGGTGGCGCTGCTGTTCTTCATCGGCGCGCAAGGGCTTGGCCGGCGTCATTGGCTCATCGGGTGGCTGCGCGCGCAATGGGCGATCACGCTGGGGTTGATACCGCTCTTGCTGGCGCTGTTCCAGCAGCTCTCGCTCGTTTCGCCCTTCGCCAACGCGCTGGCGATCCCGTTGGTGAGCTTCATCGTCACGCCGTTGGCGCTCCTGGGCTGCCTGCCGGGCCTTGGCTGGGCGCTGAAGTTGGCGCATGCCGTGCTCGTCCCGATGATGGACTTTCTCGGCTGGCTGGCGCATCTGCCTGGCGCGCTCTGGCAACAGCATGCACCGCCGGCGTGGGCGGTGCCGCTGGCGGTGCTGGGCGTCGCCTGGCTGCTGATGCCGCGCGGCTTTCCGGCGCGTTGGGCGGGCGCCTTGCTCTTTCTGCCGCAGTTCCTGATCGCACCCGAGCGGCCCGGAGCGGGCGAGCTGCAGCTCACCGTGCTCGACGTCGGTCAGGGGCAGGCGGTGCATCTGCAGACGGCGACGCACGACCTGATGTTCGATGCCGGCCCGGCCTTCAATGCCCAGAGCGATGCCGGCAGCCGCATCGTCGTGCCATATCTTCGCGCGATCGGGGTTCAACGGCTCGATCGGCTGATCGTCAGCCATGACGACCGCGATCATGCCGGCGGGGTGGATTCGCTTCTGGCTGCCGTGCCCGTGGCCGTCGCAGAACGCCATTGCGTCGATGGGCAGGGTTGGGAATGGGATGGCGTGCGCTTTTCCGTGCTGCATCCATTGGCGGAGGATTACGACGGCAAGCGGCCGAGCAATGCGCTTTCCTGCGTGCTGAAGATCGAATCGCCCCATGGCAGCGTGTTGATCCCGGGGGATCTCGAAGGGAAAGCAGAGGCCGAGTTCCTCGCCCGCCACCGCGACGAGGCGCGTGCCGACATCCTCGTCGCTCCTCATCACGGCGGGAAGAAGACGTCGTCGCCGGCCTTTGTCGCGGCGGTGGGAGCGAAGGAAGTCATCTTCCCGATCGGCTACCGCAACCGCTTCGGCCACCCGCATCCGTCCGTGCTGGCGCGTTATGCCGGTGCGAACATCCATCGCACCGACCGCGACGGCGCCGTCATGATCAAGATCGGCGCTGATGGGACGGCACTTTCGCATGAGCGTGAAAGGCGGCGGCGCTACTGGCACAATACGGCTTTCGCTGCCACCGAGTAAGGCCGATGCGCCAGAAGTTCGTTCACTGCCTGAGCCCCGCGGGCTTTCACCAGATGGCCTACGTCGAATGGGGCGATCCGGCCAATCCGAGGGTGCTCGTCTGCGTGCATGGGCTCACGCGCTGCGGCCGCGATTTCGACTATCTCGCCGAGCGGCTCGCCGACCGCTACCGCGTCGTCTGTCCCGATGTGGTCGGGCGGGGGATGAGCGACTGGCTGCGTGATCCGCACCATTACACGATCCCCCAGTATGCGCAAGACATGGTCGCGCTGCTCGCGCGGCTCGACGTCGAGCGGGTGGACTGGCTCGGCACCTCGATGGGCGGCATCATCGGCATGGCGCTGGCGGCGCAGCCAGGTAGTCCGATCACGCGCCTGATCCTCAACGACGTCGGCCCATTGCTCGCGGCGCCGGCCTTGCAGCGCATCGGCGAATATCTCGCCACGCCGCCGGACTTCGCCTCGCCCGAGGAAGCGGAAGGCTACATCCGCGTCATCGCCGCGCCGTTTGGCAAACTCTCCGATGCGCAGTGGCGTCACCTCACCCAGCATGTGATCAAAGCGGGGCCGGACGGACGCTATCGCCTGCGTTACGATCCTGGCATCGCGGTGCCCTATGCCGAGGCGGCCCGCGACGGCCAGGACATCGACCTGTGGCCGCTCTTCGATGCGATCCGCTGTCCGACCCTGGTGATCCGCGGCGCCCAGTCCGATTTGCTCAGCCGTGAGACCGTGGCGGAAATGGCGCGGCGCGGGCCGAGAGCGCAAAGCGTCGAGGTTCCTGAAGTCGGCCATGCGCCGATGTTCCTGGACGATGCGCAAGTGGCCATCGTACGCGATTGGCTCGAACGTCCGGCAGGCCGAGCCGAATACTGCTAAACTGCGTCGTGGCGGGTCTCCCCGCATTGCAAGCTGGTGAACCTGGTCAGGGCCGGAAGGCAGCAGCCATAGCCAATCCTTGCAAGTGCCGGGGGTCAGGCTCGCCACCTCCTGTCACCGCGCCTCTTGCGGCGCCATACTTGGTTACATCTTGGCCGTCTGTTGAAATGAACGGCTTACATCCCTGGCGCATGCTTTCCACTTCACCACTCGACAGGAGGAAACGAAATGCGTCAAACACACCAGGTTCTCGCCGGCCTGTTCGTCATCGCCGGTCTCAATAGCCTCGCTTTCGCCCAATCGATTGGCCCCGGAAACACGGCAAGTCCGGCCATGGGCCCGATGGGCAAGATGGGCCACCACGCCGCGATGCGCTTCGATCCTGCGGAGCGGGTCAAGGCGCGCCTCGACTACCAGAAATACCAGCTCAAGATCACGCCCGATCAGGAAGCGCTGTGGAACGCCTATGCCGAGAAAGTCCAGGCCGAGGCAGGCAAGAGTCTTGCCGGGATGCGCGCGCTGGCGGCCGACGCCAATCTCACGGCGCCCGAGCGCCTGGCGAGACGGGAAAGTCTGATGGAGGAGCGTCTTGCGGCAATGAAGGCGGTGCATGAGAGCTTCAACCGCCTCTATGCGGTTCTCACCCCAGAACAGAAGGTCATTGCCGATCGACAGGCCGCCCGGATGATGGGCAAGGGATTGATGGGTGGCCGCGCGGGCCGCATGGCGCCCCCTCTCGCCGCGCCGCAAGGGTAGTCCGGTAGAATCGCGGGCATGAGCTACCAGGTTCTTGCTCGCAAGTGGCGCCCGAAATCCTTCGACACGCTGGTCGGCCAGGAGCATGTCGTCCGGGCGCTCACGCATGCGCTCGAGCAGCAGCGCCTGCACCATGCGTATCTCTTCACCGGCACGCGCGGCGTCGGCAAGACCACGCTCGCGCGCATCATGGCCAAGGCGCTCAACTGCGAACAGGGCGTCACAGCCACGCCGTGCGGCGAATGCACGCCCTGCCGCGAGATCGATGCCGGGCGCTTCGTCGATTACGTCGAGATGGACGCCGCCTCGAACCGTGGCGTCGAGGACATGGCGGCACTCCTCGAAAAGGCGGCCTACGCGCCGACCAGCGGCCGCTACAAGGTCTATATGATCGACGAAGTGCACCAGCTCTCCGGCCATGCCTTCAACGCGATGCTGAAGACGCTCGAAGAGCCGCCGGAGCACGTCAAGTTCATCCTCGCTACCACCGACCCGCAGAAAATTCCCGTCACGGTGCTCTCCCGCTGTCTGCAATTCAACCTGAAGCAGATGCCGCCGGCGCTGATCGTCGAGCATCTGGCGCGCGTGCTGTCCGCGGAGGGCATCGACTTCGAGCCGGGGGCGCTGCGCCATCTGGCCAAAGCGGCGGCCGGCTCGATGCGTGATGCGCTCTCGCTGCTCGATCAGGCAATCGCCCACGGCGCCGGCCGCGTCGAGGAGGAAGGCGTGCGCGCGATGCTCGGCACCGTCGGTGAGGATCATCTGTTCGCATTGCTCGACGGACTCGTCGCCGGTGACATCCGCGCGATGCTCGCGGTGGCCCGGGCGATGGAGGAGCGCAGCCTCAGCTTCGAAGCAGCGCTGCAGGAGCTGGCGACCTTGCTCCACCGTATCGCGCTCCTCCAGTTCGCGCCGGATGCGATCCTAGACGACGCCGAGCGTGCGAGGCTTGCGCCATATGCGGAGCGTCTCGATCCAGAATTCCTCCAGTTGTGCTACCAGATCGTCACACACGGCCGTGACGAACTCGGGCTGGCCCCCGACGAGGCCGCCGGCTTCGGCATGACGCTGCTGCGGCTTCATGCCTTCCGGCCGGGTGGCGGTGAGGAGAAGCCCGCGCGCATGGCATCCACGGCCTCAGCGCCGTCCCCCACACCCGCTGCCTCGATGTCGTTCGCCGCCGCGCCTTCCACACCGGCAGCAAAGGCTCTTCCTTCCGCCGAGCCGGCGTTGGCGGCGCCGGACGATTGGCATGCCCTGGTCGAAGGCAGTGCGCTCACCGGCATGGCGCGCCAGCTCGCCCAGCATTGCGAGCTGGCCGAACGCAACGGCCAGAAAATCGTGTTGCGCCTCGATCCGGCGCACCGCCACCTGCAAATGCATCAGGACAAGCTGCGCGCCGAACTGGCCAAGCAATTCGGCCAGCCCATCACCCTCGAGATCCAGCTTGCCGCGCCGAACGGCACCACCCCCAAGGCACGCGCTGAACGGCAAAAGCGTGAGCGGCAGGAACAGGCCATTGCCGCGATCGAAAACGACCCTTTCGTGCGCGAGGTCTGCGACCTGTTCGACGCCAGCATCGACGAATCCACCATCAAACCCCTCTAGAGGAACGCAACATGCTGAACAAAGCCGGCATCGCCAATTTGATGAAACAGGCACAGAAGATGCATGAGAACATGCAGAAGGCGCAGGAAGAGCTGGCCAATCTCGAAGTCGAGGGTCAATCCGGCGCCGGCGCCGTGAAGGTCGTGATGACCTGCAAGCATGACGTCAAGCGCGTCACCATCGACCCTGCGGTGATGGACGACAAGGAGATGCTCGAAGATCTGATCGCCGCGGCGCTCAACGATGCCAACCGTCGCGCCGAGGCGACCGTCCAGGAGCGCATGAGCGCTTTCACCGCAGGCCTGCCGCTGCCGCCCGGCATGAAGCTGCCGTTTTGATCTTCCGATGCAACGCATCCTGTTCGTTTGCATGGGCAACATCTGCCGATCGCCCACTGCCGAGGGCGTGGCGCGCGAGTTGGCCAGGCGGCGCGGCCTGCACGATCGATTCGAGTTCGACTCGGCCGGCACGCATGGCTATCACGTCGGCCATCCGCCAGACCGCCGCGCGCAGGAAGCCGCAAAGAAACGCGGCTACGACCTCTCGGGCCTGCGCGCGCGTCAGGTCGATGAATTCGATTTCGCGCGCTTTCACCGCATCCTGGCGATGGATCGCGACAATCTCGCGCTGTTGCGTGAGATCTGCCCGCTCGAGCATCACGGCAAACTGGGGCTCTTCCTCGAATTCGCCCCCCATCTGGAACTCGATGAGGTGCCGGATCCATACTACGGCGGGCCGGAGGGCTTCGAAATCGTCCTCGATCTGGTGGAAGAGGCCGCCGACGCGCTGTTGCGCCGGCTTTCCTCCGCTTGACTTCCATGCAGCGGGCGCAGCCCCCGCTGCACATCCCGCTGCATATGTTGGGGCCTGATCCTATTCGGGTTTCCGGGTTTCCACCATCACCAGGGGTTCGTCGCTGATCACCGGCGCGGGCTTCGGTTTGCGTCCCAGCGGTTGCGCTGGCGGTTCGATGGCCGGCCGAGATGCGGCATGTGTGGTTTCGACCAGTTGCAACCCGGCTTTCGCCAATTCCGCCGCGAGATCGACGGTGACCGGCGCCGCGGCCGGTGCGCTCGGTTGGGCGGGCGCTACTGGAACAGGCGCTAAATCGACCGGTGTGGCAACCGCCGGCTGGAGTTCCGCTGGGGGTGGCCCGGCTTGCTCCGTCGCCGCCGAGGGCGCGGCGGCAGGTGGTTTTGCGGGTGCGCCGGGAGCCAAGGTCGGCGCTGGCGGAAGTGAAGGCGTCCCGCCGGGCGCCGACTCGCTTCGGAAAGTCGGCGCTGGCGGGACGGCACCCAGCCCTTCGCCGCTGGTGGCAAGCGTCGAGCCGGCGAGAGTCGGCACGGTTTCGCCGGCAGTCTCTGGGGCGTGGGGCGCTCGCACGACCGCCGTCGCGGGGTGGGCAGCCGATGCAAGCGCGGTCTCTTCTGCCGAAGAGGAGACGGCAGCGACGGCGGCGGCGACTTCCTCGAGTTGGCGCTCGCCGCGATTGCGTCCGCCGCGCCGGCCGCGGCGGCGGCCGGCGGCGCTCTCGGCAGCGCCGCTTTCAATGGGAGCGGGCGTCGGATTGACTGGCGGGGTTTCCGGTTCGGCCGCCGAGGGCTTCTGACGGTTCTGGCGTGCTTCGCGCGGTTCCTTCACGCTCTCGGCACGTTCCTTGCGCTCGGCCCGCTCGGGACGGTTCTGCCGACCTTCCCGCGGCTCGCGGCGTTCGCCGCGCTCGCGTCCTTCACGCCCCTCGCGACGGGTGCGGACGCCTCGTTCGGCGCCTTCCGAGCGTTCGCGTCGGCCAGTGATCGCAGGTTTTCCCGGCGATGCCTCGATGGATTCTTCCTTTCTTCCGCCCGTAAACCAGGCCAGGATGCGGGCGAAGAATCCCGGCGCAGGGGCGGACGTTTCCGGCTTGGCGGATTTCGGCGCGACGGTGGGCGCGGGCTGCTCGGGGGTGATGCCCTTGACCACCGCTTCGGGGCGCGGCGCCTTCGTTTCGGTCTGGGCGGCTTGTGCCGCGGTTTCTTCGGCCGGCTTCACGGCCATTTCGTAGCTCGGCTGGCTGATGCCTTCCTGATTGAGCTGGTCGTGGCGCAGGCGGACGATCTCGTAATGTGGCGTTTCGAGATAGCGGTTCGGGATGACGATCAGATTGACGTGGTGCCGCAGCTCGATGCGCGCGATGTCCGGTCGCTTCTCATTGAGCAGGTAGGTGGCGACATCGATCGGCACCTGTGCGTGCAGCGCGCCGGTGTTTTCCTTCATCGCCTCCTCTTCGAGGATGCGCAGGATGTGCAGCGCGGCCGATTCGGTCGAGCGGATGTGGCCCGTGCCAGTGCAGCGCGGACAAGTGATGTAACTCGTCTCCGCCAAGGCTGGGCGCAGCCGCTGGCGTGACAGTTCCATGAGGCCGAAGCGCGAAATTTTGCCGACTTGCACGCGCGCGCGGTCGTAGTGCAGGGCTTCCTTCAGGCGGTTTTCGACTTCGCGCTGGCTCTTCGGCGATTCCATGTCGATGAAGTCGATGACGATCAATCCGCCGAGGTCTCTGAGGCGTAGCTGGCGGGCGATTTCCTCGGCGGCTTCGAGGTTGGTCTTGAGCGCGGTTTCCTCGATGTCGGCACCCTTGGTGGCGCGGCCGGAGTTGACGTCGATCGCCACCAGCGCCTCGGTGTGGTCGATGACCACGGCGCCGCCCGAAGGCAGATTCACCTGCCGCGAGTAGGCCGATTCGATCTGGTGTTCGATCTGGAAGCGCGAGAATAGCGGCACGTCGTCGCGATAGCGTTTGACGCGATTGACGTTTGCCGGCATCACATGGCTCATGAACTGCTTGGCCTGCTCGAAAATGTCGTCGGTGTCGATGAGGATCTCGCCGATGTCCGGCTGGAAGTAGTCGCGGATGGCGCGGATCACCAGGCTCGATTCCTGGTAGATCAGGAAGGCGCCGGATTGGGCCTGTGCCGCACCCTCGATCGCGCGCCATAGTTGCAGCAGGTAGTTCAAGTCCCACTGCAGCTCCTCGACGCTACGGCCGATGCCGGCGGTACGGGCGATCAGGCTCATGCCGGGCGGGACTTCGAGCTGTTCCATCACCTCGCGCAGTTCCTGGCGCTCCTCACCCTCGATGCGGCGCGAGACGCCACCACCGCGCGGGTTGTTGGGCATCAGCACCAGATAGCGGCCGGCGAGCGAGATGTAGGTGGTCAGCGCCGCGCCCTTGTTGCCGCGCTCGTCCTTTTCGACCTGGACGATCAGCTCCTGCCCGACCTTGAGCGCATCCTGGATGCGCGCGCGGCCGGGTTCGAGACCGGGTTGGTAGTAGCTTTTCGCGACCTCTTTGAAGGGGAGGAAGCCGTGGCGTTCGGCACCGTAATCGACGAAGGCGGCTTCGAGCGATGGCTCGATGCGGGTGATGACGGCCTTGTAGATGTTGCTCTTGCGCTGCTCTTTGGCGGCCGATTCGATGTCGAGGTCGATCAGCTTCTGACCGTCGACGATCGCGACGCGGAGTTCCTCGGCCTGCGTCGCATTGAACAGCATGCGTTTCATCTGTGCTCCTGCTTGGGCACGCAGGCAGGCACGACAAATCTCGCCACCGGTGCGGGGCGTTTTACTGACGGATTTGCGGGTTCGACACCATTGGGATCGTCAGGTGCAGGGTGGGCAAATGGGTTGTGAATTTGTCGGATGGCGCGGCCGGCCAAAAAAGGCGCAGGCCGCGCGAATCGAAGCCTGTCTGTGCGCGAAAAAATTTCGTTACGGGTCGCAACTTGCGGTGAGCGACTTCACCTGGGCCAGCTAGGCAAAACGGTATTCCGGCGCCGGCCGGACGTAAAAAGTGCGTCGTGCGGCCTGGAGGGCGGAGGCGTCATGCCCCATGTCGGCAGTCGATGCCCGTAGAATGATTGGTGGGCGGCAGGGCTGCCGACAACATCGGCGGGCGGCGCCCCGGAACCGCTTCGTGTCGCCGGGCACGTCATCCGCGGATGGCTAAGCCACCACATTATATTGTGAAAGAACGAGTTGGGCAAAGAATCCGTCACATTCCTTCAGGTCGATGAGACCTGCGCCGGGCAGCGCATCGACAATTTCCTGCTCAAGACCTTCAAGGGGGTGCCCAAGAGCCACATCTACCGCATCCTGCGTAGCGGCGAGGTGAGGGTGAACAAAGGGCGGGTGGACGCAAATGAGCGTCTGGCGGTCGGCGACGTGATTCGCGTGCCGCCGCTGCGCGTTTCCGAGCCGCGAAGCGATCCGTCTTGTCCCGCACGGGAGTTCGCGGTCGTTTTCGAGGACGAGGCGCTCTTGGTGATCGACAAGCCTGCGGGCGTGGCGGTGCATGGCGGCAGCGGCGTCGATTTCGGCGTCATCGAGCAGCTGCGCCGGGCGCGGCCGCAGGCGAAGTTCCTCGAACTCGCGCATCGTCTCGACCGCGAGACCTCCGGGCTGCTGGCGATCGGCAAGAAACGCAGCGCGCTATCGAGGCTGCACGACCTGTTCCGTGAAGGGGAGATCGAGAAACGTTACCTCGCGCTGGTCAGAGGCCATTGGCGCGACAAGCTGCGCAACGTCAGGCTGCCTTTGCACAAATACCTGACGGCGGAAGGCGAGCGGCGCGTGCGCGTCGATGCGGCGGGCAAGGCGGCGCATTCGGTCGTGCGCCTCTTGGGGCGATGGCAGACCCCGCTGGGCGAATTCAGCCTCCTCGAGGTGGAATTGAAGAGCGGCCGCACCCATCAGATCCGCGTCCATCTGGCGCATCTGGGTTTCCCAATCCTCGGTGATGACAAATATGGCGATTTCACGCTCAACAAAGCCTTGCAAAAAGTGGGGCTGAAACGCATGTTCCTGCACGCGGCAGCGTTGCGATTGCCGCATCCGGAAAGTGGCGAGCCGCTCGTATTGGCGGCGCCCTTGCCCGGAGAACTGAAGAACTTCATGAAGCGAATGGGAATCGACGATGCGGCAGCGCTTTGAATTGATCGTCTTCGACTGGGATGGCACGCTGATGGATTCGGCGGCGATGATCGTCGCCAGCGTCCAGGCCGCTGCCCGCGATCTCGGCTTGGAACCGCCCGACGAGGCGCGTGCGCGCCACATCATCGGCCTCGGGCTAGCCGAAGCGTTGCGCCATGCGTTGCCCGATCTGCCCGAAGCGCATTATCCCGAACTGGTGGCCCGCTACCGCCACCATTATCTGTCGCGCGACCACGAGCTCACCCTGTTCACAGGGGCGGGGGAGCTGATCCGCGAGCTGGCCGGACGCGGCCATCGTCTGGGGGTGGCGACGGGCAAGTCTCGCGCCGGTCTCGACCGCGCGCTCGCCCATACCGGTCTCGATGCTTATTTCCATGCCACGCGCTGCGCCGACGAGTGCCATTCCAAGCCTCATCCGCAGATGCTGCTGGAGCTGATGGACACCTTCGGCATCGAACCGGCGCAAACCCTGATGATCGGCGACACGACACACGATCTGCTCATGGCCAAAAATGCCGGCGTCCCAGCCATCGCGGTCGGCTATGGCGCACATCCGCGCGAAGCGCTGGAAGCGCAGGCGCCGCTATACTATGCGGCATCCATCGCCGATCTGGCGAGGTGGTTGAGCGAAAATGCTTGATTGAGCGGGAAGGCGGGAAGAAGTGGCGGAGGGCGGAAACTGGGAACGCGAAGTGCTGGAGAAGGTGGCGCTGGCTGCCGTGGAGGAGCAGCGCCGCGCGCGGCGCTGGGGAATCTTCTTCAAGCTGCTGGGGTTTGCCTATCTGGCCATCTTGCTGGCGGCAGTGGTCGACTGGAGCGCACTCTCTCCCGATAAAGCCGCGCGCCACACCGCACTGATCGACCTGCAGGGCGTGATCCAGGCCAAGGGCGACGTCAATGCCGACGATGTGCTCAGCGCACTGCAGGCCGCCTTCGACGACAAGGGCGCGGCGGGCGTGGTGTTGCGCATCAACAGCCCCGGCGGTAGCCCGGTGCAGGCCGGGATTATCGCCGACGAGATCCGCCGCTTGCGCGGCAAGCATCCCGACAAGCCGCTTTACGCCGTCGTCGAGGACGTCTGCGCCTCGGGGGGATACTACGTCGCCGCGGCGGCCGACAAGATCTTCGTCGACAAGGCGAGCATCGTCGGCTCGATCGGCGTCTTGATGGATGGCTTCGGCTTCACCGGTGCGATGGACAAGCTCGGCGTCGAGCGGCGATTGATGACTGCCGGCGAAAACAAGGGCTTCCTCGACCCTTTCTCGCCACAGAACGAACGCCACAAGGCCCATGCGCAGCAGATGCTCGACGAAATCCACCAGCAGTTCATCGCCGAAGTGAAGAAGGGGCGCGGCAGCCGGCTCAAGGAAACGCCGGAGATGTTTTCCGGGCTGATGTGGACGGGCGCCAAGAGCATCGAGCTGGGCTTGGCCGACGGTTTCGGCACGGTCGAATCTGTCGCTCGCGACGTGCTGAAAGCCGAGGAGGTGCGCGATTACACCGTCAAACCGAATCTGGCCGAAAAATTCGCGCGCCGTTTCGGCGCCGATGCCGCTGCCGCTTTGGCCGCCGCGCTGACTCGCTTCAACCTTCGCTGAGCAGCAAGAAGACCGTCGGCCGACGTCGAAAGTCGGCGCTGGCGGCACGGCACCGCCAGTCGGCGATTTGGCGAGTGACGATGTGCTCGGTCGCCAGCGTCAGGTCGCTGGCCACGCACAGCCAGGTCTCGGGCCGGCAGGCGGCGAGCAGGGCGGCGAACAGCGCTTCGTTGCGGTAAGGGGTTTCGATGAACAACTGGGTCTCGCGGTTTCGCCGCGAGGCTTTTTCCAGCTCGACGATACGCCGGCTGCGCTCGGGCTCGCGCTGCGGCAGATAACCGTGGAAAGCGAAACGCTGGCCTTCGAGCCCCGAAGCCATCAGCGCCAGCAGCAACGCCGAGGGGCCGACCAGCGGCCTGACCGGGATGCCGAGCTCGTGGGCGCGGCGCACGAGCAGCGCGCCGGGATCGGCCACGCCTGGGCAGCCTGCCTCCGACATCAGGCCCACATCGATGCCATCCCGCAGCGGTGCGATCAGCCGATCGATGTCCGCCGGCACCAAAGGCTCGGACAACTGCTCGATGGCGATTTCGCGCAGCGGGACGGGATGATCGAGCCACTTCAGCGCCGCGCGTGCGGTCTTGGCGTTCTCGACGACGAAATGGCGTAGCCGGCAGGCGATTTCGCGCGTGCCGGCCGGCAGCACCAGCGGCCAGGGCGATTCGCCCAGTCGCGTGGGCAACAGGTAGAGCGTGCCACTCAAGGCAATTCGTACCCTTCGGCGCGTAGCATCTCGGCGAGCGCGATCAGCGGCAGCCCGACCAGCGCGGTCGGATCGTCGCTTCTCATCCATTCGAGCAGGGAAATGCCCAGACCTTCGGAGCGGGCGCTGCCGGCGCAATCGAGCGCGTCTTCCTTGTCGAGGTAGCGTTCGATCTCGGCATCGGCAAGCTCGCGAAAGCGCACTTCCGTAGCAACGCCACGCAGATGATGGCGGCCGCTCGCGCCGTTCAACAGGCACAGGCCGGTGTGGAAGATGGCGATCTTGCCGGAGAGCTCGCGCAGCTGGCGGCGGGCATTTTCCCGGTTGCCCGGTTTGCCATAACGCCGTTCGCCGCAGTAGGCCAC
>JBKBOI010000017.1:0-19320 GCA_046294935.1 Rhodocyclaceae bacterium
TCTGGTGCGCTGCTGGGCCTATGCCGCGCCCGCATCGCGCTGTCTCGTCTATCCGCGTCCCGCCCGTGCCGTCCCGCCAGCGCCGACTTTCAGTGGCATGCAGGCGGGCCGGCTGCCATCGGAGGCCGGCGACGAGGATTTCGCCGGCCTGAAACGCCACCAGCCGGGCGATCCGCTCCACCACGTCGCCTGGAAAGCGGCCGCCCGGCTGGGGCCGGAGGCCGCATTGCAGACCAAGCAGTTCTCGGGCTCGACGGCGCAAGCGCCGTGGTTCGACTGGGCGCTGCTGCCTTCCACGCTCGATGTCGAGGCGCGTCTGTCGATCCTCGCCCGCTGGGTGCTCGATGCCGAAGCTGCGGGCCTTTCCTACGGCCTGCGCCTGCCGGGCCAGGAAATCCCCCAGGCGCATGGCGACGCCCACTGTCACGCCTGCCTCAAAGCCCTCGCTTTGTATGGCGATGAAACCTGAACCCGCCCTGCCACTGAGCGTGGCGCAGACCGGCTGGCTGCTCGCCACCGGCCTCCTGGCCACCATGCCGCTCGCGCCGCAGTTGCCGCCGTGGCTCGTCGTCGTCACCGCCTGCGCATTCCTCTGGCGCGTGATACTCGCCTGGCGACGCCAGCCGCTGCCGCCGCGCGGGCTGCTGATCGCGGTCACCCTCGCCGCCTCTGCCGCCGTGTTCCTCCACTACCGCACGCTCTTCGGCCAGCAGGCCGGCATCGCGCTGCTGGTCGTGTTCATGGCCCTGAAGCAACTCGAAGCGCGGGCGCCGCGCGATGGCATGACGATCGTGCTGCTCGGCTATTTTCTGACGCTGGCGCGATTCTTCGAAGACCAGTCGATCCCGATCGCCGCGACGACGATCGTCACCGTGCTGGTGGCCACCGCCGCGCTGGCGAGCCTCGCCGATGCCGAAGGCAAGCCGGCCGCGCTGGCGCGGCTGGCGGGCATGCTGTTGCTGCAAGCCACGCCGTTCATGCTGATCCTGTTCCTGCTGTTTCCGCGCGTGCAGGGGCCGCTGTGGGGCCTGCCGCGCGATGCCTACGGCGGCCTGACGGGGCTGTCCGACACGATGGCGCCCGGCACGATCCAGAGCCTCGCGCAATCCGATGCGATCGCCTTTCGCGTCGCCTTCGAGGGCGAGGCGCCGCCGAAACGCGCGCTCTACTGGCGCGGCCCGGTGCTCACCCGCCTCGATGGCCGCCTCTGGCGGCCGGGCAACACACGCCGCAGCGACGAACCGCCCTACGCGCCGTGGCCGGACAGCCCCGCCTATCGCTACACGGTGACGCTCGAAGCGCACGACAAACCCTGGCTGTTCGCACTCGAATTCCCCGCGACCCTGCCCAACGATGCCTTTTTCACCACGGATTTCCAGCTCCATGCCACGAAGCAGGTGCGCGAGCGGCGGCGCTATGCGATGACTTCGCATCCGCAGGTGAGCTTCGCCGCCGAAGAGGCCGACGTGCTCGCCGCGGCCTTGCAATTGCCCGCCGGCCTCAATCCCCGCACGGTGAAACTCGGCGCTGGCTGGACGGCACTCTCCAACCCCGCTGAGCGCGTCGAGCGCGCGCTCGAGTTCCTGAAAGGCCAGCGGCTCACCTATACGCTGCGCCCGCCGCTCACCGGCGAGCATGTCGCCGACGAATTCCTCTTCGACACCAGGCGTGGCTTCTGCGAGCACTTCGCCGCGGCCTTCGTCGTGTTGATGCGTGCTGCCGGGGTACCGGCGCGCGTGGTCACCGGCTACCAGGGTGGGGAAAAGAATCCCGTCGATGGCACCTGGGTGATCCGCCAGTCGGATGCGCACGCCTGGGCCGAAGTCTGGCTCGAGGGTAACGGCTGGGTACGCGTCGATCCCACCGCCGCCGCAGCGCCGGCGCGCATCGAGGAGGATCTCGCCGCCGCGCTGCCGGCCGGCGAGCCGCTGCCGCTGCTGGCGCGGCCGGGCTTCGACTGGCTGCGCGAGCTGCGTTATCAGTGGTGGGCGATCAACGACGCCTGGAACCAGTGGGTGCTCGACTTCGACCCGAAACGCCAGCGCGAGCTGCTCGCCCGCCTGGGCATGGCCGCGCCCGACTGGCGCCGGATGGCCGCCTGGCTCATGGGTTTGACGGCCGCAGCCCTGCTCGGCCTGGCGGCCGCGATGTTCTGGCGTCGCCCGCATCCCGATCCGGTCGAACGGCAATGGCGGCGCTTCACCCGACGACTCGGAAAACACGGTCTGCCGCGCCGGCCGTGGGAAGGGCCTTTGGATTACGCGCAGCGCGTGGCGAAGGAATTACCGGCCGCAGCGGACGATATTCACGCCATCGCCGCGCTCTACGCCGGCTTACGCTATGGCCACGCTTCCCCCGATGCGCTCGCCGCATTGCGCCGGCGCGTCGCCCATTTCAAGCCATGAAACGCATCCTCTTCGCCCTCCTCACCCTGCTCTCGTTCGAGCTCCACGCCGGCAGCTATGCCAGCCGCGAGGAGGTGCACGCCTTCATCGCCGAGATGGAGGTAAAGCACGGCCTCGATGGCGCGCGCCTCACGCGGCTGTTCGCCCGAACGCGCCCTCTGCCTGCCGTGCTCGAGGCCATCGCCCCGCCAAGCGATCCCCGGCAGCGTTCCTGGCAAGCCTACCGGGCGCGCTTCATCGAACCGCAGCGCCTTGCCGCCGGCCTGGCCTTCTGGCAGCGCCATGCGGCGACGCTGGCCAAGGCCGAGGCGCTGACCGGCGTGCCGGCGGAGATCATCGTCGCCATCATCGGCATCGAGACCTTCTACGGCCGGCAGACCGGCCGTTTCGACACTTTCGCCGCATTGGCCACGCTCGCCTTCGACTATCCGCCGCGCGCCGAGCTGTTCCGCCGCGAATTGGAAGCCCTGCTGCTCTTGGCCCGCGACGAAGGCCGCCCGCCCGACGGCTACCGCGGCTCCTATGCCGGCGCGATCGGCCTGCCGCAATTCTTGCCCTCCAGCATCCGCGGCTACGCGGTCGATTTCGACGGCGATGGCCGCATCGATCTTTCCGGCAGTGCGGCCGACGCGATCGGCAGCGTGGCGAATTTCCTCAGGAATCACGGTTGGATGACGAACGGCCCGATCGCGCATGCGGTGAAAGTCGGCGCTGGCGGAACGGCACATGAAGCCTTGATCGACGAAGGCATCCTGCCCCGGCGGCGACCGCAGGAGATGGCGGCCTTCGGCGTCGAGATTCCCCATGATGCGCCCGACGCCCCCGCCGCGCTGATCGACCTCGCCACCCCCGAGGCGCCGACCGAATACTGGCTCGGCTACCAGAATTTCTACGTGATCACGCGCTACAACCGCTCGAGCTTCTACGCGATGGCGGTGTTCCAGTTCGCGCAGGCGCTGCAGGCGATGCGATCAAAGCAATGACCGCACGCCGACGCCATCGCGCGCCATACGCTGGCGCAGGCGGGAAAGCGCCTCCATCTGCAGCTGGCGCACGCGCTCGCGCGTGACACCGAGCTCCCCGGCCAGCGCTTCCAACGTCGCGACATCGCGGCCATTCAAGCCGTAGCGTCGTTCGACGACGTAACGGTGGCGATCGGGCAGTTCTTCGACCCAGGCATCGATGTGGCGGGCAATCTCGTTTTCCTCCACCGTGGATTCGGGATCGATGGCGTTCTCATCGGCGATCGCATCGGCGATCGACAGCTCGGGATCGATGTCGAGCGGCGCGTCGAGCGAGGCGATGCGCTCGTTGAGCAGCAGGAGACGACGGATTTCCTCGACCGGCTTGTGCAGCAGGCTGGCGACTTTCTCGAGCACCGGCGTCGGCTCGGCCTCCACCGCTTCCGGGTCGGCGCCCACCTTGCGCAATGCCACCAGCACGGCGTTCAGTTCCTTGACCACATGCACCGGCAGGCGCACGGTGCGCGACTGGTTCATGATCGCGCGCTCGATGTTCTGGCGGATCCACCACGTCGCGTAGGTGGAAAAACGGAAGCCGCGTTCGGGATCGAATTTCTCCAGCGCGTGGATGAGCCCCAGGTTGCCTTCCTCGATCAGGTCGTCGAGCGGAATGCCCCGATGCTGGTAGTGTTTGGCGATGCTGACGACGAGCCGCAGGTTGGCCTCGATCATCTTCTGGCGCGCGGCGAAGTCGCCGCCACGCACCGCGCGCGCGAGCGCGAGCTCCTCTTCCGGCTCGAGCAGCGGCGTGGCGCCGATCTCGTTCAGATACAGCTGCGTCACGTCGTCGAGGAAGCCATCCTCGCCAGTAAGCTCGCTGGTTTCTTCGCGATCCGTCTCCAACGACATCTCCCCCTCGTCAGGGGACGAAGCGTTGGCGTCGATCTCGTTTTCCTCGCTGCCGGCCGTCATCGCGCGGGAAGCAGCTTGAGTGGATCGAGCGGCTTACCCTTGTGCCGCAGCTCGAAATGCAGCTTGGGCCGATCGGCGTCGGAATCGCCGAGCTCGGCGATCTTGTCGCCTCGTTCGACCATCTGGCCCTCCTTGACGAGGATGCGGCTGTTGTGCGCATAGACGCTGCTGTAGCCATCGGCGTGCAAGAGCACGACGAGATTGCCATGCTTCGGATAGACGCCGACGAAAATCACCTTGCCGGCGGCGGCAGCGCGCACCGGATCACCGATCTTGCCGGCGATGTCGATGCCGCGGTTGATTTCTTTCGCGCCGCTGCCGTCGCTGAAGCCGGCGAGTAGCTTGCCGCTGGCAGGCCAGCCCCAGCCGATGCCGCTGGCAGGGAGCGCTGTGGCCGCAGCCGCGGGCTTGGGCGCGGATGCTTGCGGCGCGACCATGGACGGCGAAGACGGGGATGCGGCTTGCGCCGCCGGTGCGGTTACCATCCCCCCCTGCCCACTCAAACGAGCGAGGTTTTCTTCGGAATACGGCAGCTTGCCGCCCTTCGGCGCGCGCTTGACGGCATCGCGGCCGCCAGGGGCCAAACTCGGCGCTGGCGAGACGGCACCACCGGCGGGCGCGCCCTCGAGCGGGCGGGCGACGACGGCGCCACCGCCGATGATCGGCTGCACTTCGGTAGTTTCCGGCGACGAGGCTGCCGCGGTCGCTGGCGGCGCGCCGGGCGGGGTCAATCGCAGGGTCTGGCCGACGCTGATCCGGTTCGCATCGCCGAGATCGTTCCACGCGGCGATGTCGCGCGGATCGAGGCCATGCTCGCGGGCGATGCCGTTGAGCGTGTCGCCCTTCCTGACCACATACACCTTGCCCACGCTCGCGGTGGGCTGCGAAACGCGCGGCGCTTCGATGCGCGTCGGCGCGCCGCTCTCGGAGACCGGCGCCGGATGGGGGCTGGCGCAACCGGCCAGCAGGAAGAGCGCGAGTATCGAGATGCGGCGTTCCATCAAGCGACCCCCGGCAAAAGCGGCACGAAGCGCACGGCCTCGAAAAAGCTTTCCTTCCAGCCCTGGACGGTGCGCTCGATGACCACCAAGGATTGGGATGCGCCACCGACCGGCATCACCAGGCGGCCGCCGAGCGCGAGCTGCTCCTTCAACGCCTGCGGCACGGCCGCCCCCGCCGCGGCGACGATGATCGAATCGAACGGCGCCGCCTCGGGCAGCCCCGCCATGCCATCCGCATGCTTGAGGCGCACCCGGGTCAGACGCAGGGCCTTGAGGTTCTCGCGCGCCCGAGCGAGCAAAGAGGCGAGGCGTTCGACGCCATAGACCTCGCGCGTGAGCTGGGCGAGCACCGCCGCCTGATAGCCGCACCCCGCCCCGACCTCGAGGGTCTTGCCCAGCGCGGCGCGGCCTTCGAGCAGGAGCTCGATCATGCGCGCGACGATGTAAGGCTGGGAGATGGTCTGGCCGAGGATCAGCGGCAGCGCGGTGTCCTCGTAGGCGCGATGCGCCATCGCCGGCTCGACGAAGATATGGCGCGGCACGACGCCGAGCGCCATCAGCACCTGCTCATTCTTGATGCCCTGTTCGCGCAGGCGCTCGATCATGCGCGCACGCGTGCGGTCGGAGGTCATGCCGACGCCGCGGAAAGCCGTGTGCGCGTTCATTGCCCGAGCCACTCCCGCACGCGGCCCAATTGGGCGGCATGCGTCAGATCGATCTGCAACGGCGTGATCGAAACCCTGTTCTGCGCCACCGCATGGAAATCCGTGCCAGGGCCGGCATCGGCAGCCTCGCCGGCGGCGCCGATCCAATACACCGTGTCGCCGCGCGGCGAAACCTGCTCGACCACCGGCTCGGCCTTGTGGCGCCGTCCCAGTCTGGTCACCTCCCAGCCGGAAAGCGACTCGAACGGCACGTCCGGCACATTGACGTTGAGCAGCACCGGCGCGCCAAACGGCCGGGCTCGGTAGCGCTCGACGATCTGGCGCACGATCCGCGCCGCGGTATCGAAATGCCTGCCGGCAAAACTCGCCAGCGACACGGCGAGCGCCGGCACGCCGAGCAAAAAGCCCTCCATCGCCGCCGCGACGGTGCCCGAATAGATCGTGTCGTCACCCATGTTGGCGCCGAGATTGATGCCGGAGATCACCATGTCGGGTTCCACTGGCAGCATGCCGGTCACCGCCAGGTGCACGCAGTCGCTGGGCGTGCCATTGACATAGTGGAAACCGTTCTCCGCCGTCTTGAGCAGCAAGGGCCGATCGAGGGTGAGCGAATTCGAGGCGCCGCTCATGTTGCGCTCCGGCGCCACGACGGTGATCCTGGCCAGATCCTGCAATGCCGCGGCAAGCTGAACGAGGCCGGGCGCCGTATAGCCGTCGTCGTTGGAGAGCAGGACGTTCATGAGCCGATTTTAACGGAGGCCGGCCATCGTCTTGCGCATGAAGCACAAATCTTCCCAGGCCTTGGCCTTGTCCGGCAGGTTGCGCAATAGATAAGCGGGATGGTAGGTGACGATCAGCGGGATGCCGGCGAAATCATGCAGCCGGCCGCGCGCGCGCGCGATCGTCACTTCCTGCATGAGCAGCGTCTGCGCCGCGGGCTTGCCGAGCGCGACGATCAGCTTCGGGCCGATGAGTTCGATCTGGCGCGCGAGGAACGGCCAGCAGGCTGCCGTCTCGGTGGGTTCCGGCGTGCGGTTGTTCGGCGGCCGGCATTTCACCACATTCGCGATATAGACGTTATCACCGCGCTCGAGACCGATCGCGGCTAGCATCGCATCGAGCAATTTCCCGGCCTGGCCGACGAAGGGCTCACCACGCTCGTCTTCCTCCGCCCCCGGTCCTTCGCCGACGAACAGCCATTCGGCATGGACGTCGCCGACGCCGAGCACCGCCTGCTTGCGTGTCGCATGCAGCGGGCAGGCGGTGCATTCCGCCACCGCGCGGCGCAACCCTTCCCAATCCATCGTGGCGATCGTCGCGCTGCGCTCATCGAGCGGTGCCGCCGTAGCAATGGCGGCTGCGGCAGCCACCGCGCGCGGTTTCTTCGGCTGGCGCAGTTTCCAGATCGGGCCGAGCCCCATCTCCTCGAGGGCCCGCTCGCGGTTCATGTTAGCTTCCTGGCCATCACGATGGCATCTTCCCGGCCTTCCTTTGCCGGATAGTAACCCCGCCGCCGGCCGATTTCGACGAAGCCAGCCTGCTGGTAGAAGGCAAGCGCCGACAGGTTCGATGGACGCACTTCGAGCAGCAGGCGCGCCATGCCGGCCAAACACGCGCGCGCGGCGACGAATTCGAGCAAGCAGCGCCCACGACCCTGCCGCTGCCGATCCGGCGCGATCGCGATCACCAGCAGATGGGCTTCATCGACGGCATGCATCACGATGGCGAAGCCGATCACCCGGGTGCCTTCGCGCATCACCCAGGCATCGTAGCCGGCGGCGAGCGCATCGAGAAAATTACCGCGCGTCCAGGGGAATGCCTGCACGCTTTCCTCGATCGCCAGCACGGCGTCGAGCTCATCCATCGTCATCGTCTCGATCGTCATCGGTCGGCTCCTCGCGCATGGCGCTCGGCGATGGTGAGCGCCACCTTGTCGCGCACATAGAGCGGCTGCGCATCTTCCGCCGTCACGCCACCGCCGGCCGCCAGCACCGGCGCGGCCAGCCGCGCCACCGCGCTGGCGGTCGGGAAGACGTGCGGCACGATCGCGCTCAGGCGCACGCCCATGCGCTGGCGCAGATGCTCGCCTTGGGCACAGCCGAAGCCGTCGCCCGCGCCACGCCAGCCCTCGCCTTCCGGCAGGGGTGCCGTCTTTGCATCGCCGACTCTTGGCGCCAGGATTTCCTCCACCGCATCGCCCGTCACCCGGTAAGCGCCGACGTAGAGTTCGTTCATCCGCGCATCGAGACTGGCGAGCACCCTGCCCTCGCCGCTTTCCAAGGCCAGCGCCGCGAGCGTGCCGACCGGCACGACCGGCCGGTCGAGACCGCAAGCGAGCCCTTGCGTCACGCCGCAGGCCAAGCGCAAGCCGGTGAAGCCACCGGGGCCGGCGCCAAAGGCAATGCCATCGATCTGCTTCAAACCCAACCCGAGCTCGGCCAGGAGCTGCCGCGCCCACGGCAGCAACAGCTCGGAACCGCCATTGGGGTTCTCGGCATGCTTTTCCAGGATCATGCCATCGCACCACAAGGCCACGGACAAGCGGCGCGTGGCCGCTTCGAAAGCGAGTAGATTCACGGCGCGATTCTACCGGGCGCCGCTCGCGTAATCGATGCGCCGCTCACGCTCCGCCGCACAAACCGTATCGCCCGCCGCCTTGCAGCGGTCGCGGTCGAAGCCGAGCCAGGCCATGAGCGGCCGACGCCAGCCTTGCCTCGCGGCGGTTTCGATCGCCAGCTCGATGCCGGCCGGAGGCAGCCGCCCGGCGCGCAGCAACACCGCGGCAGCCACCAGGCGGGAAAGCGGCTCGTCGATCGCAGCGAGCGTCGCCAGCGCATCGCGGCTGGCCGGCACGGCTCGCTGCGCCGGCGGCAAGAGTTTCGGATCGAGTCCCGCCCAACGCCCGGCAAGATAATCGGCATAGGCGCGCAAAGCGACATCGGCATCGGCCGCCAACGCCTCGAAGGCCGGACAGTCGGTCGATTCGAGGCTGGCGATGCGCGCTGCGCAGGCGATCAGTTCGACGCGCGCCATCTGGTTTGCATCCGCGGTGCGCGCGACCTCGCGGCGCGCAAGGGCGAGCTCCTGCCGCGCCACGCGATCTCGTCCGGCAAGATACGCCGCCGTATGCGCAACGAGCGATGCATGGGCATTGACCTGCCAGTCCGGCGCAGGCGGCCCGCCCGCGCAGCCGGCGACGAAAAACGCAGCCAGGACGAACCCGCGTCTCATGGCAGTTTCAGCTCCCGCTCGCGCGCGAACGGCCACTTGCGATTCACCTCCTCGACGAGTCGACCGATACGCCGCAGGCTCGCCTCGACCTCGGCGCGCAAGCCGTCGAGATCCTCGCTCGCCACGCGCGCATCGACGGCGATTTGCCGTGCCTCGTCGAGTATCGCATCGACCTTCTTCAGGCTGCCACGCGCATCGACGAGCAATCGGCGCAAATCGGCGATCGCCGCCTGCGTTTCATCGAGCATGCCTTCGCGGCCCATGATCTTCGCCTCGACCTGAGCGAGCAATCGGTTGCTGCGGTCGAGCGCCTCGAGCACCCGGCGCGCGCCCGCCTCGCCCAACAAGACAGGCAAGCCGCCCTGCCTGCCGGTCATCCGGCCGGTGAGCGTCTGCACATTGGCGAGGCTCGTGGCAAGCGGCGCATCGGCGGCGGTGATCCGTTTCAGATTGTCGATGAGCTCGCGCATCGTGCTGACCAGTTGCGGAATGTTGGCCATCGCATCGCCGATCAGCACCTCGCGGCGCGCCCCCTCGGGCAGCGGCGGATCGTCGAGGATGCCGGTGAAAGCGCGCAGACGCGTACCGCCGACCAGCCCCCGTTCGAGCGTGAACACCGACGAGGTGCGCAGCCAATGGGCATCCTTGACCGGCACTTCGACGTAGATGTGGGCCTTGCCATCTCGGCCCAGCTCGATCTTGGCGACGCGGCCGATCGCAAAGCCGGAAAAGGTCAAGTCCGTGCCGACCGTCACCCCTTCCGAATTCTCCGCGAGCAGCACGAAATGCCGCTTCTCTTCGAACATACCGCGCGCATGCATCACATACAGCACGAAAGCGGCGAGAAGGGCCACCAGCAAAGCCAGCAGCAGATAGGACTTGGCGATCGCATGGGGGATCGGCGCGTCGATGGGATCGATGTCGGGCGTATCCGGCATGGTCACAGATGCAGCACGATGAGACTCGCACCTTCGATCAGCACGAGGGAAAGGAACAGTCGCGCCATGACGCGCATTTCGCTGCCCGCCGCCGCACGGCGCGGCGCATCGAGCGCCACCGTCGTCGGGGCGATGCCGACGGCCAGTCCGAAAAGGCTGGCCTTGAGCAAGAAGCCTGGCAGCGTCACCGGATCGAAGACTTGGCCGATGAGCCGCGAAAAGCCCGCGATGCCCCATGGGGTCAGCCCATAGACGACGAGATAGGCCGTCATGAGCGCGAGCAGGCTACTGACCAGCGTCAGCAGCAGTGTCGCGAACAGGTTGCCGATGAAACCGGGCAACACGACCTGGACGAAGGCTGCGCCGCTTTCGAGCTGCTGCCTGCGCGCGCGCAGCGCGGCCAGATGATCGAGCACAGCGATGCCGGAACGCATCGCGACGAACAAGGCCGCCGCCAGCGGTACCAGCTCGACGACGAAGACGCGCACCAAAGCTTCGAGCGCAAGATGCGACAGCCCATAGCTTGCCGCGCTCACGGCGACGATGTGTGTCGTCACTGCCGCGGCCAGGACCGAAAACAGCGCATAGCCGGGCAGCGCCTGCCCGGCGGCGAAGCACAATGCCTGGGCCACCGCCCGACGCACGGCGGGGCGATAGCTCGCCGGCGCAACCGCGGCCGCCAAGAGCAGCGCGGCAAAGCGCACGAAACGCCACTCCCTGCCGATGCTGCGCACCAGGCGCAACCAAGCGGTTGACGAATGAACGGCAGCCTGTCTCATGGACTGACCATCATAACAGGCCGTGGCGCCCGCGCACGGACGATCGGCGCCCGTTTCTCCCCACACCCGACGGGAATGGGGAGCAGGCGCCTGCATCATCGAGGGAGCGAGGCGGGACTCGTCGCCCGAGACAGGCGCATCGCCAGCAGATAGCTCACCACGATGACCGTCACCACGGCGGCACCGTAGAAGGACTCCTTGCCCTCGCTCCAAGCGTCGACTCCCGGCAAGCAAAGCCTGATGGCGCCGAAGCTCCCGATCAGCAGGCTGATCCCCACCACCGCCAGGCTCATGATACGCGAGGCGACCCAGGCGACCTGGTCGGCACGGTCGATCAGGCGCGCGATCCAGTAGCCATTGATGCCGTCCGTCACGAGCATCCCCAGCATGAACAGCAGACCGAGCAACAGCGCCTCCCGCCAACCGCCGAACTGGCTGGCGGTCAAGGCGAACAGGGCGGCTTGACTGATCGTATCGAACGACAGCGCGAACAAAGCGCCCACCATGGCGATCAGTCCCGGGCTGCTCGCCTGCGCGAATCGGCCGAGGAAGCGCCCCTTGAGGCCAACCGGCCGCACCACCTCGTTCGACTTGGCCCGCATCAGTGCATGAAGATTGAGAAAGCCCAGCGCGAAGAGGAACGCGATCGAGACCCAGGCGCCGAAAACGTCCAGCCACTGTGGCACCTGCCATCGACGCGCCAGCATGCTGACCGCCAAGGCAGTGGCCACGACCACCGCGCCGTGACCGACGGAGAACAGCACGCCGCAATAGCGTGCCCCCTCAGGTCGCACGCGGCTGTTGTAACGTGTCAGGCCATCGATGGTCGCCAGATGATCGGCGTCGAATCCATGCTTGAGTCCAAGCACGAAGACCAGCGCGCTCAAACCGAGCAGGTCATTGGGCAGCGCAGTTTCCACGAACACACCCCCGGCCAGCAGTATGATGATTTTAGCCTTTCATCATACTTGCGCCGGGAATGCATCGTCAATCGCTCCAAAGGATCAATGCACGCTGCCAAAGGACGGATCGAGCGTGCCTTGCGGCAGCGGCAGGCCGGCCAGCCTGCAGCCTTGGACCAGCGGCCCGCCAGGGAACAGTTCATAAAGATGGCGACGCCCGCCGGAAGCGGCGAAATCGCTTTCGAGCATCCGGGTCACTTCCCGCGCCGTCCATTCGGGACCCGCGGTGCGATACTCCTCACGTAAGCGGTAGATCACCTCCCAATGCGCATCGGTGAGCATGAGCCCTTCTGCTTCGGCGATCTGGCTGGCGATACGCGGCGACCAATGCGGCAGGTCGGCGAGAAAGCCCTCGGCATCATGCTTGAAGAGCCCCGGATCGGCGATGAACTTGTTGATGTCGTACATGGCTGCCTCCTGTGTTCGGGTTGAAAATCGTACCAGCGGTCGGCATTACCCGACTCTTTTACTATGCTTTCAAATAAGCACGGCAACCCTTGGAAGTCAAGGAGGAGTTTCACCATTCGCGCCGCGGTCCGCGCCGATAGAATCTGCCGGCTTCGCGAATGTCGCGCCGCAGCTGATGGCGCTCTTCCGGGCTCATTTCGCGTAAGAAATCGCGCTGCTGCCGGCGTTCCTCGCGCCACTCACGCCAACGCTCACGCTGTTTTGGCGTCAAATCGCGCCAAGAGCCGCGCGGCGCCTCATGTGGCCCAGGTTGAACGGGTGGCAGGGGGGGCGCGCCCTGCGCCTGCGCGGTGCCGAGCATCGCACAGCCCAGCAGGACGAGGACAAGGGGGAGCTTTTCCATGACGCTCATTGTAAGGTGTCCTCTGGCGAAGGCGCAGGCCCTTTGTAACAAGGCATTGCCGACGGCGGACGGTGTTACATCCGGCAATCATTTCGGCTGGCATTCGGCAGTATCCTTCACGCCATGAATCACGAAACCCGCAAACCGAAAATCCTCGTCGTCGATGACGACGTGCGCTTGAGAAGCCAGCTGGAACGCTATCTCACCGATCAGGGCTTCGCAGTCAAGGCCGTGGGAGACGCCGCGCAGATGGATCGCGCACTGGAACGCGAGCTGTACGACCTGATCGTGCTCGACCTGATGCTGCCCGGCGAGGACGGCCTATCGATCTGCCGCCGCCTGCGCGGCAATGGCGAGGCGCAAAACGACATCGCGATCCTGATGCTGACCGCAAAAGGCGACGACATCGACCGCATCGTCGGCCTGGAACTCGGCGCCGACGACTATCTGGGAAAGCCTTTCAATCCCCGCGAGCTGGTCGCACGCATCCACGCCATCCTGCGCCGGCGTGCCGCGCCGCCACCCGCCGGCGCCCCGGCCCCCGTCCCGGAAATCGTCCGTTTCGGCTCGATCGAAGTGAATCTCGCCACGCGCGAGTTCAAACGCAATGGCATCACGACGATGCTCACCACCGGCGAATTCGGCCTGCTCGCGGTATTGCTCAGGCACCCACGCCAACCACTCTCACGCGACAAGCTGATGGAGCTCGCCCGCGGCCGCGAACACGGCGTGTTCGATCGCGCGATCGATGTGCAGATCTCGCGGCTGCGGAAACTGGTCGAGGAAGACCCGGCCAAGCCGCGCTACATCCAGACGGTCTGGGGCTTCGGCTACGTGTTCGTGCCCGACGGACAGGATGCGGCATGAACTGATCCCGCGCAGCCTGCTCTGGCGCGCCTTCCTCTTGATCACCACGTTGATGCTCGTGGCCGTGGCCGCCTGGTTGGCGATCTTCAGTCAGGCAGAGGCCGAGCCTCGCGCCCATCTGCTCTCGCAGACCATCGTCAGCATCAGCAATCTCACGCGCAGCGCCCTGCTGGCCGCGCGGCCCGAACGGCGCATCGATCTGCTCGCCGAGCTCTCCGACATCGAGGGAGTGCATGTCTATCCAGCGGAAGCGGATGACCGCATCGAACCACCTCCCGCGACGGCTCTGATGCGCCATCTCGAAAACGACTTGCGCGAACGGCTGGGACCGGATACGCGGCTTACCCTAAAGCTCAATGGCGAGCCCGGCCTGTTCGTCAGCTTCCGCATCTTCCCTGGCGATGAAGGTGATTTCTGGCTCGCGCTGCCACTCGAACGCCTCGAACGGCGATTTCCGCTGCAATGGCTGGGCTGGGGCACCCTCGTGCTGCTGCTCGCTCTGGCCGGCGCCTGGCTGATCGTATTGCGCATCGCCCAACCCCTCGAAGCGCTCGAAGCCGCGGCCCATCAGCTCGGCCGCGGTGAGACGCCGCCGCTTCTCCCCGAACGGGGGGCGGACGAGATCGTCGCCGTCACCCATGCCTTCAATCAGATGAGCCGGAATCTCAAACGACTGGAAGAAGACCGCCTGCTCCTGCTCGCCGGCATCTCGCACGACCTGCGCACACCACTCACCCGCCTGCGCATGGAGATCGAGTTGTCGGTCAGCGACACCGAAGCGCGCGCGGCGATGGAGGCCGATATCGAGGAAATGGATCGCATCATCGGCCAGTTCCTCGACTATGCTCGCCCGCAGGCGATCGATGAGGCCAGACCCGGGCCGACCGATCTCGCCGCGCTGCTCTTCGAGATCGCCGGGCGTTATGGCGAAGAGGTGGTGTGCCGTGTCACCAGCGCCGATTTTCTGCTTCCCGTGCAGCGCGAACCCATGCGCCGTGCGATCGTCAATCTGGTCGAGAACGCACTGCGCCATGGGGGCGAGGCCCGACCGATCGAGCTGGAACTCAGCAAGGAAGACGGGCACGCGGTGATCAATGTGCTCGACCGCGGCCCCGGCATCGCCCCAAAGGAGATGGAACGCCTCAAGCAACCCTTCACGCGCGGCCAAGCGGCACGTTCCAACGCGGGAGGCGCAGGATTGGGCCTGGCCATCGTGGAGCGCATCGCCCGCGCTCATGGCGGCCGGCTTGAGCTCGAGTCACGAGAAGGCGGCGGGCTGGCCGCGCGCATCGTACTGCCGCTCAATTGAGCTTCTTCCCCACGCCGATGCGTTCGAGGAATGCACGCGCCGCCTCGTGCCCGTGCGCAGCAGCCATCCGCAGCCATTTCATCGCCAGCCTTGGATTTCTCCTACCGCCGACGCCGCGATACCAGGCACAGCCGAGCTCATACTGCGCATTCGGCTCGCCCAGCAGCGCCGCACGGCGCAAATGACGCAGCGCCAGACGCCCATCGCGGCGCACCCCCTGGCCGTAGAGCAGCATGAAGCCGAGACTGTAGAGTGCGTAAGCATCCTCCTGCTGCTCGGCCGCCTGCGCATACCAGCGATAGGCCTCGCGGTAATTCTGCGCGACACCCTCGCCATGGTAGTAGAGATCGGCGAGCGCGAGCTTGGCATCGAACGAGGTCGCGGCGCGGCGGTACCAGGTGACGGCCTGCACGACATCGACGTCGCCGCCCCAGCCGTAGCGCAGGCATTCGGCCAGCATCCAGGCGGCGCGCCGGTGACCGAGCTCGCCTGCCTTGCGATAGCACTCGCGGGCGCGGGAAGCATCGGCGATCGTCCCCCGGCCGTGGAAATGGCGTTCCCCCTCGTTGAACCAGTAGCGCATCAATTCATCCAGCGCTGGTTGCCACCCATGCTCGGCCGCCTCGCGCAGCAGGGCCTCGCCCCGCGCGACATTGGCCTCGCCGCCGATGCCGTAGAGCAGGCAGCGCCCCAGCTCGGCCTGGCCATGCGCCAGTCCCGCGGCGGCAGCGGCCTGGTAGTGGCGGCGCGCCTCGATTGCATCGACCGGCGCGCCCTCGCCATGTTCATGGCATTCACCGAGCCACAGGTGCGCGCTCGCCTCGCCTCCGGCCGCAGCTCGTCGATACCAGGCGAGCGCCAACGTCTTGTTCTCTTCGACTCCTTCCCCCCAGCGGTAGCAGTGCCCGAGCTTGAGCTGGGCGCGGGGATGGCCGCGGGACGCGGCCTCGCGCCACCAATGCACGGCTTGGCCCAGATCGCGCTGCAGCGACCCTCGTCCCGTGGCATAGGCCTCTCCGAGCTCGTATTGTGCTTCGCGGCTGCCCAGTTCGGCAGCGCGACGATACCAGGCCAGGCCGGTCTCCGGATCTCGTGGAAGGCCCAAGCCGAAGGTCGCGCATTGGCCGAGCAGCGTCATGGCCTCGATCACACCCTGCCGCGCCGCGGCGCGCAGCCAGCGTACCGCCTGAGGATGATCGACCGAGGTTCCTTCGCCAGCATAAAAACAAAGACCGAGGCCGAACATCGCCGTTGCCACTCCCGCTGCCGCGGCCCGTTGCCAAAGCCGCACCGCTGCGGCGCGATCTTGCGCCACGCCGCGGCCGAAAAACAAACAGCGCGCCAGAAGATCCTGTGCCTGACCATGCCCCTGGGCGCTGGCTTGCCGCAGCCATGCCACCGCGGTGACCGGATCGGCGGACATATGCTCGCCAATGTAGGCCAAACGGCCCATCCAGTACTGCGCCTCGCGATTGCCACGCTCCGCCGTCTCGCGCAGCAGTTCGAGGCCACGCTCCCTGTCGGCAGCCACGCCATGAGCGCGCAGCAGGCACAGCGCGAACCAGGTCGAACCACGGCCGTCCCGTTGCCGCGCCGCCCGCTCGAACAGATTCGCCGCCTCGCGGAAATCGCGCGGCAAGCCGATGCCGTGATAAAGCAGCCAGCCGAGCACCGCCTCGCCGGCAGGACAGCCTTGCTCGGCGCTCGCGCTCGCCCAGCGCAGCGCATCAGGAGCCGATTGCGGCACGCCTACACCCATGGCGCAACGCCACGCCAGTTCCGCCATGGCCTGCGTATTGCCACCACCGGCCATGCGCTGCAGCTCCTGCGTCTCGACTCCCTGCCAGAAAACATCGGCATCGCCGAGCAGCTCGAGTCCTTCGGCAATACCGCGTTCGACCAGGCTGCCGTCCAGAGCATCGCGCAACAGGCCGAGCAGCGCCGGGGTTTCCAGTGGAACCAGATCCATTGGGGAAGGAATGATCAACGTCGGACGCCAGGCGATGGCCGGAAGAGGTGGCAGAATCCACCCCTGTTCGAATTATCCCCAAAATTTGTGGATAACTTTGTGAATCGCCTGCGCATGATGTTGCTAAGTGGGCATGAAGAAAGGACTTTTGTTACTTCGTCGCAAAACTGACCAAATTTTTTTCTTTTCTTCATCAATACGTTACACGCAAACAGCGAGGTCTTGGGGCACTTTGGTCATCTTTCGGAGCGCTCGAGCGCGCTGGCGCGCGATTGTGGATGAGGTAGTATTACCTGGCCACATCCGCCCACCATTTTGAGTCCTTTCCGTCTCGATTGAGCAACGATATCGTCACCGTCAGCGAACTGAACCGCGCCGCCCGCCAGATCATCGAGCAGAATTTTCCACTGCTCTGGGTCAGCGGAGAAGTTTCCAACCTGACGCGCGCCGCCTCTGGCCATCTGTACTTTTCGCTGAAGGATGCCCAGGCACAGGTGCGCTGCGTGATGTTCCGCTCACGCGCCCAACTGGTGCCGTGGCGACTCGAAAACGGCCAACAGGTCGAAGTCCAGGCGCTCGTCACGCTCTTCGAGGCGCGCGGCGATTTCCAGCTCAACGTCGAAAGCCTGCGTCGTGCCGGCATCGGTCGCCTCTATGAGCTTTTCCTGCAACTGCGCGACAAGCTCGACCGCGAAGGCTTGCTCGACGCCGCCCGCAAGCGCCCGCTGCCACGCTACCCCCGACGCGTCGGCATCATCACTTCCGCCCAGGCGGCGGCGCTGTCCGACGTCATCGCCGCCTTCGCGCGGCGAGCGAAGCATGTCGAACTGATCGTCTATCCCACCCTGGTGCAGGGTGCCGACGCGCCAGCCGCCATCAAAGCCGCGCTGGCCACGGCCTATGCGCGCGCCGAATGCGACGTGCTGTTGATCGTGCGTGGTGGCGGCAGTCTCGAAGACCTGTGGGCCTTCAACGACGAAGCCGTCGCCCGCCAGATCGCCGTCGCGCCGATGCCGACCATCGCCGGCATCGGCCATGAAACCGACACCACCCTCGCCGATCTGGTCGTCGACCAGCGCGCCGCGACCCCGACCGCCGCCGCCGAGCTGGCCAGTGCCGGCTGGCATGCCGCCGCCAGCGAACTCACCGTCCTTGCCGAAAGCTTGCGACGGGCCATGCGGATGGCGCTGGAAACCCGTATGCAGGCCGTCGATCGGCTCGCATTGCGGCTCATCCATCCCGCCCAGCGGCTCGCCACCCAGCGACAGCGGCTCGAAGCGCTCGGCCATCGGCTGCGGGCCGCGCTCCAGCGGCGTCTGACGCAGCAAGTCCGCCTGGTGCCTTTGGAACACCGCCTACGCCAAGCCATCCACGACCGGCTGGCGCTGAGCCAGAAACGTCTTTCCCACTGCCAGGGCGCGCTCGCCGGACTTTCGCCGCTCGCTACATTGGCACGCGGCTACAGCATCGTGCGCACGACCGGCGGTGCGATCGTTCGGGACGCAGCCCTGCTCACACCGGGTCAGCGAGTCGAGCTGCAATTCGCCCGCGGCGCAGCCTTCGGCACGATCGAAACGATCGAAACCGGCAGTGACTTGTAATATCCTGAGCGACCACAATATGATTCTACGGCTTTGCAACCCCAAATACAGGAGAACGACATGGAACATACCCTTCCCCCGCTACCCTTTGCGAAAAACGCCCTCGTGCCGCACATGTCCGAGGAAACCCTCGACTACCACCATGGCAAGCACCATCAGGCCTACGTGACCAACCTGAACAACCTGATCAAGGGTACCGAGTTCGAAAACAAATCGCTCGACGACATCGTCAAGACCGCGCCGGCCGGCGGTATCTACAATAATGCCGCGCAAGTCTGGAACCACACCTTCTTCTGGAACTGCCTGAAGCCGAATGGCGGGGGCGCTCCGAGCGGCGCGCTCGCCGAGGCGATCAACAAGAAATGGGGCTCGTTCGACGAATTCAAGAAAGCCTTTCAGGCATCGGCAGTCGGCAACTTCGGTTCCGGCTGGACCTGGCTGGTGAAGAAAGCCGATGGCTCAGTCGATATCGTCAACATGGGCGCCGCGGGCACCCCGCTGACCACCGGCGACAAGCCGCTCTTGTGCATCGACGTCTGGGAGCATGCCTATTACATCGATTACCGCAACCTGCGCCCGAAGTTCGTCGAGACTTTCCTCAACCACCTCGTGAACTGGCAATTCGCCGAGAAGAACTTCGCCTGATTCCTGCGAGCTCTGCAAAACGAAACGGGCGCCACGGCGCCCGTTTCGTTTTGCTCATCAGCCGTTACTGGGCAGCGTTGGCGGCGCCGGCCAGCCAGGCCGGATAGTTTCGCGCCGCACCCATTACATGCCCGGCCCACCACAGCGCCAGGAAAGTCTGCAGCTCGTTGCGGTCGAAATTCTCGGGAGTAGCAATCTCTCCG
>JBKBOI010000018.1:0-18983 GCA_046294935.1 Rhodocyclaceae bacterium
TCGAAGCGCGCATTGCCCGCTTCGACGCCCGACTGCTTGGCGAGCTTGAATCCGAGCGAAACTCGTTGGCCTTGCTGCAAACCATTCCCGGTGTCGATTTGATCGGCGCCGCCATGTTGCTGGTCGAAATCGGCTCGGACATGGATGTCTTCGGCAGCGCAGATCGCCTGGCCTCCTGGGCCGGCATCTGCCCCGGCAACAACGAGTCGGCCGGCAAACGCAAGTCCGGCCATGTCCGCAAAGGCAACCTCTACGTCCGCCGTCTGCTCTGCGAGTTCGCTCATGCCGCCAGCCGTACCAAGTCAGTGTTCAAGTCAAAGTTCCAATCGCTCGTCGTCCGCCGCGGCCACAAGCGCGCCATCATCGCCATCGCCCACAAGATCCTCCGCACCATCTTCTTCATGCTCAAGCGGCGCGAGCATTACCGGGACTCCGCCACCGACTATGAAGCGCTTTCCGTTCAACGCAACGCCCCTCGCTGGATCAAGGCCCTGACCAAGTTCGGCTTCATCTCCCCAGCCAGCGCCTGATCATCGAGTTCCTCCACAGCATGACTTTCACTAGTCAGGGCTGCGCTCGTCCAGACCTTTGCTTCTTTCATGTTAAAAATAATCGGTGTAGAGCAATGCGTTATCGTAGGCGTTGATGATTTCCTCGGCGGTGCACTGGCTCAAGTCGTTGTTCTGGCAGGTCGGCTTGAAGCGCTCGAAGGCCGCCGGATAGCGCTTGTAATACGCCGGCCCGTGGTTGCCCATCTGGTGCAGCACGATGACGATATCTCCGCTCGGATGGCTGTCGATGTAGTCCTGCAGCGGCACCAGCATGCCTTCGTCGCGGCATTCGACATCGCAGATCGTGTTCACTTCAGGGGACTTGTAGTCCTGATACGGCACGCGCAGCGCGACGCCCTTCGAATCGGAATTGTTGTCCAGCCACAGCACATTCACGCCGGCGCGCTGCAGCACGTCGAGCAGGCTCTCCTTGCCCTCCGCCTTGCCGTTGCTGCCCTCGAGCGAAAACATGCAGGGCACGGAAACCGCCGTCGAGGTGCCGCAGGCATGGAAATCGCCAAAGCTGATGGCGTTCGGCTCCTGCTTGAGCAGCGGGTTGGTTTCGCGTGCGTAGCCATTGAGCGAGAAATGGTCTGCGCGCGCCGTCTCGCCGACGACGAAAATGACCAGTTCGCGATGCGGATCCTGGGCCGGTCTGCGCGCATCCAGGCCAACCGGCTGGATCACCCGATCCTCCGGCGAAGCGAGGCGGCCACGTGCATACTTGACCACCGAATAGAGCGGGGAAGCCGGGTTCGCATACGAGCGCAGCGGCTTGTGTTCGCGCACGAACGAGGCAAAGAAGCCGCCGAACAGCAGCACCGGCCCGACGATCGCGATCAGCGCCAGCGCGAGCAGCTTGAGCCGCGCCCAGGACTCGGCACGCCAGCCGCGCCAGCACAGGCGCGTGCGGCCGACGAGCCAGGCCGGCAGGACACCAAGTCCAAAGAAATAGGCGAGCAGGCGCAGCGTGAGAAGATCGCGTGCCTCGGCCGGATTGGTCTGTGCGACGTTCTGCAGCATTTCGTCGTTGATCACGACGCCGTAGCTGTCCATGAAATGCAGTCAGCGAGGAGAGCAACAGCACGAAGATCAGCACGGGCTTGGTGGTCCGTCCGAAGGCCAGCAAGCCCAGCAGCAGCACGCTCAACGCAACGAACGCCAAAGCCAGCGACGACAACGCCGGCAGAATGGCCGGCGCCGTCCCGTAAGTCTTCAGCACGTTGCCCAAAAAGCTGAAGTTGCCAACACCGATCACCCACAGGGCGACCAGCCATATCAGTGTGTTGCCGGACAGCCGGCGGGCCGGATCGGCACCCTGCGATCGACGGTTCGGTATTTCTGCAACGGACATGCGTGCATCTCGCTCCTAAAGGATGCGGGATAATACCCGCATGCTCCCACCCTTCTCCATCGGCCGACTGCCGCGGATCGAGTTCGGCAGCGGCACATTGCACAAAGTTCCCGATATCGCCGCCCGTCATGGCGATCAATTGCTCATCGTCACCGGTCGGCGCAGCTTCCTCGCCTCGGCTCACGCAGCCCGGTTCTTCGATGCTCTACGACGGCGCGGCTGCCGCTGGGATATCGTCCATGTCAGCGGCGAGCCCACCGTGGGCTTCATCGATGACACCGTCGCCTGCCTGCGCGGCAGGGGTTTCGCCGCGGTGATCGGCATCGGCGGCGGCTCGGTGCTCGATGCCGCGAAAGCGATCGCCGGCCTGCTCGTTCCCGGCAATTCGGTGCTGGACCACCTCGAAGGCGCCGGCCCGGAATTGCCCTATCACGGCCCGGCCACACCCTTCATCGCCGTGCCGACCACCGCCGGCACTGGCTCGGAAGTGACCAAGAATGCGGTGATCGCCGAGCCGGGGAAGTTCAAGAAATCCTTTCGCGACGAGCAATTGGTGGCGCAATGGGCGATCGTCGATCCCGACCTGATGGCAAGCTGCCCGCCGCCGCTGATCGCCGCCGATGGCATGGATGCGCTCACCCAACTGCTGGAGAGTTTCGTCTCGCGGCGCGCCAACCCGATGACCGATGCCTTGGCTCGCTCCGGCATCATGGCGGTGAAGGATGGCCTGCTGCCTTATTACCGTGATCCGGCCAATGCCGAAGCGCGTGAAAAGATGGCCTATGCCGCGCTCGTTTCCGGCATCTGCCTCGCCAATACCGGACTGGGCGCCGTGCATGGGCTGGCCGCGCCGCTGGGGGCCTTCTTCCCGATTCCACACGGCGTGGCCTGCGGCACCCTGCTGGCGGCGACGACGGAGGTCAATATCGCGGCGCTGAAGCAACGTGCAGCAAACAGCCCGGCGCTGCCGAAATATGCTGAAATCGGCCGGCGCTTCGCGATGCAGAAGGGCCTGAATGGCGACGATGCCCGCGCCTTCCTGCTCGACACCCTGCGCGAGTGGGAACGGGAACTCGCTCTGCCGCGCTTGTCTCAGTGCCGTGTCACCAGCGCAGACTTTGCGCGCATCGTCGCCCACTGCCGCGGCAGCAGCATGAAGACCAATCCGGTCGAGCTGAGCGATGAGGAACTCGGCGCGATCCTCGCCGCGCGGCTGTGATCAGCGTGTCTTGATCGCAGCCAGGATCCCCTGCATCAGCGCGATCGGGGTGGGCGGGCAGCCGGGCACCTTGACATCGACCGGGATCACCGCCTCGACCGGCCCGACGGTGGCATAGTTCGGGCCGAACAGCCGGCCGACCTCGCCGCAGCCGCAGCCGCAATCGCCGACCGCGACGACCAGCTTCGGGTCGGGCGTGCACTCATAGGCGACCTTCAAGGCGTTTTCCATGTTCTTCGTCACCGGGCCGGTGACCAGCAGCATGTCGGCATGCCGAGGACTGGCGACGAATTTGATGCCGCGGCCTTCGAGGTTGTAGTAGGGATTGTTGAGCGCGTGGATTTCCAGTTCGCAGGCGTTGCAGGAGCCGGCATCGACTTCGCGGATCGTCAGCGCGCGGCCGAGGACGCGCAAAACTTCATCCTGCAGACGGTCGATTTCGCGCCGCATCTTTCCCACGTCAGGCGCGGGCTCGCTGACGATGCCGGTCTTGGCGATGCGTTTGAGCAGGGCAAGCATCAGATGTCGTGGCCGGAATAGGAGAGGTTGAACGACTTGTTGATGAGCGGGAAATCGGGCACGATGTCCTTGAGCACCGCATGTTCGAGTGCCGGCCAGGCCTGCCACGAAGGATCGTGCGGATGGCAGCGCGCGATCCTGCCATCGGGACCCAACTGCACGCCGACGATCACTTCGCCGCGCCAGCCCTCGACGATGCCGACGCCCGCGGTGCCGGGGACGGGGGTGACGGTGCAACGCGTCTCACCGTCCGGCATATCGGCGCCGAGCAGTCGGATCAGCCGTAGCGACTCGAAGATTTCGGCGAAGCGCACCGCGGCGCGCGCGGCGACATCGCCGGATTCCGCCATCGCCGGCCGCACGGCCAGCTTGTTCCAGGGCGGTGGCGGCTCATAACCGTGTCGATAGCAACGCGCGTCGAGCAACATGCCCGTGGCGCGCGCCGCCATGCCGGACAACGACAGCTCCTTGGCCAGCGCGGTATCGATCGCCCCGGTGGTGAGGAAACGGTCCTGCAAACCGGAATGCTCGTCATAGATGTGCTGCAGTTCCTTGACCGCGCGCCCGATGTCATCGCACTGCGCGACGAGCGCGGCGACTCGTTCTGCATCGACATCGACGGCCACGCCGCCCGGCACGATGGTATCCATCAGGAAACGATGGCCGAACGCCTCGGCGTTCAAGCGCACCCAGTCTTCCTTGAGGCGGAAGAACTGCGACAGACCAAAAGCGAGGGCGGCATCGTTGCCGAGCGCGCCGAGGTCGCCCAAATGGTTGGCGACGCGCTCGCGCTCGAGCAGCAGCGCGCGGATGGCCAGCGCGCGCCGCGGCGGCGTGACACCGCAGGCGGCCTCGATCGCGTCGGCATAGGCCCAGGCAAACGCACAGGTCGAATCGCCCGAGACGCGGCCGGCCAGTTTCGCGCCGGTCGCGAAATCGGCGCCGGCCAGACGGCGCTCGATGCCCTTGTGCTGGTAACCGAGGCGCTGTTCGAGACGCAACACGCGCTCGCCGACCACGGTGAAGCGGAAATGGCCCGGCTCGATGATGCCGGCGTGGATCGGGCCGACCGGAATTTCATGCGCGCCCTCGCCGCCGACCTGGACGAAATCGTAATCGGTCGGCAGGTTCTCGTGCGGCGGCGGCTCATTGGCGTCATGGCGTAGCGGAAACCAGTCGGCTGGCCAGCCGCCATGACGCAGCCAGGGGCGCCGATCTTCGCCATCGTGGCGAATGCCGACCAGATCATAGGTGGCGCGCTGCATGCGATTCGCCGCCGGGAAGATGCCGGCAAGATCGGGATAGACCGGGTCATCGGCCGGCAGATCGAGGGTCAGATACGGCCAGCCTTCGTCGAGCGCGAATACGGCATGGACACGGAAACCGCCGCCATTGGCGCGCTCGTCACTGCCCCACAGCGCGCACAAGCGCCCCTCGTGCCGATGCACGGAGATCGCGAAACGCAGCCAGTCTTCGCCATCGGCGGCACGGCCGCGCCAGATTGGCGCACCGACCCCCGGCTGACGTTCGAATTCGATCGGTTCGGCATGAAAACGCATGTTGCTTTACCCGAGCATGCGCGCGGCTTCGTGGAACCAGCGCGTCAGATAAGGCGGAATCCACAGCCCCATCATCAACGCGAGCCCGAGATGGACGAATACCGGGGTGATGGCGGGAGCGTGCGGCAGGGGCTTGGCCTCGGATTCGCCAAACACCATCGGATGCACCTTGGCGAAGATCGAGGCGAAGGCAACCCCCAGGCCCAGCAGCAGAAAAGGCGTGGCCCAGGGATGAAATTTCATCGCATGGGTGAGGATCATGAACTCGCTGGCGAAGACGCCGAACGGCGGCATGCCGAGGATGGCCAGGGTGCCCAACATCAGTCCCCAGCCGATCAGCGGATTGATGCGCTTCAGGCCGCGGATGTCCTCCATGTTCTGCGTGCCGCATTTCTGCGCGGCATGGCCGACGGCAAAGAAGATCGCCGATTTGACCAGCGAGTGCATCGTCATGTGGAAAAACCCGGCGAAGCTCGCCACCGGTCCGCCCATACCGAAGGCGAAGGTGATGATGCCCATGTGCTCGATCGACGAATAGGCGAACATGCGCTTGACGTCACGCTGGCGACCGAGAAAGAAGGCGGCGGCGAGCAGCGTGAAGATGCCGAAGCCCATCATCAGGTTGCCGGCGAAGCCGGAATGCAGCGCGCCGTCGGCGAGCACTTTGCAGCGCAGGATCGCATACAGCGCGACGTTGAGCAGCAGGCCGGAGAGGACGGCGGAAACCGGCGTCGGGCCTTCGGCATGGGCGTCTGGCAACCAGTTGTGCATCGGCGCCAGGCCCACCTTGGTGCCGTAGCCGACCAGCAGGAAGATGAAGGCGATGACCATGATGGTCGGATCGAGCTGCCCCTTGACGTCGACGAGATGCGTCCACAGCAGCGCCGTGCCGGTCTCGCCCAAGATGCGCTCCGCCGCGAAATAGAGCAGGATCGTGCCGAACAGCGCCTGGGCGATGCCGACGCCGCAGAGGATGAAGTATTTCCACGCCGCCTCCAGCGAAGCCGGCGAGCGGTAGAGCGAGACGAGCAGCACGGTGGTGAGCGTGGCCGCCTCCATCGCCACCCAGAGGATGCCGAGATTGTTGGTGGTCAGCGCCGTGAGCATCGTGCCCATGAAGAGCTGATACATGCTCTTGTAGAGCCGCAGGCGCGCCGGCGTGAGCTTGCCGTGCGAGCGGTCGTTCTTCATGTACGGATCGGAGAAGATCGCCGTGGTCATGCCGACGAAAGCCGTCAGCGTGACGAAGAAGACGTTCATCGAATCGATGAAGAACTGCTCGCCGAAAGCGAAGCGCGGGCCATTGGCGACGATCTCGGCCGTCAGTCCGGCGGCAGACAGGAAAGTCGCGGTGCTGGCAAGGATATTCAGATGCGGCGCCCAGGCGCGCTCGCCGGCAAAAGACAGCAGGATGCCGGAAAACAGCGGGATGAGGAGCGTGAGAGCGAAGAAATCCAGTGTCATCGCTATTCCTTGAGCTGCTCCATGTGGTGGATGTCGAGGCTGTCGAACTGGTCGCGGATCTGGAAGAAGAACACGCCGAGGATGACCATGCCGACGAGCACGTCGAGCGCGATGCCCAGCTCGACCACCATCGGCATGCCGTAGGTGGCGCTGGTGGCGGCGAGGAACAGGCCGTTTTCCATCGCCAGGAAACCGACCACCTGGGTGATCGCCTTCTTGCGCGTGATCATCATCAGGAAGGCGAGCATCACGGTCGCCAGCGCGATGCCGAGCGTGCCGCGCGCGATGGTGGAAGATAGCTGCGAGATCGGCGAGGCGACGTTGAAGGCGATGACGACGAGGCCCAGGCCAATCAAGGTCGTCGTCGGGATGTTGATCAGTCCTTCGATCTCGCTCTTGATGTGCAGCTTTCTCACCAGGCGATGCAGGATCCAGGGCAGCAGCAATACCTTGAGGATCAAGGTCAGTCCCGCGGAATAGAACAGATGGGACTGACCGATCTTGAAAGCCATCACCAACGTCGACAGGAACAGCGCGAAACCCTGCAGCGCAAACAGGTCGATCAGCTGGATCACGCGCCGTTGCGCCAGCATCGCAAACCCCAAGAGCAGAATCACCGCGGCAAGGAGGTTGATGAGCTGGGCGTAAAGAGGCACGGTCTGGCTCATACGCGGCTCTCCAGCAGCAGGCGCACCAACAGGCCGAGCACGGCGAGCAGGAAGGCGGTGCCGAGGAATTCCGGCGCGCGGAAGATGCGCATCTTGGCGTTGATCGTCTCGATCAGCGCGAGCAAGGCGCCGCCGATCGCGAGCTTGACGAGCAGGATTGGCAAGGCGGCGATGAGCGCCAGGAAGTTGTCGCGCTCGGCTATCCCCCAGGGAAAGAACAGCGCCAGTCCCAGGCAGGAATAGGCGTAGAGCTTGAGGCTGGCCGCCCATTCGAGCAGCGCGAGATGGCGGCCCGAGTATTCGAGGATCATCGCCTCGTGGATCATCGTCAGTTCGAGGTGGGTGGCCGGATTATCGACCGGCACGCGCGCGTTCTCGGCGAAGGACACCATCGTGAACGCCAGCCCGGCGAAGGCGATGCTCGGATAGATGATCAGCTCCCGATGCGCCAGGGTTTCGACGATGGTCGCCACCGAGGTCGACTGGGCGATCATCGCCATCGTGAAAATGACCATCAAGAGCGCCGGTTCGGCCAGGAAACCGATCAGCATCTCGCGCCGACCGCCGAGCGTGCCGAACGACGTGCCGACGTCCATCGCCGCCAAGGCGATGAAGATGCGCGCCAGACCGAACACGCCCACCAGCGCCAGCGCATCGGCGGCCGGCGCGAATGGCAGATCGGTCGACAGACTGGGGATGATCGCGCAGGCGAGCACCATGCAGCCGAAGATGATGAACGGGGCGAAGCGGAACAACGCCGAGGCATCGTGGGCAAGCACGACGTCCTTGTGGAACAACTTGTGCAGCGTGTAATAGGGCTGCAAGAGCGGCGGCGCCGAGCGGTTCTGCAGCCAGGCGCGACACTGGTTCACCCAGCCGGTCAGCAGCGGCGCGAGCGCCAATGCCAGCAGAATGGCAAACAGCTGACCGAAGACGCCTGTCAGACTCAAACGGATCATGGCCGGGCCACCAACAGAAGAAGGATGAGGGTGACGAAGCTGTACATCAGATATACGGCGATGCGTCCGCCTTGGAGACGGGTGATCGAGGCGGAAATGGCATTGGCCACACGGGCGATCGGCAGATAGAGCCAATACCAGAAATGATCCTCGACCTTGACGGTGTAGATCGGCTGGCGGTCACGGATGCTCGGAAAATGGCGCGTCATGCGGAACATCGGCTCGAAGATGCGGCGGATCGGCTGCGAGAAGCCTTCGGCCGTATCCTGGCAGCGCGGCCCACCGAAGACATAGCCGCAATCCCACGGCGAGGAACGCCGCACGCGGCCGTGATAGAGTGTCCTGACGAGCCAGCGGCCGAGCAGCAGTGTTGCTGCGATCGTCAGCAGGAACAGCACCGGCGCGTAGCTGGCACGCTCGGGCGAGATCGGCGCCAGCAGCCACCAACCCGTCTCGGCGACGCGCTCGGCCAGACCCTTGCCGAGAAGCTGGCGGGTCGCGGCATCGAGCCGGACAATGATGGTTCCCGGCAGGATCCCCAACGCCAAGGTGAGAGCCATCAGCCAGACGAGGCCCAGTTTTTCGAAAGGCCCCGCATCATGCGCGTCCTTGAGCGCTGGCTCACGCATCTGCCCCAGGAAGATGATGCCGTAGAACTTGACCAGCGCGAATCCGGCCAGGGCAGCCGTCAGCGCCACGGCGGCGGCGGCGACCGGCACGATCATGTTGAGCCAGGAATGCGGCAGACCGGGTGAGAACAGGAAGGCCTGCAACAGCAGCCACTCGGAGACGAAGCCGGAGAGCGGTGGCAGGCCGGCGCCGGCGATCACCCCGGCGAGCGCCAGCCAGGCGACCCACGGCATCGGCCCGATCAGGCCGCCGAGCTTGCCCAGGCTCCTTTCCCTGGTCGCATGCAGCACCGAGCCGGTGCACAGGAACAGCAGGCTCTTGAAGCCGGCGTGAGCGAGGCAATGGAAGAGCACTGCGGTCAGCGCCAGGGCCGCCAGCGCTTCCATCTTGTAGGAGTGAAACAGCAGCGTCAGCCCGATGCCGACCACCAACAGGCCGATGTTCTCGATCGAAGAATAGGCCAAGAGGCGCTTCATGTCGGATTGCACCGTGGCGTAGAGCACGCCGAACAACGCCGTGACGAGGCCGAGCGTGAGCGCCACCACGCCCCACCACCACAGCGTCATGCCGACGAGATCGAAGCCGACGCGCAGCAGACCATAGATCGCCGTCTTCAGCATCACGCCACTCATCAAGGCAGAAACCGGCGAGGGCGCGGCCGGGTGCGCCTCGGGCAGCCAGACGTGGACCGGCAGCAAACCGGCCTTGGCGCCGAAGCCGAACAGGGCCAGCAGAAAGGCCACCGAACCCCAGAATGGCGACAGATGCTGGGCGCGCATGCCGGCGAAGGTGTAGTCCCCCGCGCCGCCGGTCATCACGGCAAACGACAGCAAGATGGCGATCGCGCCGACATGGGCGACCAACAGGTAGATGTAGCCGGCGCGGCGGATTTCGTCGTGCTTGTGATCGGTGGTGACGAGAAAGAAGGATGACAATGCCATCGTTTCCCAGGCCACCATGAAGGCATAGGCATCGTCGGCCAGCAACACCATCAGCATGCTGGCGAGGAACAGGTGGTATTCGAGCCCCAGCACGCCAGGCGCCGTGCCCGGATCGTGACGGAAGTAACCCGCGGCATAGGTCGAAATGCCGGCGGCGGCAAAGCCCAGCAGCAGGATGAAAACGGCCGCCAGGTTGTCGAGGCGCAGATGGAAGGGCAGGGTGGGCAAGCCGATGGCGAGCTCGGCGGTCTGCGCCGGCCCGCCGAGCGACGTCACGCCGATGATGCCGACTGCGATACCGACGATCGCCCCCAGCGGGAACAGCGTGCGGGCGATGAATCGGGTATTGCGCGGCGCGACGAGGCCCGCGAGCCCGATCGCGAGCCAGAGGCTGGCGGCAAGTATCAGGCTATCGATGGGCAAGAGCGACATGGTGAGCGCACATTATAGGAGCAAAGTCGACGGCTTCGGGACGGCACTCATCTCCTGAGCAAAGTTCCGGCCGTCTCGATGCCCGACTCGCGCGCGCGCGCATAGGCCGCTTCGATGGCATCGTCCGCCGTCGCGAAGACATTCTCGCTGCCGATGGCCGCCATCAAGCCGGTCGCCAGCATCACGTCGCGCACCTGTTTCTTCAGGCCGGCGAAGAGCACGGTCACGCCATTGGCACAGAGCCGCTCGACCAGATGATGGATCACCTCCTCGCCCGAAGCGTCGAGCTCGTTGATCGCGCTGCCTTCGATGACCAGGAATTTCGCGTCGGGATTGCCGGCGATCGCTTCGAGCACCGCATCCTCGAAATAGGCGACGTTGGCGAAATACAGCCGGCCATCGAAGCGCACCGCGACGACGACTTTCGAGGCGGGCAGGTTGGCGACCTTGACGTCGCGCAATGTCCCGTCGGGATGGCGGCCAAGGATCGCGACGCGCGGTTTCATCGTGCGATAAAGGAACAGGCCGATCGACAGCCCGGCGCCGATCAGAATGCCCTTGTCGAGATGCGGCGCCACGGCGAGGGTGGCCACGAAGGTGACGATCGCCGCCAGGCCATCGTGCCGGCTCGCCTGCCAGGCATGCTTGATCGCCTTGAAATTGACGAGCCCCACCACGGCCATGATGATCACCGCGGCGAGCGTGGCCTGCGGCAGGTGATAGAGCAGTGGGGTCAGGAACAACAGCGTCAGCAAGACGAAGAGCGCGGCAATGACCGACGACATGCCCGTCACCGCGCCCGCGTTCAAGTTCACCGCCGAGCGTGAAAACGAACCGGAAACCGGAAAGGACTGGGTGAAACTGCCGACGATGTTGGCCAGCCCCTGGCCGATCAGCTCCTGGTTCGGATCGAGCCGCTGCTTGGTCTTGGCCGCCATCGCCTTGGCGATCGAAATCGCCTCCATGAAGCCGACCAGCGATATGACGATCGCCGTCGACAACAGCGTGCCGACCATGTCCCAGGAAATCTTCGGCCAAGCAATGGAGGGCAGACCCTCGGGAATCTTGCCGACCACCTGACCACCCCCAGACAGGCGCACGTTCCCCTCCGGCCCATGCACGGCGCGGGTGATGCGCCAGCGTCGGCCATCGCCTTCGAGATCGGCCGGCATCTTGCCGACCGGATAGAACCTCGCCGCCCCCTCGGCCGTCTCGACGCGCTCGAAGACGAAGGCGCGCAAGGCGCGCGTGCGTCGGCGGTTCTCGTCCTCGCGGTCCTTGATCTGGAGCTTGAGGAGCTCGATCTCGTAATTCAGCTCGGCGCGCTCGCGGGCGCTGCCCTTGCCGAGCGCCTTGAGCGCCCCACTCTTTTCGACCAGCGCCGCATTGAGTTCCGCGATGCGCGTCTCGGTTTGCCGGTAGGCGTCGATCAGGCTGCGCACCTCCATTTCCTCGATCGATCCGGTCGGCACGGCGGCGGTCTTCTCATAGCCGATCTGCCAGGAAATTACCGTCGCGACGGCCACTGCGATCAGCACACCAGGTAGTTTCGGCGCGAAACGGCGAAAACCCCAGATGATCGCCAGCGACATCAGACCCATCGCCAGCGTCGGCCAATGGGTATCGGGCAACGATTGCAGCACGCCCCAGATGTCGGTGAGGAAAGACTCCGAACGGCCCATCGGCACGCCGAACAGCTTGTTCAACTGCGACAGGCCGATGATGATCGCCGCCGCGTTGGTGAAGCCGACGATCACCGGATGCGAGAGGAAATTGACGACGACCCCCAGCTTGAACGCGCCCAACGCCAACTGCACGATGCCGACGAGCAACGCGAGCATGATCGCCAGCGCGACGAACTGCTCCGAGCCCGGCGCAGCGAAAGGAGCGAGCGAGGAGGCCGTGAGCAGCGAGACCACCGCCACCGGCCCGGTGGCGAGCTGGTGCGAGGAGCCGAACAGCGCCGCCACCGCCACCGGCAGAAAGGCGGCATACAGACCGTAGTACGCCGGCAGACCGGCGAGCTGGGCATAAGCCATCGATTGCGGCACGAGCACCAGGGCGACGGTGAGTCCAGCCAGGAAATCGGCGCGCAACTTGTCCCCGCCATAAGGCAGCCAGCGCAAGAAGGGCAAGAAACGGGAAATACGGTCGAGGTCGGTCATGGGCGTTCCCGGCGTTTTCACATTGTCTTCACGAAGCCGGTGATATTACCCATCCCGTCCGGATGGTTGGCTAAAGCGTCCTTATCCAGCAATCAGACAGACCAATTCTGCGATGAAGGAGGATGTCGATGACACACGACAAGCGCCTGTGGAGCAAAACGATCTTCTGGGGGTGCATCACGGCATTGCTCTATGCCACCCTGTTCGTCGAGGCGGACGCCGTGATCCAGATGGCGCGCGAGACGCCGCAGAAGCCTTGGCTGGTGGTGGTACCGATCGTGATCGCCTTTGCCATTTCCTTCACGCATGGCGCCTTCACCGGCCTGTTTTGGGAAGCGATGGGGCTCAAGGCGGCCAGCAAGCCCAAGGCGCCGCAAGCGGCGGGTCAGGAGTGAATCATGCCTGAAGTGCAATTCATCGAACTGAATGCCGCGACGGTTTTCCTCTTGGTCTTGATCGGCTTCATCGGCGGCATGGTCTCCGGCTTCATCGGTTCCGGCGGCGCTTTCGTCCTCACGCCGGCGATGATGTCGCTGGGGGCGCCGGCGATGGTCGCCGTCGCCTCGAACATCTGTCACAAGTTTCCGAAGGCACTGGTCGGGGCGATGAAACGCCACAAATACGGCCAGGTCGATGTCAAGCTGGGCGCGATCCTCGGCATCGTCGCCGAGGCCGGCATGCTCACCGGCAAACACGTCATGACTTCGATCAAGCGAAGCTTCGGCGCGGCAGGCACCGATCTTTACGTCTCGGTGGTGTTCATCGTCGTGCTGGCCATCGTCGGCGGCTACGTGCTACGCGACTATCGCCGGCTCAAGACGCTCGGCCATGACCTGCCCAGCGAGACGCCCAAGCTCGCGCGGTGGATCCAATCGATCGAGATTCCCGGCACGATGATCCATTTCAAGGCCATCGGCACGCGCGTCTCCCTGTTGTTCATCCTGCCGATCGGCTTTGCCACTGGCATGCTCGCCGCCACCATCGCGGTGGGCGGCTTCATCGGCGTGCCGGCGATGATCTATCTGCTCGGCGTGCCGGCGATCATGGCCTCGGCCACCGAGCTCGTGATCGCCTTCGTGATGGGCTTGGGCGGGACGATCTTCTACGGCCTCGAAGGCGCGGTCGACATCCGGCTGGCGATGCTGATCCTGCTCGGTTCCTTGTTCGGCATCCAGCTCGGCGCGATCGGCACGACCTACGTCAAGGATTACCAGGTCAAGCTGGTGATGGCGGTGATCATGCTCACCGTGCTGTTCTCGCGCTTCTTCTACATCCCCGGCTATCTCTCGGCGCTCGGCATGATCGCCCCGCTCGATCACGAGACCGTCGGCACCCTGAAGACCTTGGGCGATTCCGTGCTCGCCGTGGCCTTGATCCTCGGCGCGGTGACCGTGCTCACTTCGCTCACGCGCGGCATGGCCGAGCATCGCAAGGCCGAGCAGCAACGCGAACTCGAAGCGAGCATGGCCCGTCTCGCTCCGGCCGTCGCGACGCTCGAACCGGCCGTACGCTTGTCACGCTTGCTCGTCGCCACCGATGGCTCGGATTACAGCAGTGGCGCCTTGAGGACTGCCGATGCGCTCGCCCAAGCCACTGGTGCAGAGTTGCTGGTCGTTTCGGTGGCCGTGGTCAATCCCGAATACGCCACCGCAGTGCCCGAACTGCGCGCCGCTGCGCTGGCCAATGCCGAAGCCGCTGCATCCGCGGGGTTGGCGATGGTCACCGCGGCTGCGCGCAATCGTCTGGTGGTCGAAGCCGACGATCCTTATCGCGGCATCGTCGAAGCAGCCGAGGAAGCGCGCGCCGACCTGATCGTCATCGGCAGACGCGGCAAACGGGGGCTGGCACGCGATCTGATCGGCGACGCCACGGCCAAGGTGATCGGCCATGCCAGTTGCCCGGTGCTGACCTGCCCGCGGGACGCCCACCTCACCGACGGACCGATCCTTGCCGCGACCGATGGCTCGCGCCATGGCGATGCCGCCACCTCGTATGCGGCGAAACTCGCCGAACGGCTCGGACGGCGGCTCGTGGTCGTCTCGGCGGTGTCGCCAAGCCAGACCGAGGAGAGGCGGCGTGAAGCCATCGCCATCATCGAGCGGGTAGAAACGGCATTGCGGGGTGGCCCGGTGGCAGTCAAGGGCGTGGTCGATATGGGCCGCCCCGAGCAGGTGATCGTCGATCAGGCGCGACACGAAAATGCGGCGCTCATCGTCATCGGCACGCATGGGCGCACCGGCATCGACCGTCTGCTGATGGGCTCCGTCGCCGAACGGGTGATCGGCTTTTCCGACCGGCCGGTGCTCGCCGTGCGCTAAAAGTGCCGTCCGGCCAGCGCCGACTTTCTGCTTTCCGGATGGAGGCGAGCGATAATCGCGGCATGCCCAGGCCGCCACTGAAATTGCTGGTGATCGAGGATGACCCCGACCTCGCCGCCAACCTCGTCGACCACTTATCGCAGCGCGGTCACTTCGTCGATGCCGCCGCCGATGGCAAGACCGGCCTGCATCTGGCCGCCACCGAGAATTTCGACGCGATCGTCCTCGACCTGATCCTGCCCGCCCTCGACGGACTGGAATTGCTGCGCCGTCTGCGCGAGGACGTAGGCCGTGCCACGCCGGTGCTGGTGCTCTCGGCGCGCGACACGGTCGAGGATCGTATCGCGGGGCTGACCGCCGGCGCCGATGATTATCTGGTCAAGCCTTTTGCGTTGGCCGAACTCGAAGTGCGCCTGCTCGCCCTCGTCCGTCGCGCCCGCTCGCTGGTTGGCCAAGGACGGCTGAAAGTCGCCGATCTCGTCTTCGATGCCGCGAGCCGCCGGGTGGCGAGGGGGAAACGGGTCATCGAGCTTGCGCCGATCCCGCTCAAGATCCTCGAAACCTTGATGCGCGCCAGTCCGCGAGTGGTTCGTCGCGGCGAGCTCGAGCGTCTTCTCTGGGGTGGTGCGCCACCGCCCTCCGACGCGCTGCGCAGCCATCTGCATCAGTTGCGCCAGGCCATCGAGCAGACAGGCGAGCCGACCTTGCTCGAAACCGTGCGCGGCGTCGGCTGGCGCCTCGTGGCGCCCGACGATGTCCCGACGGTTTAGCCTGCGCGCGCGGCTGGCGGCCGCCTTCGCCGGCCTCGGCGCCCTGGTGGTGATGCTGCTGACGCTGGCGATCGCCTACGGCGCCCACGACGTGGCGCAACGCCTGATGGACCAGACACTCGCCGCCGAGATCGAAGACTACATCGCGCGCCACGAACGCAATCCGGCCTCGCTGCCGCCAGCCACCGTCGGTCTGCGCGGCTACGTGGCGCCGCTCGGCGAGCTCGACATCCGCTTGCCGGAAAGCATCCGACCCTTGCCACCGGGCCGCCATGAGATCGAGCTCGACGGCATCCCCTATCGCGTCGCCATCGAAGAGCGCGCCGGCTGGCGCTATGTGATCCTGTTCGACGAGACGCGCCAGAAGCGCCGCGAGGCACGCTTCTTCGCCTGGCTCGCCGGCGGCGCGATGGGCGTCGTCATGATCGTGTTCCTGGGCGCCTGGTGGCTGGCGGGCAGAGCGCTTTCCCCGTTGTCGGAGCTTTCCGCAGCCATCAGCCGGGCCGACCCGGAGAATCCACCCCGGCTTTCCCATCCCGGCGCACCCGACGACGAATTGTCGAAGCTGGCAAACGCCTTCGAGCACTACGCCGCGCGGCTCCGTGAATTCGTCGCCCGCGAGCGCGCCTTCACTGCCGACGCCAGTCACGAGCTACGCACGCCGCTTGCCGTGATCCGCGGCGCCGCCGAGCTGTTGGCCGGCGACCCGACGCTTCCGGCCGCCGCGCGCGAACGCGCCCAGCGCATCGAGCGCGCGGCGCGACGTATGGCGGAATTGGTCGAAGCCCTGCTGCTCCTGGCCCGCGAGGAGACGGCCAGCGGGCGTTGCGAGGCGGCCGAGCTGGCGCGGGAAACCGCGGAGCGACTGACCTCCCTCTGTCAGGGGCGCCACCTCACGGTCAGGCTGGCTACCGCCGATTCGGTTCGTCTGCGGCTCGCGGAGCCCCTGTTCATCATCCTGTTCGGAAATCTGTTGCGCAATGCCTGTGCCCACGCCCGATCGCGCGTCGATGTCGAGCTGAATCCGGCCCACCTGCTCATCACCGACGATGGCCCGGGCATGACGGAAGACGCGCTCGCCGTCGCCTGCCAGCGCCACTGGCGTGGCCCCGAAAGCCAGGGGGCAGGCATCGGTCTGGCGCTCGTCAAACGCATTTGCGAGGTGGCAGGATTTGGACTCCAGTTGGGGAACCGCCCAGAAGGTGGATTTATGGCGGAAGTGGAATTTTCTTCACGGAGCGGCGACGCCATTCTTTGACGTTGCCTTCACGAGCGCACCCTTACATTCATGATCGAGAAACCACCCATCGAGATGAAACCGGCTGGCCTGTTTCATCCCACGGAAGCCGTTGTCTCACGGACTTTTCCTCTTCATGCCGCCAGCCCATCCCACCACCGGGGCAGGTCACCCGCTCATCGCCGACGAATTATCTGCATCTGCTAATATTCATGTCCTCCGCCGTTCCTCCCACGCCCTCTCCCGTGCCTGTTTCACGCGCCCGTCTCGCCCGGTTCCTTCCTTTCCTGTACTGGTGGCCACAGGTCACCCGCAAGACCATCCGCGACGACCTACTCGCCGGCTTGACGGGCGCGCTGATCGTGCTGCCGCAAGGCGTCGCCTTTGCGATCATCGCGGGCCTTCCGCCCCAATACGGTCTCTACGCCGCGATGGTGCCGGCAGTGATCGCCGCGCTGTTCGGCTCCTCATGGCACCTCGTTTCCGGGCCGACGACGGCGATTTCGATCGCGGTCTTCGCGGCGCTCTCTCATACCGCGGAACCCGGCTCGCCGCAATACATCCAGTTGGTGCTCACGCTCACCTTCCTGGTCGGCGTCTTCCAGCTGATCCTGGGCGTGGCCCGACTGGGCGCCCTGGTCAATTTCATCTCGCACACCGTGGTGATCGGCTTCACCGCTGGCGCGGCGATTTTGATCGCGGCCAGCCAGGTGAAGAACTTCTTCGGCATCCCGATCCCGCGCGGCACGCCGTTCTACGAAATCCTGCATCAGCTTTTCTTGCAGTTCTTCGCCATCAACCCCTGGGTGCTGGCAGTGAGCCTCGTCACGCTGACGACCGGCATCCTGACCAAGAAATACTTCAAGAAGGTCCCCTACATGATCGCGGCGATGATCGTCGGCTCCCTTTTTGCCGAGGCGCTCAACCTGTGGCAAGGACAGGAGGCGACAGGCATCAGGACCGTCGGCGCGCTGCCCGGCGGCTTGCCACCTTTGTCGCTACCCGACTTCTCGCCCGCCGCGCTCAAGGCCACCTTCGCGCCAGCGCTGGTGATCACCATGCTGGCGCTCACCGAGGCCGTCTCGATCGCGCGCGCGATCGCCGTGCGCTCCGAGCAGCGCATCGACGGCAACCAGGAGTTCATCGGCCAGGGCCTATCGAACATCGTCGGCAGTTTCTTCTCGGCCTATGCATCTTCCGGCTCGTTCAACCGCAGTGGCGTCAACTACGAGGCCGGCGCGAAGACCCCGCTCGCCTCGGTGTTCGCCTCGGGCTTCCTGGTAGTCATTGTGCTGCTCGTCGCGCCACTCGCCGCCTATCTTCCCACCGCGGCGATGGCCGGCATCCTGTTCCTCGTCGCCTGGGGATTGATCGATTTTCACCACATCCGCCACATCTGGCATACCAGCAAGGCCGAATCCGCGATACTCGCCACCACGCTGGTCGGCACCCTCGTCAATCTCGAAGCCGGCATCTTTCTCGGTGTCTTCCTATCGCTCCTGATGTTCCTCTACCGCACCTCGAAGCCGGAGATGATCCCGGTGGTGCCAGCGCCCGAGAAAGGCGCATACCACTTCGTGCGCGCCAAGGGGCGGCCCGAATGCCCGCAGCTTCGTATCCTGCGCGTCACCGGCTCGCTCTATTTCGGTGCCGCGAGCTACGTGCAGCAGGTGCTGCAACAGATCGACGAGGACAACCCGTTGCACAAATCGGTGCTGCTTACCTGCTCGGGGCTTTCCTATCTCGACATCGCCGGCGCGGAAGTGCTCGCCCAGGAAGCCCGCCGCCGCCGTCGGCTGGGCGGCGGGCTGTATTTCTATCGGCTCAACCAGACCAACATGAAGCTGTTGCGCCAAGGTGGCTACCTCGACCAGATCGGCCCCGGCGCCTTCTTCCCGGTGATGACCAACGTCACCGGCGCGCTCTACTGGACGCTCGACCCGAACGTCTGTCGCACCTGCAAGACGCGCATCTTCGACGAATGCAATCAGGGCATCTTGCCCGATGGTTTCCGCCGCCAGCGCCTGCTGCTCGCCACCGACGGCAGCGAGTTCAGCCACGCGCCGGAGGAAATCGCCATCCAGCTGGCCAAGAGTTTCGGCGTCACGCTCGACATCATGACGATGGTCGAATCGCCGGCCGATGACGAGATCGCCCATGCGCGGCTTGCCCAGACGGAGCGCAAGGCCAACCTCGC
>JBKBOI010000019.1:0-275 GCA_046294935.1 Rhodocyclaceae bacterium
GCTCATGCGGTTGAAGCCGAGCTCGGCGAGCAGCTTCACGGTATCCCGATCGACCTTGCGCGGGTCGACCTCGATCGAATATTCGCCCTCCGGCAGCAGGCGGAAATGCTTCTGCGTCATTTCCATCAGGCGGCGCATCTCGTCGTGCGAGAGGAAGGTCGGCGTGCCACCGCCCCAGTGCAGCTGCACCACGTCGTGCGGGCCATCGAGCGCCGCCGACTGCAGCGCCAGCTCCTTGCCGAGATATTTCAGATACTTCGCCGAACGCCCGTGAT
>JBKBOI010000019.1:285-17744 GCA_046294935.1 Rhodocyclaceae bacterium
GATCTTGTTGCAGGCGCAGTAGTAGCAGATCGTATTGCAGAAAGGGATGTGAAAGTATAATGAAAGCGGCCTGCCGATCCCGCCGATCGTGCGCTTCCCGAGCCAGGCGCGGTAGGCAGCGGCATCGAAGGCTTCGACGAAGCGATCGGCGGTCGGATAGGAGGTGTAACGCGGGCCGCTGACGTCGAAACGACGGATGACCTGCGGATCGAAAATCAGTTCCTGATAATGGCTCACGACTTGCAGCAATAAACGCGGTCACGATGCGATGAAAATACCATGCGCAGCCAGGACGTTCCCCGACCGGATGAGGGCTAAAGGATGCAGCAAGCGTGCCCGCCCCACGTTGACGCAGATCAAAGCACCGCGGATTGACGTGCCATGCCGGCCAAACTAGCCCATCTCTCGGTCCCGGCATTGCGTGAAGCCTGCTCGCAATGCAACCTGCGCGAGCTGTGCCTGCCGGTTGGGCTCTCGGAACAGGAAATGGGCCAGCTCGACGAGCTCGTCACGTTGCGGCGCCGCATCCTGCGCGGCCAGCACCTGTTTCGCAGCGGCGACCCCTTCGAAGCGATCTATGCCGTCAAGACCGGTTTTTTCAAGACCGACGTGCTGCTCGAGGATGGTCGCGAACAGGTCACCGGCTTCCAGATGGCCGGCGAGATCCTCGGTCTCGACGGCATCGGCAGCGAAAGACACTCCTGCAATGCCGTTGCGCTCGAAGACAGCGAGGTCTGCGTCATTCCATTCGCCGACCTCGAAAACTACTCCCGCTCGATCGGCGCGCTGCAGCACCACTTCCACAAGGTGATGAGCCGCGAGATCGTGCGCGATCACGGCGTGATGATGCTATTGGGCATCATGCGCGCCGAGGAACGGCTGGCCGCTTTCCTGCTCAACCTGTCGCAGCGCTTCACCGCGCGCGGCTACTCGCCGACCGAATTCAACCTGCGCATGACCCGCAACGAGATCGGCTCCTATCTGGGCCTCAAGCTCGAAACCGTCAGCCGCGCCTTTTCCCGCTTCCAGGAAGAGGGGCTGATCGCGGTGCACCAGAAGCACATCCGCATTCTCGATGTCGCGGGGCTGAAAAAGCTGCTCTCGGAGCGGCGCGCCTGACCAGAGAGTATCCGAAATGTCCATCCAGGAAACCCACGACACCCGCATCGACATCCCGGCGCTGCTCGCCCGTCTGCCGCTGTTCCAGGAGCTCTCGGCCGAACAGATCGCCCACCTCGCCGCGCACGCCCGCAGCAAGCGCTTGCCCAAGGGGGAAATGCTGTTCCAGCGGGGCGACATCGCTCACGGCTTCTATTTCATCGTCTTCGGCCAGGTCAAGCTCGCCTTCCCATCATCGAGCGGCAACGAAAAGGTCGTCGAAATCCTCGGCCCCCGCCAGAGCTTTGGCGAAGCCGCCGTTTTCGCCCAGCTTCCCTATCCGGTCTTCGCCCAGGCGCTGGCCGACTCCTTGCTGGTCTACGTCCCGCGCGACGCGATCTTCGAACTGCTGGAGACCGATCCGTCTTTCGCGCGCCGGATGCTCACCGGCATGGCCATGCGCCTGCATGCGCTGATCCATGACGTCGAAACATATTCCTTGCGCTCCAGCACTCAACGCGTGATCGGCTATCTGCTGCAGCATTGCCCGAACGAGCAATGTGAGGGCGGCATCGAGATCACCCTGCCGACCTCGAAGCAGGTCATCGCCTCGCGCCTCAACCTGACGCCGGAAACCCTCTCGCGCATCCTGCACGATCTCTCCGAAGCCCGGCTGATCGAGATGCACGGCAAGCAGATCAAGATCGGCAATCTGAAGCGTCTGCGCGAATACGAGCTTTGAAGCCGCGATAAACGGCTACCGCGCCCAGCAGGTTGTAGCCCAGGAAGGCGCAGGACGCCGCGAACAACAGCCCGGCCGGTCGCGCCAGCCACGGCCACCAGACCGCGGCGAGCAGCATCGTCAGGGCCACCAGATGCAGGAAGAACTGTCCACGCATGCGCTTTTCCGGGATCATCTGGTGCATCGTCGGCGGCATGGCGCGCATCCCACACAGATTCGACAGATGCAGCCAGTTCAGGAACGGCACGATCTTGTAGAGCATGCCGTTGATCGCCGAGACGAACACGCCGACGATCGCCAAGAGGCCAATCCAGATTGCCCCGCGTGGATCATGCTGCACTGCAGGCAGCAAGGAGAGTAGCAGCACCGAGGCGAGCACCGCCAGCAAGGCCAGCATCGCGGTGCGGAAAAACAGGAACGTGGCATCATTGACCTTGCGGCGCCGGCGCTGCTGGAGGCTAAGCGTGCCCAAGGCGAACACGCTGCTCATCCCAACCCCGCCGATGAATGCCGCCTGTAGCCTCTCCGGCGCCGCCGGATCGAACGACAGCGACCAGGCCAGAAGCACCGCGAGGAGCAACGGCGGAAAACTGCGTGCCAGCCAAGCGGGATAGGCGGGTGTGAGCTGGAACATCGGCACCACGTAATAGGACACGCCGGCCAGCAGGATCAGCGCCCAGCCGCCCAGCCCCCAGGCGGCATGCAGGTCGGCAAGCGCCAACAGCGGCCATTCGCTTCCCCGAGCCAAACCCGTGGCGAGCAGGATGCCGAGGCTTGCCGTCACCACGAGACCGAGCACGGCGATGCGCAACGCCACGACGGTCGCGCCGCGCGCCGGCGTGCGCCACAGCGCGATGCCCACCACGACGACGAAGAAGCCCAGCGCCAGCCCCAGACCGTGGGCTGCCGCCAGGAAGAGTGCCGTATGCTGGGTCAGGAAGGCAGCGACCAGCAGCACGGCCGAGACGATCAGCAACGGATGCAGCAACCCGGCCACCCAGCGCGGCCGCCAGACGTTCGCGCCCGCGGCCACCGGCAGAAACTGCAGCAGCGCGCCGCACATCGCCTGCAGCATGAAGCCGAGCACCAACAGATGGGTGCCCGCCAGCGCAGCGGGCATCCAGCGCGAAGCGAACATGTCCCCGCCGACGATCGCCAGCAACATCCCGGCCGCGATACCGAACGGCGGCGCGGTCAGAAAGAAGCGGAACGGCACGTCGATCGGCGGCGCCTGATCGAAGGAAAGCTGAGGGTGCATGCGTCCTCTCCTCGATCGGCCTCAAGCGTGCCGGATGCGGATTTCGTGCGTGCCGTCTTCGAGGATTTGCTCCTCCCAGACGAAACCGTGATTGCGCAGGATGTTGAACAGCGGCAGTGGGTGGCAATAGAGCAGCAGCAGCAATTCTTCGCCGGTCGGCAAAGCGTCGAGCGCTTCGAGCGTTCTTTCGAGCGGCTCGGGCGGCTGCATTTCCCGGCCATCGATGATGCGCCAGGCCTGACCAACGACGTTCATGACGTTTCCAGCCGCTCGTGCAGCCGTAATCCCAGCGTCGCTGCTTCCGCCCCCAGATGACGATCGCACATCGGATAGAGGATGTTCTCTTCCTTCATGTTGTGTTGCTGCATCATCACCAGCAAGGTATCGGCCGCACTGGCATAGGCGGCAGCGTCGCGGTCGGTGATGGCTTCACGCATCTGTTTGAACAGCTCTCGCATTTGCGCATGTTCGTGCCGCATCACCTGCGTCGGCCCCATGCTCATCCCGGAAGCTGCTTCGAAGGCTGGGAACAACGTTTCCTCCTCCGCCGCAAAGTGCGTCTCCATTGCGTTCAGGAAGGAGGACAAGGAGGGGCCGGCGAGCGTCCACTCGCCTGCGCGAACGGCGTTTTCCGTAGCGACGAACAAATCGTCACAATGCTGATGGTGATGACGTAAGGGCTCTGTCAGGGTAGGCATCTGTCTCTCACTGTGTCGGCCGACAGTGGCCATTCTCTCGACTGGCCGGCACTGCTGCCTTGACGATGGTCAAAAGATACCGCCTGGACTACACGGAGTTCTCTTCCGGCGGCAGGGCGATCGCGCCGTCCTTGCTGTAGCGATAATCGTTGAAGACGTGCTCTGCGGTCAGCAACTGCCAGCTGCCATCCGGCTTGCGCCGTGAAGTCTCCTTGAGCCGATAGGTGGTATGGCCGCACGTCCACAGGTCGAAGTTGCGCATCTGGGTGCAAAGACAGGTCTTGTCCCAGACGTGGATCTTCTTCGCGCCCGGATGCGCGGCGACCTCGCGGTTGTAGGCATCGATGTATGCGCAACGGCCGTGGGCATCGAGCAGATAGCCATAGGCTTCACAGTTGGGACGGATGCCGTCGCCGATCGCCGGGCTGTTCTTCAGCATGCGCATCGGATAGCCGGTCGGCGAAATCATGTTGACCTCGATGTCGTCCTCGTCGGCCTTGAAATACTCCTGCTTGACGTCGTCAGGCAACCCGCACTCCTTCGTGACGGTGAAGCGGGTCGCCACCTGCACTGCCGCGGCGCCACTTTCGAGGAAAGCCACCGCATCGCTCCCCGTGAAGATGCCCCCGGCGGGAATCAAGGGAATCGCGAGCCGCTCGGCCTCCAGCCAGGCGCGAATCTCGGCGACGATGGTCGCCAGATCGTATTCCGCCCAGTCCATGCCGAAGCCGAGGTGGCCGCCGGCCAACGGCCCTTCGACGACGACGTAATCCGGCAGCCGCTGGGTGCGCGCGCTCTTCTTGATGAACAGCTGCAAGGCACGCAAGCTCGAGACGATGATGCCGAGCTTCGCGTCTCGGAAACGCGGATGATCCTCGATCAGCGCGAAGGACCCGAGGTGAAGCCCGGCGGCGAGCGTGATGCCGTCGATACCGGCATCGAGCGCCGAACGCAGGCGCACGCGCAGCGTTTCCTTCGGCGCATTCATCGTCAGCTTTTCCATGCAGTTGATGAAGATCAACCCTTCGCCGCGCTTGCGCTCCATCGTGTGGCGCACGTGCGCCTCGGTCGCTTCGGCGAGTAGCGCGAGATCGAACTGCACGTCCGCCTTGTTGCTGTTGGCGACGTTGTATTTGTACTGACGCAGCTTGTCCTTGACGTATTTGGTGTTGTAACGCCGGTCGGAGACGGTCGGCACCATCGCATCGGAAATATGTCCAACCCCACCCAGCCGTGCCGCCTCGAGCGCGAGCTCGCTCGTCGAGATGTCCACACCCATGCCGCCGATCACGATGGGCACCAGCTCGTGCTTGCCCAGACGCAGGCGGAAATCATCCACGCATTTCATATTTGTATCCGAACGCCACGAAACCTTCCATGAGGCTGGCTATTCGCGGCCAAGATTCAAGCCACAATGATAACCGATGCGCTATGATCCAGCTGGCGAAATTGCTTTGCTGGAGGCACGTCATGTTCAAGCACTTACTCGTCCCGACCGATGGTTCGCGATTGTCTCAGCAAGCGGTCGAGCGCGCCGTCGAGTTCGCGAAGGAGTCCGGCGCACGCATCACTTTCTTCTACGCCAAACCCGAGTATCCGGTCGCCTTCTATGGCGAAGGCGCGTTGATCGATCCCACCACGCCTGAGAAATTCGCCCAAATGGCCGATCAACAGGCGCAAGAGATCCTCGACCAGTGCGCCCGGCTCGCTGCCGCGGCAAGCGTCGAATGCGCCACCGTCAGCAAAACCAGTGACATTCCCTATGAGGCGATCATCGAGACCGCCGAAGCCTCCGGCTGCGATCTGATCTTCATGGCCTCACATGGGCGGCGCGGCCTGGGCGCGCTGCTGCTCGGCTCGGAAACCCAGAAGGTGCTCACCCACTCGAAGATCCCGGTGCTCGTTTACCGCTGAAATCTCGTCATGCAGAATCGCGCGCTGGCCATCATTCACGACGAACATCGCTCGCTGGGTGCGGTGCTGCATGGGCTGCATTTCCTCGTGCGCGAAGCACACGAAAAAGGCTCGCAGCTCGATTTCAAGCTGCTCTGGGCGATGCTCTACTACATGGATGCCTTTTCACGACGGCTGCATGACCCGCGTGAAGAAGCCCTGCTCTTCGCCCGTCTGAAAGAGCGCACGCACGAAGCCGACGCTACCATTACGCTTTTGGAGCGGCAGCATGCGGAAAGCGCCGCGCACGTCCAGCAGCTCGAACAGTTGCTGGGTCAGGTCGAAGCCGGCGTGCCTGGCAGCATGGAAGCCTTCGTGGCGGCGGTCGAGGCGCATACCGAGGCAGCACGCCAGCACATGCTGATCGAAGAACGGACGATCATCCCGTTGGCAAAAAAATATCTGACTGCCGATGACTGGATCGAGATCACGGCTGCCTTCCTCGGCAAGGATCCACGTTTCGACGCCAAGCCCGAGCATGAATTCCGCGACCTGTTCAGCCGTATCGTCAATCTCGCGCCGCCGCCGATTGGCGTCGGGCCATCTCATGACGAAGGCCCCCCGCCCCTCCCCCGCTGATCCGCTCCCCGCAGGGCGGCGCGCGCGCACGGCCCAGGCAAGATGCCTGGGCGCACAACCGCGACGGACGATCACTTGCCGGATTTGCCGGCGTCTTCCTCCATGTGCTTCTTGAAGAAGTTGTAGAGAAAGATGATCATCGCCGTCGCAAAACCGACGGTAAACACACTCAGCAGACCGATGTCGGAAGTAAACAATTCTTTCAACGCTTGCATGTGAGTTCTCCCTTTACTGGTTACAAAAACCTTTCAGTCTCTCTATTTGGGGAACGACTCACTCTTCACCGATGCTCACCTCTCCAGAGGCGGGCAAGATGAGGCTGCCCATCAGGCGCCAGGTCCTTTCTTCATCTTCGATCAGCACCAACCAATGACCCGCAGCCGGCAATTCGATTTCGCCGCGGTAAATCTCGCCTTGCCGCGTCAGCCGGGCCTTGCGATCGAGGCCGGCACGGGTGGGGTGGGATAATGCCAATTCGATCCGGGTGGGCGCGGCAAACGCCGGATCTTTTCCCGCGAGCCGTACCGTCACCCCCTGCCCGGCCAGGTGCAATCGCGCCGTGATGCCGAGCTGAGCCGCACGCTGACTTCTCGCCACCGTCTCGCCAGCGCGCAAGCCCTCCTGATAATAATTCTCGGTGACCAGACCATCGCTGGTGCGAACGGCCAACCAGGCAGTCGTCACGCCGGCGACGATCACCACGAATGGGCCCACCATCAGCAGCCATGGCCAGGGTTCCCGATACCAAGGTCTCGATCTGGCTTTGACAGTCGTCGTCACGCGCATCACGTCTTTACCCGTCGCTTCAAGGCATGAGGAAGGTCGTTTTCTCACGCACTTTCACCTGCTCGTCGTCGAGAGAGCGGACATCGAAATAAATGGTGTGGGAGCCTTTTTTTGCCGCGTCCGGCGGCACACGCACCGGATAGGAGAAGGTACGCGTAGAAGCCGCTGGCACTTCGATTTCCTGGCTACCGGCAAGCTCGATGCCCTCGATGCCACTGACCGACAGGGCATAGCGACGCGGCTTTTCCGACACGTTCATCACCTGCAGGCTATAGACGTTTTCGATCATGCCTTCCACCTCGCGTGCCAGCACGCCACGGTCCCGGATCACGTCCACACGCAGGTCGGCCTTGTGCCACAGCCCCCAGGCAAGTCCGGAAACGAAGGCCAGCAGGATGACCGTATAGACGATGATGCGCGGACGGAAGACATGGCGCAGGATCTCTTTTCTCCCCCAATGCAGCTCCATCGCGTGCTCGGTGGTATAGCGGATCAACCCCCGCGGATAACCCATCTTGTCCATCACCTCATCGCAGCCATCGATGCAGGCGGCGCAACCGATACATTCGTACTGCAGCCCATTACGGATGTCGATGCCAGTAGGGCAGACCTGGACACAGATGCCGCAGTCGATGCAGTCTCCTTTGCCGATGCTTCTCGGATCGACGCCTTTGCGGCGTGCGCCACGTGGTTCGCCACGTTCGGTGTCGTACGTGATGACCAAGGTATCCGGATCGAACATCACGCTCTGGAAGCGCGCATAGGGGCACATGTAGAGACAAACCTGCTCGCGCAGGTGCCCAGCGAAAACGTAGGTGAATGCGCCGTAGAAGAAGATCCAGAAGGTTTCCCATGGGCCGAGGTTCCAGCTCCAGAAGGCTGGCCAGAGCTCACGGATTGGCGTGAAGTAGCCGACGAAGGTGAAGCCGGTCCACCACGCGAACAACACCCACAGCGCATATTTCGTCGCTCGCAGGCGGAATTTGCGCGCATCCATCGGCGCCGCATCGAGTTTGACTCGCGCCGGCCGCTCGCCCTCGATCAGCTTTTCGATCCACATGAAAATTTCCGTGTAGACCGTCTGCGGACAGGCATAGCCGCACCAGAGGCGTCCGGCCACGGCGGTGAACAGGAACAGCGCATACGCCGAGATGATCAGCAGAATGGCCAGAAAAAACACGTCCTGTGGCCACAGCACCAGACCGAAGAGATAGAACTTGCGATGGACGAGATCGAACAGCACCGCTGGGCGATCACCCCAAGGCAGCCAAGGCAGGCCGTAGAAAATGATTTGCGTGAGCCAGACGAATATCCAGCGCCATGTGGCGAAGCGTCCTTTGACGCTACGCGGGTGGATTTTTTTGTGCTTCTTGTAAAGGGTGACGACTTCTTCTTGTGTCGCTGACGCAGCTTTGGGGGAAGAGTTCTCAGTCATGACAATCCGTAAAAAAATACCATCCGAACATGAATCGGCCATGGCGCGCACCCCCTATGCGCGCCATGGTTCGATGCAATCCTCGTTCCAATGCGCCCCTCGCAAAAGAGGGGCCCGACGAGAACCAAAGCGTTTCGCTTACTTCTTTTCTTCTTCGGCAGGTGCCGTGGCAGGCTGCTCAGTCGCAGCGACGGCAGGCGTTTCAGGGGCAGGCTTCTGTCCACCGCCCAGCCCCCAGACATAGGCCGTGAGCAGATGCACCTTGGCCTCACCGAGGAACTCACCGAAAGCCGGCATCTGGTTTTGCATGCCCTTGGTGACGATCTCGATCTGCTTGGCCTCGGAGGAACCATGCAGCCAGACCTTGTCGGTCAGGTTCGGATAGCCCGCCTCGGGGTTACCCTTGGCGTCAGGCCCATGACAGGCCGCGCAGGCGACCGGGAACAGCTCTGCGCCGCGCTGGGCCCGTGCGGAGTCGTGCGAAAGCCCCGACAACGAGCGCACGTAATGCACCACGTCCTTCACCTGTTCGGCATCCATGTCGGGCTTCACCCCTTTCGGCGTCATCACGCCTTGACGGCCGTTGATGATGGTTTCCTTGATTTTTTCAGGTGTGCCACCCCACAGCCAGTCGCCATCCTTGAGGTTCGGGAAGCCTGGCCCACCACCAGCATCCGAGCCATGGCACTGGGCGCAGTAAGTCAGGAACAAACGCTGTCCCATCTCGCGCGCTTCCGGATTGGCCGCCACGGTCATCACGTCCTGCTTGAGGAATTGATTGAATTTCGGCCCATAGGTCTGCTCGGCCTTCTTCATCTCGTCGTCATACTGGCCACGCATCGACCAGCCGAAGCCGCCCTTGTAGGTTCCCAAGCCGGGATAGAGCGCGAAATAGACGATGGCAAAAACGACGGTGATGTAGAACAGATAGCGCCACCAGTTGGGCAGAGGATTGCTGTATTCGGCGAGGTCTTCATCCCAGACGTGGCCAGTGACTTCGCCGGGCTTGAACTTCGCCGATCCCTGCATCCACAGGAAGATCCCGCAACCGATCACGCTCACCGCCGTGATCACGAGAACGAACATGCTCCAGAAACTGGGCAAATCGAGTGTGTTGTTCAGATTCATCGCTAATCCTTTCGAGTCGCTCAACGGCCTGCAATCCGCCCCTCGTCCGGCTCTTCGTCGTCGAGAGGCAGACGCGCCGCCTCCTCGAAGGCCGCCTTCTGCCGCCCAGACCATGCCCAGGCAACGATGGCGATGAACATGACGAATGCCAATACGGTGGTCAGACTACGCAGGTCGTTGATGTCCATGACGATTCCCTCAGCGGCTTTGTTTCAGCGCCGTACCCAACCCCTGCAGATAGGCGATCACCGCGTCCAGCTCGGTCTTGCCTTCGAGCATCTTCGGCGCTTCGGCGATCTCCTGGTCGGTATAGGGCACGCCGACCTTGCGCAACGCGCTCATCTTCGCGCTGATGTGCGGATCCTTGAGCGGACGGTCGAGCCAGAAATAGGCCGGCATGTTCGACTCGGGCACCACGTCACGTGGATTCAGCAGGTGGATGCGGTGCCACTGGTCGGAGTAGCGGCCACCCACCCGATGGAGATCCGGACCGGTGCGCTTCGAGCCCCACTGGAACGGATGGTCATAGACGTATTCGCCCGCCACCGAATAATGGCCATAGCGCTCGGTCTCGGCGCGGAACGGGCGGATCATCTGCGAATGGCAGTTGTAGCAGCCCTCGCGGATGTAGATGTCACGTCCCGCGAGCCGCAACGCGTCATACGGCTTGACCTGGTCGTTGAGCGGCTTGTTGTTGGATTCCTGGAAGAACAGCGGGACGATTTCGACGATGCCGCCGACCGCGACCACGATCGCGATCAACAGAATCATCCAGAAATTGCTGCGTTCGATCTGTTCATGGGTCAGCATCTTTTTCGCTCCTTGAAATCAGTGAGCATGCGCAGGAGCCAAAACCGGCGCATCATCGACGGCACGGCCCGCAGCGATCGTCTTGAACACGTTGTAAGCCATCAACACCATGCCCGACAGGTAGAGTAGGCCGCCCACGACACGGATGGTCCAGAACGGATAGGAAGCCTTCACCGACTCGACGAAGGCATAGGTCAGCGTGCCATCCGGGTTGGTCGCGCGCCACATCAGACCCTGCATAACGCCGGAAATCCACAGCGCGGCGATGTAGAGCACGGTGCCGAGCGTGGCCAGCCAGAAATGCACGTTGATTAGGCGCACCGAATGCATTTCGGTCTTGCCGAAGAGGCGCGGGATGAGGTAGTACAGCGAGCCGATCGACACCATGCCGACCCAGCCGAGCGCGCCCGAATGCACGTGACCCACGGTCCAGTCGGTGTAATGGGACAGCGCATTGACGGTCTTCACCGACATCATCGGGCCTTCGAAGGTCGACATACCGTAGAAGGACAGCGAGGTGACGAGGAACTTCAGGATCGGGTCGTCACGCAGCTTGTGCCAGGCACCCGAGAGCGTCATGATGCCGTTGATCATGCCACCCCAGGAAGGCGCCAGCAGGATCAGCGAGAACACCATGCCGAGCGACTGGGTCCAGTCGGGCAGCGCGGTATAGTGCAGGTGGTGCGGGCCGGCCCACATGTAGGTGAAGATCAGCGCCCAGAAGTGCACCACCGAAAGACGGTAGGAATACACCGGGCGGCCGGCCTGCTTCGGCACGAAGTAGTACATCATGCCCAGGAAGGCCGCGGTCAGGAAGAAGCCCACCGCATTGTGGCCATACCACCATTGCACCATTGCATCCTGCACGCCCGCGTAAGCGGAGTAGGACTTCGGCGTCAGGATGCCGGCCTCGAACACCGGGATTTCGGCGCTGTTGAAGATGTGCAGGTAAGCCACGGCGATGATGAACGCGCCATAGAACCAGTTGGCGACGTAGATATGCGGCGTCTTGCGCTTGCCGATCGTGCCGAAGAAGACGATCGCATAGGCCACCCAGATCACGGTGATCAACAGGTCGATCGGCCACTCGAGCTCGGCGTATTCCTTGCCGCTCGTAAAACCGAGCGGTAGAGATAGCGCCGCCAGGACGATCACGAGCTGCCAGCCCCAGAAGGTGAAAGTCGCCAGCCCGGGCGCGAACAACGTGGTGTGACAAGTGCGCTGCACCACGTAGTAGGACGTGGCGAACAGCGCGCTGCCGCCGAACGCGAAAATCACCGCGTTGGTGTGCAGCGGTCGCAGGCGGCCGTAAGACAGCCATTCAGCGATGTTCAACTGCGGCCAGACCAACTGGGCGGCGACGATGACGCCGACCAGCATGCCGACGATGCCCCAGATGACGGACATCACGGCGAACTGGCGCACGACCTTGTAGTTGTAAGTCGCTTGCGTTTGCATGATGGATTCACCTCTCTCTTCGAATGAACAAACTTCTTCGTTAGCTGCCGATTTGAAGCCTGTTGGAAATCCCAGCCGCCTAGCCAAGGCTCTCGGAACGGAACGGTCGAAAACCCTGCGACAAATTGACTCGGATCAAAATCGAGTCGCAGGATACTGCAGTTCGGCCTGCAGAAATTGATTCAGATCAACTTTTCTTAAATAAAAGGATTTTGATGTGGCTATCAATTTTTTTATTAGTCAATCACAAAAAAAGGGTGCGCGAGAAGCGCACCCCCAACCCCAACAGAGAGACTAACCGATTCCGCCACTACCATCGCGGAAAAACCGTAACCACTCTAGGGCAATGGGCGATCATTTGCTTTGATCTGGATCAACAGTTGATGACGTGGCTTCATTGCGACGAGCGGGGGCCTGCTGCGGCGTATCGTCATCCATCAGCACTCGATACGCCGGCCCTTCCAGATCGTCCAGTTGGCCGCTTTTCAATGCCCACCAGAAGATCGCGCCGATCAGGAAGACCAGCAAGACGGAAATGGGGATCAAGAGATAGAGGCTTTCCACGCTTACCCGCCCTTTTGCAAGCGCAAGGCGTTGAGCACCACCAGCAGCGAGCTCGCCGACATGCCGATGCCGGCCATCCATGGGGTGATCAGACCCGCCATCGCCAGCGGAATGGCGATGAAATTATAGGCGAAGGCCCACAGCAGATTCTGGCGGATGATGCGCAGCGTATGGCGCGCCAGCGCGACTCCTTCGCCCAGACGCGCGAGGTCGTCACCGAGCAGTACCACGTCGGCCTGGCTGCGCGCCAGATCGGTACCGCCGCCCATCGCCACCGAGACATGCGCCTGCGCCAGCACGGGCGCGTCATTGACGCCGTCGCCGACCATCGCCACCGTCGCGCCGCCGGCCTGGATTTCGCGCACGGCGGCATGCTTCGCTTCTGGCGCCATGCTGCCCCGACAATCCTCGACGCCCAATTCGCGGGCCACCGCCGCTACCGTTTCCGGCGCATCGCCGGAAAGGATTGTCAGCCTGGCGCCCAAATCCCGCAACTTCGCCAGGGCCTCGCGCGCGCCCGGACGCAAGCCATCGCTGACGCGAAACCATGCCCGCCAGCCCTCCTCCCCGCCCAACGCGACGACGGTATCGCCGGCAGCCAGCCAGTCGGCCATATCGTCTGGCAATGGCTGGCCGTGCAACTCGGCGACGAAAGCGGGAGCTCCGATGCGCAGCCGCCGCCCTGCGGCTTCCGCCTCGATCCCTTTGCCGGTCACGGCACGCAACCGGGCAAGGGGTGCCGTCTCGCCAGCGCCGATTTTTTGCCACAGCGCCTTGGCCAGCGGATGCTCGGATGCCCGTTCCAGCGCCCGCACCTGCGCGAAGACATCGATATCTTGCTGTTCGGCGGCAAGACGCAGATCGACCACCGTCGGCCGGCCGAGGGTGAGCGTGCCGGTCTTGTCGAAGATCCAGTGATCGGCGCGCGCCAGCGTCTCGATCGCGTGGCCGCGCGTCACCAGCACACCCGTCTTCGCCAGCGCTCCGGTGGCCACCGTCAATGCCGCCGGAGTGGCCAGCGACAACGCGCAAGGGCAGCTCACCACCAGCACCGCGACGCAGATCCACAACGCCCGGCCGGGATCGGCATTCAACCAGTAAATCCCGGTGATGAGCGCCAGCGCCAGCAAGGCCCAGACGAAATACTGCGCGATGCGGTCGGCGGTCTGCACCAGCGCCGGCTTCTCGGCCGCGGCCTGCTCCATCAGGCGGCGGATCGAGGCGAGCCTTGTCGCCTCGCCCACCCGCTCGAGCCGGATCGTCAAGGGGCTGCCGACATTCACGCTGCCGCCCGTCACCGTATCACCGGCGCGCTTTTCCACCGGACGGCTTTCTCCGGTCAGCAAGGACTCATCGGCGCTACTCTCTCCTTCGACGACCACGCCATCGCCCGGGATCGTCTCGCCCGGCTTCACGCGCACCACGTCGCCGGCGGCCAGATGCGCCACCGCGACGCGTTCCGCGTCGAGAGCCGGCCAGTGAGGCAGCCGCTCGGCGAACGCCGGAATCGCGCGCGCCATCGCCTCGACGCCGCGGGTGGCCTTCTGGCGCGCCATCATCTCCAGATAACGCCCGGTGAGCAAGAAGAACACGAACATCGTCACCGAATCGAAATACACCTCGCCCGCGCCCGTCAGCGTCGCCCAGACGCTGGCCAAAAACGCGCTGCCGACGCCGAGCGCCACCGGCACGTCCATGCCAAGGCGGCGCAATTTCAGATCCCGCCAGGCGCTGTTGAAGAAAGGCGCCGCCGAATAGATCATCACCGGAAGCGTGAGCAGCAAGCTCGCCCAGCGCATCAGCCGCTCGATGTGCGCGGGCATGTCGCCCCCTTCGCCGACGTCGGCCAGATACACCGGCACCGCATACATCATCACCTGCATCATGCCGAAGCCGGCGACGAACAACCGCCACTGGGCGGCGCGCCGCTCCTTCAGCGCGAGCTGCTCGGACTTCGTCGCGTCGTAAGGATGGGCGCGATAGCCGATCATTTGGATCGCCTCGAGCAAGGTGGAAAGCTTCGTCACCCGCGCATCCCAGCGCACCCGCGCGCGACGCGTCGCATAGTTGATATCCACCGCCGTCACACCCGGCTGCTTCGCCAGATGCGCTTCATTGAGCCAGACACAGGCCGCGCAGGTAATGCCTTCGAGGATCAGGCTCGCCTCGCGCTCGTGGCTGCCGATCGGCCGCACGAAATTCTTCTGCACCTCGGGGTGATCGAACAGCCCCAGCTCCTGCAACGCGGCGGGTAGCGCCTCGCGCGGACTTTCCGGCAAGGCATCGCGGTGCCGGTAATAATCGGTCAGCCCATTGGCGACGATCGCCTGCGCGACGGCCTGGCAACCGGCGCAGCACATCGCGCGCGGCTGGCCGTCGATCTCGACCGTGAAATCGGCGCCGGGCGGCACCGGCAAGCCGCAGTGATAGCAGTTATCGCTCTCGCTCATCCGGAATGCCTGCGGCAGGTGATTCGCTGCGAGCGCGGCCAAGAGGCGACGGGAGCGAGCGAGAAGCAAGACATTTCACGCAGCTTCGAGGAGCGAGCAGTGCGCAACGCGAGCCTCGCCCGCGCAGCAGATTTATCGAGGTGTCCAGAATCACTTCGGCTGCATTCTGATCGCGCCGTCGAGCCGGATCGTCTCGCCGTTCAGGTAAGGATTGCGCACGATTTCGGCCACCAGCGACGCAAACTCGGCGGGCCGGCCCAGCCGCGGCGGGAACGGCACCATCTTGCCCAGCGCCTCGCGCACCTCTTCGCTCATGCCCGCCATCATCGGCGTTTCCATGATCCCGGGCGCGATCGTCATCACGCGGATGCCCATGCGCGCCAGATCGCGCGCGATCGGCAGCGTCATGCCGACGATGCCGCCCTTCGACGCTGCATAGGCCGCCTGGCCGATCTGCCCATCGAAAGCCGCCCCCGAGGCGGTATTGACGATCACGCCGCGCTCGCCCTCGGCGTTCGGCGCATTGCGGCCCATCGCCTCGGCGGCCAGACGGATCATGTTGAAGGCGCCGACCAGATTGACCTCGATCACGCGCCGGAAAGTCTCCAGCCGATGCGCTCCTTCCTTGCCCACCGTCTTCTCGCCCATCACGATGCCCGCGCAGCCCACCAGCCCGTGCACCGCGCCGAACGTCTCCAGCGCCGCGGTCACACAGGCTTGGGCGCTGGCCTCGTCCGTCACGTCGGTGGCGACGAAGCGGGCATGGGTGCCCAGCTCGCTGGTGAGCGCCTCGCCCGCCGCCCGGTTCGGATCGGCGATCACCACCTTCGCGCCCAGTCCGGCCAGATGCCGCGCCGTCGCCGCGCCCAAGCCGGAAGCGCCGCCGGTGACGATGAAAACGCCATCCTCGATCTGCATCGCTGCCCTCCCGAATCAGGAAAGGGCGGATTCTACCGAGGGTTGGACATCACGCAGCCAACGCCATCCGGTGATGCAATTGGATCAGCTTTCGACAGGGTAATGGTTCGACCGCGTAGGCCACGCCATCGATGTCAGCGAACTCGACGAGCACGTGCTCGGCATCGAGCTCTTCCACGATGGTACCCACCTGCCCTTTGGCCAAATGCAATTCCGGCAGATCTTCCAGCGTGGCCACCACGTCATGCAGCTTCATCGCATTCTCCGATCACGAAACAGGTCACGAGCCTGGTTTCCTCCGCCCGGCACAGCCAAACCGTTCTCACTTTCGCGCAACGTCGTCCGCGGACGATATCCATCTCGGCACGCCAGATTGTGCCCCATTTCGTTTCGGCCTGCAGCACGGCATCCGCATCTCCAACCGCTGCGACCAGCGCATCGGCCAACCACGCTGCGTCGCGGGCATCGATACCCAAGGCAGCGCGAAACACCCGCGCCTTGTGTCTGCCCTCGGGATGGTGGAGATTCAGCACATACCCGGTGAGTTTCGCGATTTCGATTCGTGCCCGATTGGCATTCGGCAAACGCATGCTTCTCAGCCGCCCGCGAGCATCGCCAGCACCGGTGCCGTGTTTGGCCGCACGCCGCGCCAAAGGAAGAACGACTCGGCCGCCTGCTCGACCAGCATCCCCAGTCCGTCGGCCACACGCGCCGCGCCCAGCCGCCGCGCCTGGGCCATGAACGGCGTCTCCTGCGGGCCATAGACCATGTCGTACGCCAGCGCCCCCGGCGCGAACACGCCTTCCGGCAAAGGAAGCTTTTGGCCGGCAAGACCCGCCGAAGTGGCATTGATCACGACATCGAAGCATCCACCGGCGAAATCCTCGAAGCCGCCCGCGTCCAGCTTGCCAAACGGCGCGAACCGCGCCGCCAGCGCCTCGGCCTTGTCCACGCTGCGGTTGGCGATCGCCAGCAACGCCGGCTTTTCGTCGAGCAGCGGCAGGATCACCCCCCGTGCCGCGCCGCCAGCGCCGAGAATCAACACCCGCCGGCCGTCCAAGGGCAGGCCAAGCCGGTCGCGAACGTCCCGCACCAACCCCACCCCATCGGTATTGTCCGCGAACACCCCATCCGCATCGAAGCGCAAGGTATTCGCCGCGCCGGCGAGCCGCGCCCGCTCGGTCGGCTTCTCCGCCAGCGCCAGCGCTTCCAGCTTGAACGGCAGCGTCACATTCATGCCCCTGCCGCCCGCGGCGCGAAACGCCGCCACCGTCGCCGCAAAGCCGTCGAGCGGCGCCAGGATCGCCTCATAGACGATGTCTTCACCCGTCTGCCGGGCAAAGGCGGCATGGATAGCCGGCGATTTCGAATGGGCGATCGGGTTGCCGATCACGGCATAATGGTCGGTCATATCCCCTCGATCGCGGACGCATTGAGCAACATCATCGCCTCCTCACCCATCGCCAGCGCGTAGATGCGATGAGCGGAAAGCCAGCCGACCTCGTCATCGGTCAAGGACAACGAACCTGAATCCGTGTTCTTTTGTCGTAGATCAAGCACAACATATTGATTCTTTGAGATA
>JBKBOI010000020.1:0-17655 GCA_046294935.1 Rhodocyclaceae bacterium
GCGCTCCCACCACTACCCCAAGCGCGATGCAATCGAATAGTAGAATCCGGATTCGGATGATTGCGCAGATTCTGTGAATGCACGACAAAAACGGAGAATGGCTGCTTTTCGAGCTTGGCGATGATTCGAAACCGGATGACGCAAACAAAACCGGTAAAGCGGCCGTAACGAAACCACGACGCATCGGCAAGGCGAAGAGCATCCCGCCGGAATCGCTTCAGCCTTATCTACCCGGCTTTTCCCGTCGCGGCCGCCCACGCTCGAAGAATCCGGTGCCAGCCACGGTGCGCGCGAGCGAAAGCCGCAAGCGCCGGCTCGGCGCCGGCATGAAGCGTATCGAGCTCCTGCTGGCGCCTGAAATCGCCGCGGATCTCGAGCGGCTCCGCCGCTATTACCGGGTTTCGCGCGTCGAGATCATCAGCCGCCTGGTGGCCAAAGCCGCCAAGCGCATCCCCGGTGAATGACCCGGCTCAAGGCCGATAGCGCCGGACGAGGCCGGTGACTACCCCGTAGATCTCCAGTTCCCCACGCGGTCGAATGATTGGATAGGCCGGATTGCGTGGCTTGAGGACGAAACGTCCATGCTCCAGCGCCAGTTCCTTGAGCGTGAATTCGTCATCGACGATGGCAACGACGAAATCACCCGCCTTCGCGGCCTTGTTCCGCTCGACGACGACGATGTCGCCATCGTAGATGCCGGCTTCCACCATCGAATCGCCCTTCACCGGCACCATCACGGTGCGCGAAGGCTGGCGCACGAGATAGCGATCGACGAGGAAGAGTTGCCCCTGGACACCCTCGATCTGCTCTGGCGCGCCTGCACGCACGGCAAGCTCGGCGAGGGGCCGCTCGAAGAAACGCTCGGACGGTATCCACGACGCATCATCGGGGGCGCGCTCGAAAAAACCGGCTGCCGCCAGACGATCCATCAGCTTGCTGGCTGCTGCCTTCGAGGCAAAGCCCATCAGTTCGGCGATGCGCTGGAACGAGGGAATGTGCCGGTTCTCGGCATAATAGTCACGCAGCCGGTCGAGATAAGCGGCATCGCGGGCGGGACTGGCAGCAGGCATGAACGCTCCCCATGACTGAACGAACGTTCCCTACTTTAGAAAACGTCCGTTCACATGTCAACGGGGAGGAGGTGGCGGATTACCAGGCGGTGGCGGAGGCGGCAGGCTCGCCGGTCCAGTGGAGGTGTATCCCGCCATGCTGACCGGCACCCGGTGGCCGCGAGCGTACATGCATTGCACATAGGCATGATCGTATTGCCGCTGGCTGCCGTAGACCGCGCCGCGCGAGGCTTCGGCGCCAGAAGCGCTACCGACGATCAAGCCCATACCAGCACCGACACCGGCCGCATCCCGGCCACCGATCGCGGCACCCGCCACGGCGCCGATCGCCGTGCCGACCGCAGCGCTCTGAACGGCCGCCGAGCCGGCGACCTGCTCCCGCGAGCGACCGCCGATCTGTTGGAAAGCATAATCGCGACAATAGACGTCGTCGGCGCGGAACTGCTCGAATGTCCGTCCCGTTCCGGGCAACACCAGCACGCTGGGCGCCGTCGGCACGCTCGCGCAGCCGGCCAACACGAGCCCGCCCAACACGGCCGGTAACAGTAATCGCATCTTGCGAACCATCGCCATCTCTCCTCTCGTCATTGCCGCGGCTGGGGCGCCACCTTCTCCCACGGCCCCGGACATTCCTTGACATAGGGATAATAGGCCTGCGCCTCGCGGCAGTAATACCAGTAACCGGGTTCCAGCGGCGGCGCGACACGCGGCTGCTCGATATACACCGGCGGCGGTGCGGCGGGCGGCACCACGACGATGGGTGGCGCAGCATAAACCGGATAGGGGTGATACGGCGGATACCACCATATCGGACCACCCCAATAGAAACCCAGCTCGACCGAGGTGCGCGGATGATGCCAGGGCCGATCCGCCCAGGCATTGCCCGCCAGCAGGCAAGCCAAGGCAACCGTCAATGCCGCTGTTACGATATTCTTCATTGCCATCTCCTCGAATGCTCGTTAGTCATATTGAAGCATCCAACGGTCTCCAGGCAATGTCGGCGATGCGGCAAAGTGTGAGGAATTGTTGCATCATTCCGGCGGGTGCCGTCCTGCCAGCGCCGAGTTTTGCATAACATGCGAAGTGCGGAAGATTCCTCTCCCGCACGCGCCGATCCTTACAGGAAGGGATGCCGCAGGACGATGGTCTCCTCGCGGTCGGGGCCGGTGGAGATCATATCGACCGGCACGCCGCACAAGGTTTCCATGCGCTTGATGTAATTCTGCGCAGCACGCGGCAAGGCGTCGAAGGTCTTGATGCCGACGGTGCTCTCCTTCCAACCCGGCATCGATTCATAGACCGGCTCGCAGCGCTCCAGCTCGTCGGCGCCGACGGGCAGGATGTCGGTGAACTGGCCGTCGAGCTTGTAGCCGGTGCAGATCTTCATTTCTTCGAGGCCGTCGAGCACGTCGAGCTTCATCACGCATAACCCCGAAACGCCATTGATCTGGATCGAGCGCTTCAACGCCGCGGCGTCGAACCAGCCACAGCGGCGCGCACGCCCGGTCGTCGCGCCGAACTCGTGGCCTTTGGTCGCCATGTGCTTGCCGACTGGGTCTTGTTTGTCGACCGCGTCGTAGAGCTCGGTCGGGAAAGGCCCGCTGCCCACGCGAGTCGTATAGGCCTTGGTGATACCCAACACGTAATGCAGCATGCCCGGCCCAACCCCCGCACCCGTGGACGCGCCGCCGGCGACACAGTTCGACGAGGTGACGTATGGATAGGTGCCGTGATCGATGTCGAGCAGCGTGCCCTGGGCGCCCTCGAACAGGATGTTGGCGCCGCCCTTGTGCGCATCGTAGAGCGCGCGCGGCACGTCGGCGATCATTCGCGTCAATCGCGGCGCCAGCGCCATCGCGCCATCGAACACCTGCTGGAAATCCACGGGCTCGGCGCCGAGATAGTTTTTCAGCACGAAGTTGTGATAGTCGAGGACTTCGCCGAGCTTTTCCGCGAAGCGCTTCGGCCGCAGCAGATCCTGGACGCGCAAGGCGCGGCGTGCCACCTTGTCCTCATAGGCCGGACCGATGCCGCGCCCCGTCGTGCCGATCTTCTTCGCTCCCTTGGCGGCTTCGCGGGCTACGTCGAGCGCCTGGTGATAGGGGAGGATCAGTGGGCAGGCTTCGGAAATCTTCACGCGTGACTCGGCATCGACACCGGCTCCCTCGAGCTCGTCGACCTCTTTGATCAAGGCATCGGGGGCCAGCACGACGCCGTTGCCGATATAGCAGGTCACGCCGGGCCGCAGGATGCCCGAGGGCACGAGGTGCAGCACGGTTTTCTTGCCATTGATCACCAGCGTGTGTCCGGCATTGTGCCCGCCCTGATAGCGCACGACCGCCTGGGCATGATCGGTGAGCCAGTCGACGATCTTGCCCTTGCCTTCGTCGCCCCATTGCGTGCCCACCACGACTACATTCTTGGCCATCCTTCCTAATCCTCCCCTAAAGGCTCAATGATCCATTGATCGCCGCGCCGCGCCAGGCGACGGTCGCAGCCGGCTTCCCGCCAGCTGCCTTCATGACCCGGCAAGGCAGTGACGACGATTTCTCCGTGCGCGCGCAACCGTTCGATTTCGGCCTGCAACTCGGCATCCTCAGGCCACGGGGCGAGTATCGCCCCCGGCATGAGCTGCGGTTTCGCCAGTCGCGCAAGGGTGCGCAGATCGAGGGAAAAACCCGTTGCCGGGCGGTTCCGGCCAAAGCGCACCCCGATGGCGTCGTAACGCCCGCCCAGAGCGACTGCCGCCGGGCTGTCGGCGCAATAGGCGGCGAACACGACGCCGTTGTGATAGTGATAACCGCGCAGGTCCGAAAGATCGAAAGACAGGGGCAGATCGGCCAATTCGCCCGCCAGGCGCTGGAGATCACCGAGCGCGCGAGTGATCTCCGGCAACATCGGCAGACAGACCGACGCCCCCCTGATCACCTCGTCGCCACCATACAAGGTCGGCAGCGCAAGGAGACCTTCGCGCACCGGCTCGGGCAATGCCGCAGCCAACTCCCGCAAACTCGGCAGGTCTTTTGCCTGCAAGGCTTCGAACAGCGTCTGCTCGGCATCTGGCGAAAGCCCCTGGCCAGCCACCAGAGCACGAAAGATGCCGACATGCCCGATATCGATGCGGGTGGGCGGCAAATCGGCGATTCGCAGCGTGCGCGCGAGCAGACGGATGACTTCGTGATCGGCCTCGAGACCGGCATGGCCGTAGAGTTCGATGCCGATCTGCAGCGGTTCGCGCGTCGCGAATAGCCCCGCCGGCCGGGTATGCAGCACGCTGCCGCAATAGCACAGTCGTGCCACGCCGGCGCGGTTGAGCAGATGGGCATCGATGCGCGCCGCCTGCGGTGTGATGTCGGCGCGCAGCGCCAGCGTGCGCCCCGAGAGCTGGTCGACGAGCTTGAAGCTGGAAAGATTCAAGTCGGCGGCATTCGCGTCGAGCAGGGCATCGGCGAATTCGAGCAGCGGCGGCACGACCAGCTGGTAGCCATGGCGCATGAATTCGTCGAGCAGGCGGCGGCGCAAGGTCTCGATCTGGGCGGCCTCGGCCGGCAGCAGGTCTTCGATGGCTTCGGGAAGCAACCAGGCGTGCATGTCGCTCACCGGAATGGCAGGAGCAGCGCCAGACCAATGATGATCGAGGTCAGGCCGACGAAACGCAGTTGGCCGTCCGTCAGCTCGATGGCTCGCCGGAAGGTCTCACGCCAGAGGCGCGGCGCCGCGAAGGGCAGCAACCCTTCGATCACCAGCACGAGACCGAAAGCCATCAGCAATGTGGAGGCCATGAACGGAGATGGTTACTTGGCGGAGGATTTGCCGGAGTTTTTCAGGTATTTGAAGAAGTCCGCGCTTGGATCGACGACGATGAGGTCGTTCTTGTTGCTGAAACTCTGGCGGTAGGCTTCCAGACTGCGATAGAAAGCGTAGAACTCTGGGTTTTCGCCAAAGGCTTTGGCGTAGATCGCCGCGGCCTTGGCATCGCCCTCACCCTTGATCTTCTGGGCCTCGCGATAGGCTTCCGCCACGATCACTTCGCGCTGCTTGTCGGCATCGGCACGAATCCGCTCCGCCTCCGCGGCACCCTGCGAGCGAAGCTCGTTGGCGACGCGCTTGCGTTCCGTCTCCATGCGGCGATACACGGATTCCGAGACTTCCGGCGGCAGATCGACGCGCTTCAGGCGCACATCGACGATCTCGACACCGATCTGCCGGGCATCGGCATCGGCTTTTTTCTGCACCTCGGCCATGATCTTGTCGCGCTCGCCGGAGACGACGTCATGCACCGTGCGCCGCCCGAATTCTTCACGCAACCCGGAATTGACGGTCTGCGCGAGACGCGTGCGAGCCAGCATTTCGTCGCCCTGCACCGAAATGTAATACTGATGCACGTCGGCGATACGCCACTTGACGAACGAATCGACCAGCACGGGTTTTTTCTCGGCCGTCAGGAATCGCTCCGGCTCGACCGAGTCCATCGTCAGGATGCGCCGATCGAAATAACGCACGTTCTGGATCAGCGGCCACTTGAAATTGAGGCCGGGCTCTTTGACGACTTCCTTGATCTCGCCGAGCTGGAAGACGATCGCATACTGGCGCTGATCGACGGTAAACAGCATCGAACCCGCCGCGACGAAGAGGGCGAAGGCGATGCCCAGGATGAAAGGTAGGCGTTGCATCAGCGTTCTCCACGTTCGCGTGTGAGCTGGCCGCGGGTGCGCACGTCCCGGTTTTCCTGGGCGGAGGCCGGCGCCGATGGCCGCTCGACGGTCGGCGCTTCGACGGGCGCGGGATTCGCCGCCGCCTGCTGCATCAGTTTGTCCAATGGCAGATAGAGCAGATTGCCGCCGCCTTTGGCATCGATCATCACCTTGCTGGTGTTGGTGAAGATTTGCTGCATGGTTTCCAGATACAAGCGCTGGCGCGTCACTTCCGGTGCCTTGGCATATTCGCCATACAGCTTGGAAAAGCGCGCTGCCTCGCCTTCGGCAGTGGCGACGAGCCGCGCGCGATAGCCTTCCGCTTCCTGCAACAGACGCGATGCAGTACCACGCGCGCGCGGGATCACGTCGTTGGCGTAGGCTTCGCCCTCATTCTTCTGCCGTTCGCGGTCTTGCCCCGCCTTGACGGCATCATCGAAGGCGGCCTGCACTTGTTCGGGCGGCTGCGTGCTTTGCATCGTCACGGCGCGGATCTGGATGCCGGTGCCATAACGGTCGAGGATCTCCTGCATCGTCTTCTGGGTGTTGGCGGCGATCACGTCGCGGCCTTCGTAGAGCACGAAATCCATCTTGCTCTTGCCGACCACCTCGCGGATCGCCGTTTCCGCGGCCTGCATGACGGCATCGTCGGGATGACGGTTGTTGAACAAATAATCCTTCGGGTCTTTCAGCAGGTATTGCACGGCGAACTGCACGCTGACGATGTTTTCGTCGTCGGTGAGCATCAGCGCTTCCTTGAGCACCTTGTTCTTCTCGGAACCGCGATAGCCGATCTCGATGGTGCGCACGCCCGTGAGATTGACGATTTCATGTGTCTGGATCGGCCAAGGCAGGCGCCAACGCAGGCCCGGCTCGGTGGTCTCGGAATATCTGCCGAGCGTCAGCACCACGCCACGCTGACTGGCATCGACGATATAAAAGCCGCTCGCCAGCCAGATGACCACGACGAGCGCGATCAGCAGGCCGATGCCGCCACCGAACTGACCGGGCGTCAGATTCGGCATGCGTGCTCCGCCCTCGTCGCCCCCCGCGCCCCCCGCTTTCTTGCCCAGAATGCCAGACAAGCGCTTGTTGAAATCGCGCCAGAGCTCGTCGAGATCGGGCGGGCCATTGCGGCCGCCGCGGCCCGGCTCGTTGCCCCAGCCGTGGTCATTGAGCGACATCAGTATGCCGGTGATCATGTTCTGTGATGGGATGGATGGATTCATCGATGATCGGCGCCGCCAGCTTGCGCGACATTTCGGCCAGCGCGGCGCGCAGCAGGTCGAGTCCGGCGCCAGTCTTGGCGCTGACACGGACGCGCGCGATGTTATCACACTCGTCGCGCTCGACCCCCGGGCCGACGGCTCCGCCGAGCAGGTCGATCTTGTTGAGGACGACGATCTGCGGCACGTTGGCGGCGCCGATCTCTTCGAGCACTTTCGTCACCGCGGCCATCTGCTGCTCGCGGTCGGGGCTCGCCGCATCGACGACATGCAACAGCAGATCGGCATGCACGGTCTCCTCCAGCGTGGCATGGAAAGCCGCCACCAAGGCATGCGGCAGGTCGCGGATGAAGCCGACGGTGTCGGAGATCACCACCTGGCAGCCGGAACGGCCGCTTTCCAGCTCGCAAGTCGGCACATAGAGCTTGCGCGACGTGGTGTCGAGGGTGGCGAACAGCTGGTCGGCCGCATAGGCGCCGGCCTTGGTGAGGGCGTTGAACAGCGTGCTTTTTCCCGCGTTGGTATAGCCGACCAGCGAGACCGACAGCACTTCGCTGCGGCTGCGCCCCTTGCGGCGCACGCCCCGTTGGCGCTCGAGCTGGCTCAGGCGCTCCTTGAGCACGGCGATGCGCTTGCCCAGCAATCGGCGGTCGGTTTCGAGCTGTTTCTCGCCTGGACCGCGCAGGCCGATACCGCCTCTTTGCCGCTCGAGGTGCGTCCAGCCGCGCACCAGCCGGGTCCTTTGGTGTTCGAGCTGGGCGAGCTCCACTTGCAGCTTGCCCTCGTGGCTCCTGGCGCGCAGCGCGAAGATGTCGAGAATCAGCGCCGTGCGATCGACGACGCGCCGTTCGAGCGCCTTTTCGAGGTTGCGCTGCTGGGCCGGGGAGAGCTCATGATTGAAAAGGATGAGATCGGCGCCATGCAAGACGGCGGCGCTGCGGATTTCCTCGACCTTGCCCTTGCCCGCGAAGGTGGCCGGATCGGGCCGGCTCCGTTTGCCCGTGATCGTGGCGACGGGATCGGCGCCGGCGCTGGTGGCGAGCAGGCGAAACTCCTCGCGGCGCTCGGCAAGATCGCCCTCGCCGAAATCGAGCTGAACGAGAAGCGCCCGCTCGCCGGCTGCAGGCCGCTCAAACATCGGCGCAGAGCTGGCCGTTCAGTGGTTTCACTCAGTCGGTTCGTTGCCGATATTGACCGGCCGGGCGGGCACCACGGTCGAGATGGCGTGCTTATAGACCATCTGCGTGACGGTGTTCTTGAGCAACACGACATACTGGTCGAAGGATTCGACCTGCCCCTGCAGCTTGATGCCATTGACGAGATAGATGGAAACGGGAATGTGCTCGCGCCGCAGCGTGTTCAAAAACGGGTCTTGTAACAACTGCCCTTTGTTGCTCATGATGGCCTCACGGAATTATGGTCATGGAAAAGTTTGAACTCTAGCCGATTTTCCGCAATGTGCAAAATCACTCTCCGCCTGCGGTGGCTTTGAACAGCCCTGCGGCATTGACGGCCAGCGCTCGTCGCGCGGCGATCACGGCCTGCTGCGCGGCGAAATGCTCGCGCTGCGCATCGAGGAGCTCGAGGTAATTCGCCACGCCGTGGCGGTGGCGCGCTTCGACGCGGGAAAGCCGCTCGGCCTGAGCGGCCTCGACGGCGACGAGAGCGGCGAGCTGGCGATCCAGATGTTCCCGCGCCGCGAGCAGATCGGCCACCTCGCGGAAGGCCTGCTGGATCGTCTTTTCATACTCGGCGACGGCGATGTTTTTCCGCACCTCGGCCAGATCGACGTTCGCTTCGCTGCGACCGGCATCGAAAAGCGGCATTTTCAATACCGGCACGAAACTCCAGGCACCGCTGCCACTGGCGAATAGGCCGGCAAGCGCAGGGCTGGCGCTGCCGGCGGCCACCGTGAGCGCGATGCGCGGCAAGAAGGCGGCGCGCGCCGCGCCGACATTCGCGTTGGCCGCGATCAACTTCTGCTCGGCCGCCAGCACGTCGGGACGGGAAAGCAGCACCTCCGACGGCAAGCCGACGGCGAAGTCCGGCAGCATGCCAAAAGTCGGCGCTGGCAACACGGCACCCTGCTGCCCTGTGAGCAGTTGCAGCGCATTTTCCGCCGCCGCCTTCTGCCGGGCGAGATTCGAAAGCTCGGCCAGCGCGGCCTGATAAGCCCCTTTAGCGGCGTAAAAGTCGAGATCGGAGGCCAGCCCCACTTCCCGCCGTTTGGCGATCAGCCGGTGGCTCTCGGCACGGCTTCGCAGCACCGCTTCGGCAAGCGCGGTGCGTTCGCTCAGCTCGGCGAGGCCGTAATACGCGCTCGCCACCTCACTGATCAGTGAGAGACGAAAAGCCCGTTGGGCGAATTCACTGGCGAAGAAATTCGCGCGCGCGGCCGTCTCCAGACTCGCGACCCGCCCCCAGAAATCGAGCTCGAAGGCCGTGACCGCGAGATTCGCATCGAGGCGCCGGTTGATGACCGGCCGGCCAGAAGTGGTCAGGCTCCCTGGCACCCGCGCGGCCTGCGCCTGCACGCCGACATCGACGGAGGGGAAGCGGTCGCCGCGGGCCAGCCCTGCCAGTGCGCGCGCCTCTGCGACACGCGCGACGGCGATCATCAGATCGCGGTTGTGTTCGAGCGCTTGCTCGATCAGCCGTTGCAGCGCCGGATCGGTGAAATAGGCACGCCAGTCGCCGTTGAAACTCGGCGCTGGCGAGACGGCACCCGGCGCAGGCCATTGTTCGGGTACAGGCGCAGTGGGCCGTTCGTAGGGTGGGATGAACGAGCAGCCGGCGATGAGCAAAAGTAAGGGCAGCGACTTATTCATGGTGCGCCTCAACCCGATGGCGGGCATGGCCGGGAAAGATGCGCCGCACGACGACGAAGAACACCGGCACGAGGAATACGGCAAGCAAAGTGGCGGTAAACATCCCGCCCATCACGCCGGTGCCGATCGCGTGGCGGCTGTTGGCGCCCGCGCCGGTCGAGATCGCCAACGGCAGCACACCGAAGATGAAAGCGATCGAGGTCATCAGGATCGGTCTGAATCTCAGGCGGCAGGCTTCCAGCGTCGCCTCGATCAGGTCCCTGCCCTGCTCCTGCAGCTCACGCGCGAATTCGATGATCAGGATCGCGTTCTTCGCCGAAAGCCCGATGATCGCGATCAGCCCGACCTTGAAATAGACGTCGTTGGGCAATTCGCGGAGCGTCACGGCGAGCACCGCGCCGAAGATGCCGAGCGGCACGACGAGCATCACCGCGAAGGGCACCGACCAGCTCTCATACAGCGCCGCCAGACACAGGAAGACGACGACGATGGAGACCGCGAACAAAAACGGCGCCTGCGCGCCAGACTGGCGCTCCTCGAACGAGGTGCCCGACCACTCGAAGTCGAAGCCCGCCGGCAGTTGTTTGGCGATCTCTTCCATCGCCGCCATCGCCTCGCCCGTCGAGCGGCCTGGGGCCGGATTGCCGGCGATCTTCATCGCCGGCAGGCCATTGTAGCGATCGAGCTTCGGCGCGCCGACGACCCATTTCGTCTGGGCGATCTCGGCCAGCGGAATCATCTCGCCACGGCCGTTTCGCACGGGCAGGCGCAGGATGTCCTCCGGCGTGCGTCTGAGGCCCGCATCGGCCTGCATCAGCACGCGCAGGATGCGCCCCTGGCGCACGAAATCGTTCAGATACGCCGTGCCGAGCGTCGCTTGCAGCGTGTCGTTGAGGTCGGCGATGTTGATGCCCAGCGCGCTCGCCTTGGTGCGGTCGATGTCGATGAGAAGCTGCGGGCCGGCCTCCTGGCCTTCGGGCCGCACGCCGGCAAGCCGCGCATCCTTGCCGGCCAGCCCCAGCGCCTGGTTGCGCGCTTCGATGAGTTTCTCGCGCCCCAGGCCGCCGCGATCCTGCAAGCGGAAGTCGAAGCCGCCGACGGCCGCCAGTTCCGGAATCGGCGGTACGTTGATGGCGAACACCAGTGCCTGCTTGATGCGGGAGAAGGCCATGTTGGCTTTCTTCACCAGCGATTCGGCTTCGCTTTCCTTGCCCGGCCGCTCGTCCCAGTCCTTGAGCCGCACGAAAGCGATCGCCGCGTTCTGCCCGCGGCCGAAAAAGGAAAAACCGGCCACGCCGATGACATGCGCGACCTCGGGCTGCGCGAGATAATGCCGCTCGACGGCGGCGAGCACCTCCAACGTGCGCTCGCGCGTCGCTCCCGGCGGCAACTGGATCACGTTGATGAAGTAACCCTGATCCTCGCTGGGCAGAAAACTGCCCGGCAGTTTCATGAACGACCAGCCGGTGGCAGCCAGGATCGCCGCATAGACGGCCAGCCAGCGCCCGGGCCGGCCGAGCATGCGGCGCGTGGCCGCGACGTAGCGACGCACCGTCGCGGCGAAAAAACGATCCCAGGCGCCGAAGAGGCCGCGCGCGGGCAGCGCCTCGGCCGCTTCGCGCTTGAGCAAGGTGGCGCACAAGGCGGGCGTGAGCGTCATCGCCATCAGCGCCGAGAAGAGCATCGTCAGCACGAGAGTGACCGCGAACTGGCGGTAGATCGCGCCGGTCGAACCACTGAAGAAGGCCATCGGCACGAACACCGCCGAGAGCACCAGCGTGATCGCGACGATCGCGCCGAAGATCTGCCCCATCGCCTCGATCGTCGCCTCGCGCGGCGGCAGATGCTCCTCGCGCATGATGCGCTCGACGTTTTCGACGACGACGATCGCATCATCGACGACGATCGCGATCGCCAGCACCATCGCGAACAGTGTCAGCACGTTGATCGAGAAGCCGAAGAAATACAGCCCAATGAGACCGCCCATCAGGGCCACCGGCACGACGATGGCGGGAATGAAGGTGGCGCGCCAGCTTCCCAAGAACAGATACATCACCAGCACGACCAGCAGCATCGCCTCGAGCAAAGTCTTCAGCACCTCGCGGATCGAGATGTCGACGAAGGTCGAAGTATCGTAAGGCACCAACCAGTCGATACCGGGCGGGAAATACTGGGCGAGATTCGCCATCGTCGCCTTGACGGCGCGGGCGGTCTCCAGCGCGTTGGCCCCCGGCGCCAGCCGCACCGCGATCGCCGCGTTCGGCTGGCCATCGACGCGCGCGGCGACGTCATAGTCCTGGGCGCCCAGTTCGACGCGCGCGACGTCCTTTACGCGCACCATCGCGCCGCGCGGGTCGCTCTTGACGATGATCTCGCCGAACTCCTCGGGCGTGGCAAGCCGGCCGCGGGTGATGACGGTGGCGGCGATTTCCTGCCCCGGCAATGCCGGAACCGCGCCCAGCTCGCCGGTGGAAAGCTGCACGTTCTGCGCGCGCACGGCTTTGGCGACATCCGCCGGCGTGAGATTGAAGGCGTTGAGCCGCTCGGGCTTGAGCCAAATCCGCATCGCATACTCGGTGCCGAACAGGATCGCCTCGCCCACCCCCGGCGTGCGGCGTATGCTCTCCAGCACGTTCGCCGCGGCGAAGCTGCCCAGCGCGATATTGTCGAGCGACTGGTCGGGCGAGAAGATCGAGATGATCAGCAGGAAATTGCGCGCCGATTTCGCCACCGTCACCCCCTGCCGTCGCACCTCCTCCGGTAGCCGCGCCTCGGCGCGTTTGATGCGGTTTTGCGCCTCGACCGAGGCGAGATCGAGATTGGTGCCGGTCTGGAAGGTCAACGTGATGGTGCCGCGGTTCTGCTCGGAACTCGATTCCATGTAGAGCAGGTTTTCGAGGCCGTTCATCTCCTGCTCGATCAGCGCCACCGCGGTCTCCTCGACCACCTGCGCCGCAGCGCCCGGATAGATGAGCGTGATCGACAGCGCAGGCGGCGCCACGGCCGGATAGCTCGCCACCGGCAGATGGCGCAGGCAAAGCAGCCCGCCGAGGATGATGATGAGCGCGATCACCCAGGCGAAGATCGGCCGATCGATGAAGAAGCGCGGCAACACGGCTCAATTCGCCCGCGCCGGAGCCTGCAACGCTTGCCCTGACGGAATGAGGGGTGCGCCGGGCTGCCAGGGCACGGGCTTGACCACGCTGCCGGGCCGCGCTTTTTGCAGGCCATTGACGATCACGACATCGCCTTCCCGGAGTCCCTCGGTGACGATGAAATCGCCGCCCGTCATGCCACCGGTCTTGATCGGGCGTGGCACGACCTTGCCTTCCGCATCGACGGTCAGCACGATCTGGCCGCCGGGAGAAACCTGCACGGCGCGCGCCGGCACCGTGAGCGCGCCTTCGATCCGTGCCTGAGGAAAGCGCACTCTCACGAAGGCGCCGGGCAAAAGCTCGCGGCGCGGATTGGGAAACTCGGCGCGCAGCACCACCGCGCCACTATTGGGATCGACGGCGAGGTCGGTGAAATTGAGCTTGCCTTTCTCCGGATAGAGCGATCCATCCTCGAGCACCAGCTGTACTTCGGCGCTCTCGGCCTTTTTCTGCTTGCCGGCCTTGACTGCCTGCTGCAGGCGCAGGAGATCGGAATAGGTCTGAGTGAATTCGACGCGGATCGGGTCGATCTGCTCGATGGTGGCCAGATGCGTGGCTTCGCCCTTGCCGACCAGCGCGCCTTCGGTCACCAGCGCGCGGCCGATGCGGCCGGAAATCGGCGCTGACGGCACGGCATTCTCGAGATCGAGCTTCGCTTTCGCAAGCGCCGCTTCGGCCTGTTTCACCTTCGCCGCGGCGGCATCGAATTCCTGCTGGCTCACCGCCTGGATTTCCAAAAGTGGCTGGTAGCGCGCCAGCACCGCCTTCGCCGCAGCGAGATCGGCCTCGGCGGCCGCCGCGGCCGCCTTAAAGGTACGGGCATCGATGCGGAACAAGAGCGTGCCGGCCGCCACATCGCTGCCTTCGGTAAACAGTCGCTTTTCGACCACGCCTTCGACGCGCGCGCGCACCTGAGCGGTACGATAGGCCAAGAGCCTGCCCGGCAGATCCTGGGTGATCGTCGTGCTGGCGGATTTGACCGTCACGACATCGACCTCGGGCGGGGGCATGGCCGCACCCGGTCCGCTGGGCCCGGGTGCGGGTTTCTTGTCACCCTCGGTTCCCTGGCCGCAGGCGGTCAGGAAAAATAGCAGGACCAGCGCGGACACTCGCCTCATGAATCGCTCCCGATTCGATTTGCAAAGACAGCGATCTTAACGGGTTTCAGCGTTTCAGTTTGGCAAAGGCCAGCGCCATCGCCCCGGCGGGCGCGGCGGGTGCAGAGCGCGGCTTGTCCTTCTGATGCGGCTTTTGCGACACCCTTGGTGCCGTCCCGCCAGCGCCGACTTTCGCCTGCCGGGGCGCTTCGTCGGCAAGCCGCATCGTGAGCGCAATACGTTTGCGCGGCAAGTCCACTTCCAGCACCTTGACCTTCACGATGTCACCGGCCTTGACGACCGAATGCGGATCGCGCACGAATCTGTCGGCGAGCGCCGAGACATGGACGAGGCCGTCCTGATGCACACCGATGTCGACGAAGGCGCCGAAGTTGGTGACGTTGGTCACCACGCCTTCGAGCACCATGCCCGGCTCGAGGTCCGTCAGCTCCTCGACGCCTTCACGAAAATGTGCCGTCCTGAATTCTGGACGTGGATCGCGGCCGGGCTTTTCCAGTTCTCTCAGAATGTCCTGCACCGTCGGCAGGCCGAAGCGCTCATCGACGTATTTCTCTGGATTCAGCGATCGCAGCAGCCGGGCATCGCCGATCACCTCCTTCACTCCTTTGCCGATGTCGGCGAGGATGCGTTCGACCACCGGATAGGCTTCCGGATGCACCGCCGAGGCATCGAGCGGATTCTCGCCATGCGGAATGCGTAAGAAACCCGCCGCCTGCTCGAAGGTCTTCTCACCCAGACGCGGCACGTTCTTCAAGGCTTCGCGGCTTGGGAAGGCGCCGTGCTGGTCGCGGTAGCCGACGATGTTCGCCGCGAGCGTCGTATTGAGCCCGGAGATGCGCGCCAAGAGCGCCGCCGAAGCGGTATTGACATCGACCCCGACCGCATTCACGCAGTCCTCGACCACGGCATCGAGCGCGCGGGCGAGCTTCGTTTGATTGACGTCGTGCTGATACTGGCCAACGCCAATGCTCTTCGGCTCGATCTTGACGAGCTCCGCCAAGGGGTCCTGCAGCCGCCGGGCGATCGACACCGCGCCGCGCAAGGAGACATCGAGATCGGGAAACTCGCGCGCGGCCAGTTCCGAGGCCGAATAGACCGAAGCCCCCGCCTCCGAGACCACGACCTTGGTCAGCTTCAATTCCGGATGACGCCCGATCAGCTCGCCGACGAGGCGATCGGTCTCGCGGCTGGCGGTACCGTTGCCGATCGCGATGAGCGCGACGCCATGCTTCTGGGCGAGCGCCCGCAGCACGGCGATCGACACTTCCCGATCGCGGCGCGGCTCGAAAGGGTAGATCGTCGCCGTCTCCAGGAGCTTGCCGGTGGCATCGACGACGGCCACTTTCACGCCGGTGCGGATGCCAGGATCGAGACCGATCACCGCCTTCGGCCCGGCCGGCGCGGCCAAGAGCAGGTCGCGCAAGTTCCTGGCGAAGACACGGATCGCCTCGTCCTCGGCGCGTTCGCGCAACGATCCCATCAGCTCGGTCTCCAGATGCAGCGACAGCTTGACGAGCCAGCTCCAGCGCGCCGTCTCCGCTAGCCACCTGTCCGCCGCCCTGCCTTTGTCTTCGATGCCGAAATGGCGCGCGATCATCGCGATGCACGGAGAATTTTCGGGCGGGTTGCGAAGCTCGGGCTCGGTCTTGATCGAAAGGCGCAATACATCCTCGTTGCGGCCGCGCAGCAAGGCCAGCACGCGGTGCGAGGCGGCGCTCTTGACGGGCTCGCGGAATGCGAACCAGTCGCGAAACTTCGCGCCCGCCTCTTCCTTGCCCTCGATCACGGAGGAGACGATGAAGGCATGCTCGGCCAGATAGCCGCGCAGCTTCTCGAGCAATGCCGCATCCTCGCTGAAACGCTCCATCAAGATCTGCCGCGCGCCATCGAGCGCCGCCTTGACATCCGGCACGCCCTTGTCGGCGTCGATGAACTTCGCCGCCTCGACTTCGGGATCGAGCGTCGGATCGGAAAACAGCGCCTCGGCCAGCGGCGCCAATCCCGCCTCGCGCGCGATCTGCGCCTTGGTGCGGCGCTTCGGCTTGTAAGGCAGATACAGGTCTTCGAGGCGCTGCTTGGTCTCGGCATTTTCGATCGCGTCGCGCAGCTCGGGCGTGAGCTTGCCTTGCTCCTCGATGCTGGCGAGGATCGCCGCGCGGCGTTCCTCCAGCTCGCGCAAGTAAGCGAGCCGCTCTTCCAGCGCGCGCAGCTGCGCATCGTCGAGATTGCCGGTGGCTTCCTTGCGGTAACGGGCGATGAAGGGCACCGTGGCGCCGCCGTCGAGCAGCCGCACGGCGGCAGCGACCTGGTTGGGATGGACGCCGAGATCGGCGGCGATACGAAATTCGATCGAGGGCAACATGGGTTCGAGCAAACAACGAAAAGGGCGCGCACTATGCCGCAAGCGGGGGCGCGGCGCAATCGTGATTTTTCCTGCCGCCTCGGGAATCGGCGCCGACGGGATGGTTCGCCGAACGAAGGTGAATGTCGCTACAATCGATTCGCATAAACGGGAAGGCCCGGCGGGTTGCCCCGTCGGGCCCGGATACGACTCGGAGCCTTGCGGCTCCAGCTTATTGTAGCAACGGCTCTCACCCCGGATAGCCACAACGGAACGGATCATAAAGGAGGATGGCATGGGCGACAAGACCCCGCAAAACCTGACCTTCGGCTTCGACATCGGCATCGCCTCGGTCGGCTGGTGCGTGCTCGGCGAGAACCGGATCGTCGATCTCGGCGTGCGCTGTTTCGACAAGGCCGAAACGGCAGATAAAGGCGAATCGCTCAACCTTGCGCGACGCACCGCCCGGCTGATGCGCCGACGCCTGCGCCGGCGCGCCTGGCGGCTGGTGAAGCTCGCGCGGCTACTCAAGCGCGAAGGGCTGATCGCCAGTATCGAGGCGGTGCGAAGCCCGTCGCCCGTCTCTCCCTGGCGGCTGCGTGTGGAGGGACTGGATCGCTGCCTGACGAGCGAAGAATGGGCGCGCGTCATCTACCACCTATGCAAGCATCGCGGCTTTCACTGGGCGAGCCGCGCCGAGGAGAAAAAGGCCGAAAGCGACGAGAAGGAAGTCGGCAAGGTCAAACAGGGGCTCGCCGATACCCAGCGCCGCATGCGTGAGAAAGGCTACCGCAGCGCCGCGGAAATGGTGCTCGTCGAATTTCCGCACGCCCAACGCAACAAGGCCGGCCGTTACGACAAGGCGCTCTCCCGCGACCTGCTGGCCGGCGAGCTGATGCTCCTCTTCAAGCGGCAGCGCGAACTCGGCAACCCCCAAGCCAGCGCCGAACTGGAAACGAAGATTCTCGGCAACGGCGACCGCAAAAGCGGCCTCTTCTGGCAGCAGAAGCCGCCGCTATCAGGCAAAGCACTGATCGAGATGCTGGGTCGATGCACTTTCGAGAGAAGCGGCGGGTCGGACGGCAAGGGCGAATACCGCGCCCCGAAGGCCAGTTTCACCGCCGAACGTCATGTCTGGCTCACGCGCCTCAACAATCTGCGCATCGTCGTCGATGGCGTCACACGGCCGCTGAACGAAGACGAACGGAAAATCGTCCTGCCCC
>JBKBOI010000021.1:0-17087 GCA_046294935.1 Rhodocyclaceae bacterium
CGTGCGCATCACGCTCCATGCTTGCGACAGCGCGCTGGCGGAAGGTGGGCCGTGGATTTTCGAACCCTGGGAAGAGTTGCGGCTGCCCCGTCGGTTCGAAGGCGGTGGTGGCACGTCCTTCGTGCCGGTGTTCGAGTGGCTCGAACGCGCTGGGCAACGGCCCGATGCGCTGATCTATTTCACCGACGCCGATGGTGAGTTTCCCGCACGGGCGCCGGATTATCCCGTGCTCTGGCTCGTCAAGGGAAGAGCGCCGGTGCCTTTCGGCCGCAGGATCCAACTCAATTGAGCAGCATCGAGCTTTCCCCCGAGGATGCGCTGCGCCTTTCCGTGCTGCTGGCCGGCGAGGTGCTGGCGGTGCGGATCGACGAAGGCGCGCGCACGTTGTATGCGCTGACGCCGAAAGGAGAGGCGCGCATCGTGCTCAACCCCGTCGGCCGTGCCGAGCGCTATTTCCAGCGCGTGCGCGAAGTGCTCGGCGGTCATGCGCTCGGCTCGCCCGGCGGCTATCCGGTGTATCTGCGGCGCTGGACACGCATGGGCCAGGCGAGCGCAAAGAATCTCGAGGCGCTGCTCAAGCTCGGCGAGCCCGAGGCAGTGCTGGCCGTGGCCCACGCCGCCGACCTCACCGACGAGCTGGCGCGGCGCGTCTGGTGGGCCGGTCAGCAGCACTCGGCGATGGAGATCGCGCGCGTGATGCTGACGCACCCGGCAGTGCGCGCCGGCCAGATGGGGCCGGTGCTGAGTCGGCATCTGGTCGAATATCTACCGTTCGAGAGCGATCCGGTCGCGGCGATGCAGACGGTGCGCGTGGTGCTCGCCGCCGGGCTGCTGAGCCCGGAAGAACGGCTGCAGCTGTGGGCGAAGGCGAAGCGCCGCCCGCACTACCTGGTGGGTTTCCTCGAACATCTGCCGGACGAGCTGCCGCAGGAAGCCGCGCGCGCGCTGCCGGCCGGCTTGCCGGATGATCCGGCGGCGCAATTGCTGGCACGCTGTTATTCCGGCGCTGGACAGAGCTATCTGAAGGCGGCCGAGCTGGCGCTCGACAAGGCGCCGACGCATGAGGCAGTGTATCTGTTGCTCGATCTTCTCGGCCAGTATTTCGCTGCCGGCCGCGAGGCGGCTACGCTGCCGCTGCCGGCGAGCGAGGTGGCAGCGCTGGAAGCGCTCGCGCGCCTTTCCCAGCAAGACGCCGCACCGATCCTGACGCGCACCACGGCGGTCGGGCCGTTGATGCGGCGTCACCTCGAACCGCTCATCGGGCCTATCATTGGCCATCTGAAAGCATTGCGAGGCATGGCATGAAAGGCGGTGTCTATCTCGATGCGGAGGTTCCGCATCTCGTGCAGCAGCATTTCGCGCTGGTGCGGGCAAGGCGCGGCAAGCGTCAGCGCTTCCCTGAAAACGTCGTCGAAGTGGTGGGGTCGGCCGAAGTCGCCTTGCAGCGGCAGGATTCGGCGCAGAACCTCCATGCCGCGGAAGTGGTCGGTCCCTCGCGCTCCTCAGAGGGCTTTCGTCTTTACTATCTCGTCCGTTGGTTGTCCGAATGAATCAGAAACCCTTTCCCATTCCCGTCGTGCCGGCGCGCGAGAGCGAGGCCGATGCCGCGCTCTCTGCCTGCAGCAGCGCCGAGCCCTTCGCGCTCATGGTGCTCGGTGACAGCATGGAGCCCGAATTCGTCGAAGGCGACATCATCGTCATCGAACCCGAGGGACTGGCGCGCGATGGTTCCTTCGTGATGGCCTGGCTCGATGGCGAGTGGATCTTCCGCCAGCTCGTCGGCCGTCCGGGCGACTGGAAATTACGGCCGCTCAACCCCAAGTATCCGACGGCGAGCATTGCCGATCTGTCGGTCGTCAAGGGAGTGATCATCCAGAAATCCAAGCCCGGCCGCAGAAAGGCGGCGAAACGTTATGTCGATTGAGGAATCCCATGCCGTATTACATCTACCGCATCACCCAGGTCGGCCCGGTGAAGAATCTCGAAAAGCTGACCGAATTCGCCAAGTTCAAGGAAGCCTCTGCCGCGGCGAAGGAAATGCGCAAGACGGCGGATCTTTCCCAGTGCAAGATCCAGGTCGTATTCGGTGAAAACCAATTGCAGGCCGAAGAAGCGCTCAACACGGTGCGGCCCTGGGAGCCATTGACCGGCGACGACTGGTAGCGGTGGGCTCTGTATGGACGAGCACAGCTACCGCGGCGTGCGCAGGGCGCTCAACCCGCTGCCCTGCGTGTTCGAAAAAGCGCTGCTCTGTCAGGCGGCGGTCTGCGAGGCGGGAGAGCACCTCTTCCTCGCCGAGCGCGAGATGATCGCCTGCCGCGACCCACTGGTGCGCGCCGCCTGCGGCCAGTTGCTGACATTGTTGCGCCAGAACGCCGCCTTCGCCCTCAAGGTCAAGGATACCCAGCGCATCCTGCCGCATGCGATGACGATGAAGGTGCAATGCGGCGGGCTCACCGGCCTGAAGGACCTGCTCGATCCCGACGCGCATGCGCCCGACGTGAAAAAGCTCGTCAAACTCGCGCAGGCCGAATACGGCGCGCTCGACGCGCTGCCGTTCTCGCGCATCGTGCCGGGTATCAGCCACTGGCAGCTACGCAAGCGCGCACCGACACGGCCATGATCCCCGCTTTCGACCGCCTCGTCGCCAGCGTCCAGCGCAATTGCCACATCAGCGACGCCCGCCATGCGCGCGGCATGACGCTATGCACCTATCTGCTGGAGATGCGCGAGTTCTACCGCTGGGAGGCGGGCATCGCGCCCGGTGCGCCGCTGGAGCGCGCCGCGGTGGGCGCCTGGCTCGCTGCTCGCGAGGCGCTGTGGGAGACGCTTACAGCGGAGGAATACGTTCCCGTGCCGATCGGTGATGAGGAATTCGAGCCGTTCGAGGTGGCAAGGATCAACCGGGCGCTGTCGCCACACGGCCTCGTCTATGGCGCGGGCATCGGCCGCTTCGGCAAGCCGCATTTCTTTCTCGGCGATCTCGTCCGCCGAGAAGAAAGCGATGGCCTCGTCGTGCTGGTCAGCGGCCGAGAACATGCGCGCGATATCGGCGCTTTGCCCGCCGCGCTGCAGGGCGACACGGCCTTCGTGCGTCGCGAGGCGATGCGCCAGTGGCTATGGGAAAAGGCCGAGGCCTGGACGATGAAGCGGACGCCGGGCGCCATGGCGATAACGCTGGCGGCGCACGGCTTCGCGGAGGATCCTCACGCGGCGCTCGAAAAGATGACGGATGCCGAGATCGAAAGCGCGATCCTCCATGAGCGTGGCGAATTCGAGGCCGCACGAGTGCTCGGTTCCCGCTGGGAAGAGCGTCTGGCCGCAGGCTGCCCGCGCCGCGTCGAGCTCTTGATGCGCGCGGTGCGCGACCACCTCGCCGACAGCCTCGTCACGCTGCCGGCGCTGATCGAGCGCGCGGCGTGGCCATCGCTGTCGTTCTGGCTCGCCAACCTCGACGGCATGCGGCGTGAGCTGTGGCCGGAGATGGCAGGGGCCGACAGCGCGAAACTCGGCGCTGGTGACACGGCACGGCTGGCGGCCGCCGTGCGACGCGGCGCCGCTCATTGGCAAGCCGTCGCGCAGCGGCTGCTGGCGGCGGACGATCAGGCCGTCGAGGCGCTCTCCCACGACGTTGCCACGCTGGCCTTGGCATAATCCACCCATGTCGCTCCACTTCTCCGCCAATCTCTCCTTCCTGTTCGGCGAACACGACTTCCTCGACCGCTTCGGCGCCGCCGCGCGCGCGGGTTTCGCTGGCGTCGAGTTCCATTTCCCCTATGCCCATGACAAGGCGGCGCTGGTCGAAGTGGTGCTCACTTCGGGCGTCGAGGTGGTGCTGTTCAACCTGCCGGCCGGCGATTGGGCGGCGGGAGAGCGCGGCATCGCCTGTCAGCCTTCGCGCAAGGCGGAATTTCAGGACGGCGTGGGATTGGCGATCGAATACGCCGAGGCACTCGGCTGCACCCGGCTCAACTGCCTGGCCGGCATTCCGGCGGGCGAGCGCGACAAGGCGATCGAGACGCTGATCGACAACCTCGCGTTCGCCGCCGCCGTGACGCAGCGTTCCGGCATCCGGCTGATGCTCGAGCCGATCAACACCAAGGACACGCCAGGCTTCCTGATCGATACGACGTCGCAGGCGATGCAGGTGCTCGACGCGGTGGGCAGCAAGAACCTGTTCCTGCAATACGACGTCTATCATGCGCAACGCATGGAAGGCGACCTTGCTGCCACGATCGAGCGTCTTTTGCCGCGGATCGGCCACATCCAGATCGCCGACAACCCGGGCCGCCACGAGCCGGGCAGCGGCGAGATCGACTACTCATTCCTGTTGCGCCGCATCAGCGAACTCGGCTATGCCGGCTGGATCGGCTGCGAATACCGGCCCAGCGGAATGACGGCAGACAGCTTTGCCTGGCTGGAACCCTATCGATGAGCCATTCCCCATTAGCGGCCGACGTGCCGGAAGTGCCGGCCGAGGCGCGCGATGCGCTGCTTCATGAGCTGGCCGGCATCCTGCCGGCCGCATCGCTGATCACGCATGCCGAAGAGCTCAAGCCCTATGAATGCGACGGGCTGACCGCCTATCGCCAACTGCCCTGGCTGGTGGCGCTGCCCGAGAACGAGCAGCAGGTGATCGCCATCCTGCGCGCCTGCCATCGCCACGGCGTGCCGGTGGTGGCGCGCGGCGCCGGCACCGGACTGTCGGGCGGAGCGACGCCGGTGGCCGGCGGGGTGATCCTCTCGCTGGCGAAATTCATGCACATCCTGGCGATCGACCCGCAGGCGTGCACCGCGCGCGTGCAGCCCGGCGTCAGAAACCTGGCGATCAGCGAGGCGGCAGCGCCGTATGGCCTCTATTACGCGCCCGATCCGTCCTCGCAGCTTGCCTGCACGATCGGCGGCAATATCGCCGAAAATGCCGGCGGCGTGCATTGCTTGAAGTATGGCCTGACGGTGCACAACGTCCTCGCGCTGCGCATCGCGCTGATCGACGGCACGGTGATCGAAATCGGCTCCGATGCGTTCGACAGCCCCGGCTACGATCTGCTCGCGCTGCTGGTCGGCTCCGAGGGCATGCTCGCCGTGGTGCTCGAAGCGACGGTGAAACTGACGCCGAAACCGCAGACCGCGCGCGTCGTGATGGCCTCCTTCGACGATCTCACCCAGGCGGGCAACGCGGTGGCCGACATCATCGCCGCCGGCATCATCCCGGCGGGTCTCGAGATGATGGACAAGCCGGCGACCAGAGCGGTCGAGGATTTCGTCCATGCCGGCTATGACCTGTCGGCGGCGGCGATCCTGCTGGCCGAATCCGATGGCACGCCGGAGGAAGTCGAGGAAGAGATCGCGGCGATCGAGAAGGTGCTGGAAAAGGCCGGCGCACGCAGCCTGCGCGTCTCGCAGAACGAAGCCGAGCGCCTGCTGTTCTGGGCCGGCCGCAAGGCCGCCTTCCCGGCGGTCGGCCGCATCACGCCGGACTATCTGTGCATGGACGGCACGATCCCGAGGCAGCATCTCGCGCAAGTGCTGACACGCATCGGCGAGCTGTCGCAGCGCTATGGCCTGCGTTGCGCCAACGTCTTCCATGCCGGCGACGGCAACCTGCATCCGCTGATCATGTTCGACGCCAACGTGCCGGGTGAGCTGGAGCGCGCCACTGCGTTCGGTGCGCGCATCCTCGAACTCTCGGTCGATGTCGGCGGCACGATCACCGGCGAGCATGGCGTCGGCATCGAGAAGATCGGCCAGATGTGCGTGCAATTCACGCCCGACGAGCTTGCCGCCTTCCATGCCGTGAAAGCCGCCTTCGATCCGCAGGGGTTGCTCAATCCGGGCAAGGCGGTGCCGACGCCGCGGCGCTGCTCCGAATATCGGCTGACGGGAACGGCGCAATGAACGACCTGACGCAACAACTGATCGAACGGGTGAAGGGCGCGACGGCGCCGCTGTGCTTCCGCGGCGGCGGCAGCAAGGACTGGTATGGCAACGCGCCGCAGGGCGAGGTGCTCGACCTGCGCGGCCATGCCGGCATCATCGCCTACGAGCCGAGCGAGCTGGTCATCACCGCGCGCTGCGGCACGCCGCTCGCCGAGATCGAATCTGCGTTGGCCGAGAAGGGCCAGTGCCTGCCCTTCGAGCCGCCGCGCTTCGCGGCGGAAAGCACGATCGGTGGCGTGGTGGCGGCTGGTCTTTCTGGGCCACGGCGCGCCAGCGCCGGCGCGCTGCGCGATTATCTGCTCGGCGTGAAGCTGCTCGATGGTCGCGGGCGCGAGTTGGTCTTCGGCGGTCAGGTAATGAAGAACGTCGCCGGTTATGACGTCGCCCGCCTGATGGCCGGCAGCCTCGGCACACTCGGCCTGCTGCTCGAGGTGTCGCTGAAGGTGATGCCGCTGCCGACCGCCTGCGTGACGCTGCGCTTCGAGACGACGCAAGCCGAAGCGCTGGAACGGCTCGGTCGCTGGGCTGGCCAGCCGCTGCCGATCGCGGCGAGCTGCTGGCATGACGGCATCCTGACCTTGCGGCTCGCCGGCGCGCGCGCGGCGGTCGAGGCGGCGAAGCTGAAACTCGGCGCTGGCGAGACGGCACCCGAAAGCTTCTGGGATGCGCTGCGCGATCAGCGGCTGCCGTTCTTCGCCAGCGAGATGCTCTGGCGCCTGTCGCTGCCGCCGACTGCGCCGCCGCTCGAGCTGCCGGGCGAGCAATTGATCGAGTGGCGCGGCGGCTTGCGCTGGCTGAAAAGCGATGCCCCAGCCGAGACGGTCCGCGCCGCGGCGGCGGCCGCCGGCGGCCATGCGACGCTGTGGCGTGGGCCGTCCGAACTCAAACATCGCGTCGGCGCCTTCGCGCCGCTGTCCGAGCCGCTGATGAGACTGCACAAGAACCTCAAGGCCGCCTTCGACCCGCAAGGCCTCTTCAATCCCGGCCGCCTGTATCCGGAGCTCTGATGGAAACGCATCTGGCCGATTTCATCCGCGACACGCCGGCCGGTCGCGAGGCAGAGGAAATCCTCCGCAAATGCGTGCACTGTGGCTTCTGCACCGCGACGTGCCCTACTTATCAGCTCCTGGGCGACGAGCTCGACGGCCCGCGCGGGCGCATCTACCTGATCAAGCAGATGCTCGAAGGCGCCGAGGTGACGGAAAAGACGCGCCTGCATCTCGATCGCTGCCTGACCTGCCGCTCCTGCGAGACCACCTGCCCGTCGGGCGTGCGCTACGCGCGCCTGCTCGACATCGGCCGTGAGCTGCTCGAAACCCGCCTGCCGCGCCAGGGAACGGACAAGCTGATGCGATTCGCGTTGCGTGAGGGTCTGCCGCGGCCGGCGCTGTTCGGCGCGGCGATGCGCCTGGGCCAGCTGGTGCGGCCCTTCCTGCCCGCCGCGTTGAAAGCCAAGGTGCCGCCGATCGCTTCGGCGGGCCCGGAGCCCAACGTCGCGCCGCAGGCGCGTCGGATGCTGCTGCTGGCCGGCTGCGCGCAGCCCTCCATGTATCCGAACATCAATGGCGCCGCGAAGCGCGTGCTGGCACGGCTGGGAATCCATTTGTTCGAGGCAGACGGCGCCGGCTGCTGCGGCGCGGTCCGGCTGCACCTGGGCGACGTGATCGGCGCGCGCGAGAACGCGCGGCGCAACATCGATGCCTGGTGGCCACATCTCGAAGCGGGCATTGATGCGATCGTCATCACCGCCTCGGGCTGTGGTGTCGAAGTCAAGGACTATGGCCACCTGCTGCGGGACGATCCGGCCTATGCGGCGAAGGCCGCGCAAATCGGCGCGCTGGCGCGCGACGTCAGCGAAGTCGTCGCGGCGGAAAAAACGGCGCTGATGGAGTTGCTGCAAAAATCGGCGCGAGAGGGACGGCGCAGACTCGCTTTCCACTCTCCGTGCAGCCTGCAGCACGGCCTGAAAATCCGCGGCGTCGTCGAAGAGCTATTGACGGCGGCGGGCTTCGAGCTCACCCCGGTGGCCGAAGCCCATCTGTGCTGCGGCTCGGCCGGCACCTACTCGATCCTGCAAGCCGAGATCGCCCAGCGCCTGCGCGGCCGCAAGCTCGCGGCGCTCACCGCCGGCCACCCGGATGGCATCGCCAGTGCCAACATCGGCTGCATCGCGCATCTTTCGGCCGGCACCGCGGTGCCGGTCAAGCACTGGATCGAGTGGCTCGACGAACGGCTTACCGCTTAAGGGTTGTTTTTCACCAGCAGCTTGGCGCTCGCCTCGGCGACCGTGGTGCCGTCCTGGTTCTTGCAGACGCCGGAAAAGCTCACCACGCCGCCGCCGTGCTTCGGCTTGTCTTCCTTGGCCGTCACCGTCCAGGCGACGTGCAGCGTGTCGCCGGGCTTGACCGGCGCGGTGAATTTGATCGCGTGCTCCAGATAGGCGATCGCCGTGCCGTAGAGCAGCATGCCGAACTGCGCCGCCATCACGTTGCTGGTCAGATAGCCATGCGCGATGCGCGTGCCGAATTTGCCTTTCTTTGCCCAGGCTTCATTGACGTGCAGGGGATTGAAGTCGCCGAACAACCCGGCGCCGAGCACGACGTGCGTTTCGGTCAGGGTCATCGCGGATTCGTAGGTGTCACCGATGTTCAGTTCGTCGTAACCGCGTCCGGGCAGCATTTGTATTCCCTCTCCTTCTGGCCAGCATGGAAGCGGATGATTCTAACCTTATAATCAAGCATGCCCTTCATCGTCGAAACCTGCAGCGCGCAGCACATTGGCGACCGCGACGAGCAGCAGGACCGTGTCGGCCTGTTCGCCCATCCGGCCCGCAGGGGCACTTTGCTTGCGGTAGTGGCCGACGGTATGGGTGGCCACACCGGCGGGGCGTTGGCAGCCGAGCAGGTGGTGCATTCCGCGCGTACCAATTTCATCAGTAGCGCGCTGGAACCCGGCGAAGTCCAGGATATCCTTTCTGGCAGCATCGAGGATGCCCATGCCGCGATCCGGCTCGCCCACCTGACGAGCGAGCTGGAACCGCACAGCACCGCCTGTCTGCTGATCGTCCATCATGGGCGCGCCGACTGGGCGCATTGCGGGGATTCGCGCATCTATCACTTCCGCGCCGGCGAGTTGGTGGCGAAGACCTGGGATCATTCCCACGTGATGAATCTCGTCAAGCAGGGTTATCTGACCGAGGCGCAGGCCGCCTGCCATCCGCAAAAAAACCTGCTGATTTCCTCTCTGGGCGACGAGGAGCCACCGCAGATCGAGTTCGGCGGCACCGCGCCGCTGGTCGAGGGCGACTGCTTTCTGTTGTGCACCGACGGCCTGTGGGCGTATTTTTCCGATCAGGAGCTCGGGCGGGTGCTCGCCGAGCACGCGCCGCGCGAGGCGGCCGAGCTGCTCATGCAGGCCGCGCGCGAACGGGCGGCCGGCCATGGCGACAACGTCTCGTTCATCATCTTGCGTGTCAAACATGTGGAAGAGCCGCGGCCAGTGCCACCCTGGCGGCGGACACCGCCAAAACAAGGAGAATAACGATGCCATTGACCATCGGCGTGCCCCGGGAAACCTTCCCGGGCGAAAAGCGTGTCGCGACGGTCCCGGAGGTCGTCGAGAAACTGATCAGGCTGGGCTTTGCCGTCGCCATCGAGCGCGGCGCAGGCGAAGCGGCCAATTTCGCCGATGTGGCCTATCAGGCTGCCGGGGCCCAAGTGCTGCCCGATGCAGCAGCGCTTTGGAACAGCGCCGACATCGTCTTCAAGGTGCGCCCGCCCAGCCTGGCCGAGGTCGCGCTGATGAAGGAAGGCGCGACGCTGATCGGCTTCGTCTGGCCGGCGCAAAATCCGCAACTGATGCAGGCGCTGGCGGCGAAAAAGGCGACGGTGCTGGCGATGGATTGCCTGCCGCGGCAACTTTCCCGCGCGCAGAAGATGGATGCCTTGACTTCCCAGGCCGGCGTTGCCGGCTACCGCGCCGTGATCGAGGCGGCAAACGCCTTCGGCCGCTTCTTCGCCGGCCAGGTCACCGCGGCCGGCAAGGTGCCGCCGGCAAGAGTGTTCATCGCCGGCGCAGGAGTGGCGGGGCTGGCGGCGATCGGCACCGCGGCGAACCTGGGCGCGATCGTGCGCGCCAACGATACGCGCTCGGAAGTCGCCGACCAGGTGAGATCGCTCGGTGGCGAGTTCGTCCGGGTCGACTATGAAGAGGAAGGCGCTGGCGCCGGCGGCTATGCGAAAGAGATGTCGGAAGGCTTCAAGGCCGCGCAGCGCGCGATGTATGCGCGTGAGGTCAAGGATGCCGACATCGTCATCACCACCGCGCTGATTCCCGGAAAACCGGCGCCGAAGCTGATCACTGCCGAGATGGTGCAGTCGATGCGTCCCGGCAGCGTGATCGTCGACTTGGCGGCCGAGCAGGGCGGCAATTGCGAACTCACCGTGCCGGGCGAGGCGGTGGTGCGCCATGGCGTGACGATCATCGGCTATACCGATCTGCCTTCACGGCTGGCGCGTCAGGCTTCGACGCTGTATGCGACCAATTTGCTGCGCTTGACCGAGGAGCTGTGCAAGGCCAAGGATGGCACGATCGACGTCGATTTCGCCGATGATGCGATCCGCGGCTTGACGGTGATCGAGAACGGCGAGATCACCTGGCCTGCGCCGCCGCCGAAACTGCCGGCCGCGGCGCCCAAGCCCGCCCCCGCTGCCGCCGCTTTGGCCAAGCCCACGGCGCATGGCTCCAGCGCCGGCGCGCCGATGGCGGGCGGCACGCTGGCGCTGATGTTCGGCATCGGCGCGGTGCTGTTCTGGCTGATCGGCGTCTTCGCGCCGATTTCGTTTTTGTCGCACTTCACCGTCTTCGTGCTGGCCTGCTTCGTCGGCTACATGGTGATCTGGAACGTCACGCCACAGCTCCATACACCGTTGATGAGCGTCACCAACGCGATTTCCTCAATCATCGCGATCGGCGCGTTGATCCAGATCGCACCGCCCGAAACCGGCATGGCCGACCGGCCCGATGGCTTGATTCTCGGTCTGGCATTCGTCGCCTTGCTGCTGGTGGCGATCAACATGTTCGGCGGTTTCGCCGTCACCCGCCGTATGCTGGCGATGTTCAGGAAGTGAGGAAGTCTCGATGAGCGCGAATCTCGCCAACGTTGCCTATCTGGGCGCCACCATCCTGTTCATCCTCAGTCTGGGCGGGCTGTCGAACCCCGAAACCGCGCGGCGCGGCAACCTCTACGGCATGATCGGCATGGCGATCGCGGTGGCGGCCACCGTCTTCGGGCCGCGCGTGACGGCTGCCGGCCTGCCGTGGATCGTCGGCGCGATGGCGGTCGGCGGCCTGATTGGCCTCGTTGCCGCGAAGAAGGTGCAGATGACGCAGATGCCGGAGCTGGTCGCGTTGATGCACAGCCTGGTGGGTCTCGCGGCCTGCCTGGTGGGCTTCGCCAGCTACATCGACACCTCGCAGCCGCTCAGCGGCGCCGAAAAGCTGATCCACGAGCTGGAAATCTACGTCGGCATCTACATCGGCGCGGTGACCTTTTCCGGCTCGCTGATCGCTTTCGGCAAGCTCTCCGGCAAGATTTCCGGCAAGCCAGTGCTGTTGCCTGCCCGCCATGTGCTCAATCTCGTGCTGGCACTGGTGGTGATCTACTTTGGCTATGCCTTCCTGCAGACGGACAGCGTCGCAGCGGGCATGACGCCGCTCATCGTGATGACGGCGATCGGCCTGCTGTTCGGCATCCACATGGTGATGGCGATCGGCGGCGCCGACATGCCGGTGGTCGTCTCGATGCTGAATTCCTACTCGGGCTGGGCGGCGGCGGCCACCGGCTTCATGCTCTCGAATGACCTCTTGATCGTCGTCGGCGCGCTGGTGGGCTCATCGGGCGCGATTCTTTCCTACATCATGTGCCGGGCGATGAACCGCAACTTCCTTGCCGTGATCAGTGGCGGCTTTGGCACCGGCGAAGGCGCGAGCGTCGGCGCTGGCGGGACGGCACCGGCCGGCGAGGTGAATCCGATCACCGCCCTGGAAACCGCGGAACTGCTGCTTGATGCGAAAAAGGTGATCATCGTTCCCGGTTACGGCATGGCGGTGGCGCAGGCGCAGCACACCGTCTCGGAGATCGTTCGCCTCCTGCGCGAGAAGGGCGTCGAGGTGCGCTTCGGCATCCATCCGGTGGCCGGCCGTATGCCGGGGCACATGAACGTGCTCTTGGCCGAGGCCAAGGTGCCCTATGACATCGTGCTGGAAATGGACGAGATCAACCCGGACTTTCCGCAGACCGACGTGGCGCTGGTGATCGGCGCCAACGACATCGTCAACCCGGCGGCGCAGGAAGTGCCGGGCAGCCCGATCGCCGGCATGCCGGTGCTCGAAGTGTGGAAGGCGAAGACTTCGATCGTGATGAAGCGCTCGATGGCTTCCGGTTACGCCGGCGTCGACAATCCGCTGTTCTACAAGGAGAATAACCGGATGCTGTTCGGCGACGCGAAGGAGACGCTCGACGAGGTGCTGGCCGCGCTGAAGGGATGAGAGCGCCGCCACCAGTGCACCCACCCCGGGCCGCGGTCAGGAAATGCTGAAGAAATCGTCACGAGCGGGCGGAGGGCAAGGCGCACGGAGCGCAGGATGCGAGACATATCTCGTAGAAAGGCGAGCATCCGAGCACCGCGCAGCACAGCCATTCGCCCGCGCAGTAGATTTAATCAGCATTTCCCTCATTCGACGCGGATCTCGATGCGCTTCGGCTGCGCGTGCGCGGCCTTCGGGATGGAGAGTTTCAGCACGCCATGGCTGAATTCCGCGGCGACCTTGTCGCTGTCCAGCTCCTTGGAGAGCGTGAACACGCGCCGGTAGCGCGGCAGATTCACCTCGGCATGCAGCGATTCCATCCCTTCCGGCAGCGCCAGCTGCACCTCGCCCTCGATGGTCAGCGTGTCCGCCTCGATGAGCAGGTTCAGCTTGTCTTTCGGCACGCCGGGCAGGTCCGCGGTCAGCGTGATGCCGTTCGCATCCTCGATGACATTCACCGGCGGCAGCAGGCTGGCCTCGGGTTGCGCGGTCTTGCCACTCGTCTTTTCGACAGCAGTCGTCATCTCTGGGTCCTCCTGATCACTGGATGGTGATGCGGCGCGGGATCGCGGTTTCCTGGCGGGCGATGCTGATGTGCAACACGCCATCGCGATACTTCGCCGTCGCGCTGTTCGGATCGATGTCGTCCGGCAGGGTGATGACGCGGCGGAAGCGTCCCGCGAAGCGCTCGCCGATATGCAGCGTCGCCTTCTCGGGCAGCGTCTCCTCGGCACGTTCGCCGGCGATGGTGAGCACGCCCTTCTCGATCTGCACATCGATCGTCGCCGGGTCGATGCCCGGCGCGAAGGCATAGATCTCGACCGATTTCGGCGTGCTGCCGATATTGAGCGCTGGAAAGCCGCCGCGCGTGCCGCCGCGGATGCTCAGATCGAATGCCTGCTGCATGTCGCGCTGCAGGCGCTCCAGTTCCGCGAACAGGTCGCGGGGAAACAGGTTACGGGTGTACATCTGTTTTCTCCTTGGTTCGTTGCACAGGCGTACGGGAACCTCGCCTCATGCCGGCGATATGAGCGCTGTTCCGAAAAACTTCAAGAGGGGGTCAGGGGTAGAGGCAGCAGGCCGCGCGGCTTTCCCGCCAGGCAAGCTCATCCGCGCTGGCCAGCCTGTCGAGATCGGCCGGGCCGGCGGCCGGATCGTCGACCCATTCGCGTAAGAGCGGCGAGCCGTTGATGACGTCGATCGCCAGCCGTTCGCGCTCGTATTCGTAGGGGAAATCGCGCCAGAGCGGGTAGTCCGGCCAGAGTCGGCGGATCGCCTTGAAGGCCGACGCGATCAGCCGCCAGGGTCTGAATGCCGCATGGTCGTAGAGCGCTGGGTCGTCGACGTGGATCTGGATGCCCTGACAGAGCGAACCTGCGTGCTTGTGGAAGGTCGGCTCGAACCAGCAAAGACGGAGTTTGCAGCCTGCCAGCCAATGCGGGGCGAGCCGCTGCATTTCGGCGAGCAAGGCGGAGGCGTCGATGTCGGGCGCGCCGAAGAGCTCCAGTGGTCGTGTCGTGCCGCGTCCTTCGGAGAGCGTGGTGCCTTCCAGCATCACGGTGCCGGCGTAGCAGCGCGCCATCGACAGGTTCGGCGCGTTCGGGCTCGGGTTGATCCACGAGCGTTCGTGCAGCGGCCAGCCGAAGCCCGGCGCGGCCTCCGGTTGCCAGCCGGCCATTTCGATGACGTTGAGGTCGACGTCGAGCTTCAGCGTGGCGACGAACCAGCGCGCCAGCTCGCCGAAGCTGAGGCCATGACGCATCGGCATCGCGCTGGCGCCGACGAAGCTCTCCCAGCCCGGGCGCAGCGTCAGGCCCTCGACCGGGCGGCCGACCGGATTCGGCCGGTCGAGCACCCAGACCGCCTTGCCGTGCTGCGCGGCGGCTTCGAGCACGTAGCGCAGCGTGGTGACGAAGGTGTAGATGCGACAGCCGAGGTCCTGCAGGTCGACGAGCAGTACGTCGAACGTCTCCATCATCGCCGCGGTCGGCCGGCGCACCTCGCCGTAGAGGCTGAACACCGGGATGTGATGCGCCGGATCGAAGAAGTTTGGCGACTCGATCATGTTGTCCTGCTTGTCGCCTCTGAGGCCGTGCTGCGGGCCGAAGGCGGCGGTGAGCTTGATTTCGGGCAGCGCGGCGAGCGCGTCGAGCGAGTGGGTGAGGTCGCGCATCGTCGAGGCCGGATGGGCGAGCAGCGCGATGCGTTTTCCCGCTAGCGGCCGGCGCAGGGTGGAATCTTCGAGCAGGCGGTCGAGGCCGAATTTCATGCCGGGCGAGCGAGTGCGAGCGTAAAGCAGGCGGGATGATGAAAGTCGGGCTTGCCTTCCGGATGAGCGAGCGCCCAGTAGCCGAGCCCCCCGTCATGCCATTCGACGATCACCGCGAGCGCGCAGCGCAAATGGCGGCCCGCCGGCAGTGCCGAGGGCATCAGGCTGGCGTCAAGGCGCAAACAGCCATCCTGGTAGCCTGACCACAGCAAAGGCGCCGGGGGCGGTGGGGCCCCGGTCAGCGGCTGGCGGTAGGTGGCGAAGTCGTAGGCCGCCCACTGGCCGGAGGGCGAAAAATTGAATTCCCGATAGCCGTCGGAGCCGTCGGCTGCAACGAAGAACTCGCAACAGGTGGTCTGCCACAGTGCCTCATCCGGCGCCGGCGCTTCGCGCGTCGGGATGCACATCAGCGCGGCCGGGCAGTGGATCGCGTAGGCCAGTTTCAGGCTGCCATCGGCCTTCTGCAGCAGCGTCACGCCGACGCGCTCGACGTATCCCTGCGGATTGTCGAGATGGCCGACGAGGGTCGCATGGATCGCCTGCGTCATCCGGCGTTCAGCGGCTCATCGGCTACCAACGACCTTCTGGCACTGCTCGCCCAAGCCCTCGACGCCGATCCTCACGACATCGCCAGCCTTGAGGAAGCGAGGCGGCTTCATGCCCAGGCCGACGCCGGCGGGTGTGCCGGTGCAGATCACGTCGCCGGGGTTGAGGGTCATGAACTGCGAGATGTAGCTGACCAGATGGGCGACCGGGAAGATCATGTCGGCGGTGTTGCCGTCCTGGCGCCGCTCGCCATTCACTTCACACCAGACGCGCAAGGCTTGCGGATCGGGCACTTCGTCGCGCGTGACGAGCCACGGGCCGATCGGCGCGAACGTGTCGCAGCCCTTGCCCTTGTCCCAGCCGCCGCCGCGGTTCTTCTGGAAATCGCGCTCCGAGACGTCGTGGAAGGCGACGTAGCCGGCCACGTGTTCGAGCGCTTTGCTTTCCTCGACGTAGCGCGTGGTCTTGCCGATCACGACGCCGAGCTCGGCTTCCCAGTCGGTGTGCGTCGAGCCGCGCGGCAGCACGATGGGATCGAACGGACCGTTGATCGCGGTGGTCGCCTTCATGAACAGCACCGGCTCGGTCGGGATCGCCGCGCCGGTTTCCTTCGCATGGTCGCGGTAGTTGAGGCCGACGCCGACGATCTTGGAAATGCCGGTGAAGGGCACGCCCAGCCGCGGCTTGCCTCTGACGACGGGCAACGTGGCCGGGTCGATCTTGCGCAGGCGCTTCAATCCGGCGGGCGAGAGTTCGTCCCAGCCGATCGTCGAGCAGTGGGCGGACAGGTCGCGCAGACGGCCATGTGCGTCGATGAGGCCGGGTTTTTCGCGGCCCTTTGGACCGAAGCGGACGAGCTTCATAGGGGGTTCTCCGGTTTCTTGGCAAAGCCGCCCAGCAGCGCGGCGACGGGGCGCAAAGGCTTGCGGGGGTGCCGTTTCGCCAGCGCCGACGGTTCTTCCTTTTGCGGTGCGGCGGGTGCCTCCTTCGGCGTGTAGGGCTTGGAAAAATCGAAGCCGTCCGCGGCGATCGCCGGCTGCCGGGGCGCGCTCGGCAGATGGGCGGCGGGGGCCGGCAGATGGTCGATCGGCGCTTTGGGGCCGTGGCGGGCGCGCTTTTCGTGCTCGTGGCCGTGTCCGCGATGGGCGCGTTCCTCATGCCCGGCCAGCGGCGCGGTCGTGCCCGGCTCGAAACCCGGCACCATCACCCGTTCGATCGTAAAGCATGTCAGCTTTTCGATTTCGGCGAGTTGCCTCATTTCCTCGGGCGCGACCAGCGAGGTCGCCTCGCCTGGCTTGCCAGCCCGGCCGGTGCGGCCGATGCGATGCACGTAATCCTCGGCGACGCGCGGCAGATCGAAATTGATCACGTGCGGCAGATCGTCGATGTCGAGGCCGCGCGCCGCGACGTCGGTGGCGACCAGCACGCGCACCCCACCGGATTTGAAGGCCTCGAGCGCCTTCGTGCGCTCCTGCTGGCTCTTGTCGCCGTGGATCGCGGTGGCCGAGATGCCCTGACGCTCGAGCCAGGAGGCCAGCCGCGCGGCGCCGAATTTGGTGCCGACGAAGACCAGCACCTGGCGCATCGCCGGGTCTTCGAGCAGGTGCTTGAGCAGGTAGCGCTTGCGCTCGGCGGCGACCGGATGGACGCGGTGGGTGATGGTCTCGGAGACCGTGTTGCGGCGCGCGACCTCGATCAAGAGCGGGCTTTTCAGCATCGCGTCGGCGAGCTTCTTGATCTCGTC
>JBKBOI010000022.1:0-17026 GCA_046294935.1 Rhodocyclaceae bacterium
GGCAGGTGGTGAAATCGGCGCGGGTGATGAAGCAGGCGGTGGCCCATCTGGTGCCCTACATCGAGGAAGAGAAGAAGCGCACGGGGGCGGCGGCCAAGGGCAAGATCGTGCTGGCGACGGTGAAGGGCGATGTGCACGACATCGGCAAGAACATCGTCGGCGTCGTGCTCGCCTGCAACGGTTACGAAATCGTCGATCTGGGCGTGATGGTGGCCTGTGACAAGATCCTCGATGCCGCGCGCGAGCACAACGCCGACGCGGTGGGGCTCTCGGGCCTCATCACGCCGTCATTGGAGGAAATGGCGCATGTCGCGGCCGAGATGCAGCGCCAGGGCTTCACCGCGCCGCTCCTCATTGGCGGCGCGACCACCAGCCGCGCGCACACCGCGATCAAGATCGCGCCGAACTACCACGGCACGGTGGTCTATGTGCCGGATGCCTCGCGCGCCGTCGGCGTGGTGACCAGGTTGCTCTCCGAGGATCAGGCCGAAGCCTACAAGGCCGAGATCGCCGCCGATTACGCGAAGGTGCGCGAGCAGCATGCGGCAAAGCAGGGCGTGAAGCTCCTCTCGCTCGAGGCGGCACGCGCCAACCGCCTGCGGCTCGACTATGCGCCGTTCAAACCGCGCCGGCCGGGTGTGCGCCCGCTGTGCAAAATCGATCTGGCGACGCTGGCGCGCTACATCGATTGGGGGCCGTTCTTCCAGACCTGGGACCTGCCGGGCCGCTTCCCGCAGATCCTCGACGACCCCAAGGTCGGCGAACAGGCGAGGAGCGTGTTCAACGACGCCCGGGCGATGCTGCAGAAGATCGTCGCCGAGAAATGGCTCGTCTGCAATGCGGTGTTCGGGCTGTTCCCGGCGAACTCGGTCGGCGACGACATCGAAATCTATGCCGATGAAACGCGCGAAAAAGTGCTGATGACCTGGCATGGCCTGCGGCAGCAGCACGAGCGGCCGGCCGGGCAGCCGAATCTGTGTCTGGCCGATTTCATCATGCCGAAAATCGGCGCCGACGGGACGGCACGGCCGGTCGACTGGATCGGCGCCTTCGCGGTCACCGCCGGCCTTGGGATCGGGGCGAAGCTTGCCGAGTTCGAGGCGCAACACGACGACTACCACGCGATCATGTTGAAAGCGCTGGCCGACCGGCTCGCCGAAGCCGCCGCCGAGTGGCTGCACGAGCGCGTGCGCATCGACGACTGGGGCTATGCACGGGATGGCGAGCACGGCAAGCTCACCCTCGACGATTTGATTGCCGAACGCTATCAGGGCATCCGGCCGGCGCCGGGCTATCCGGCCTGTCCCGACCATACGGTGAAAAAGGACTTGTTCGCGCTGCTCGATGCGCCAGGCAATGCCGGCATGAGGCTCACCGAGAATTTCGCGATGACGCCGGCGGCCTCGGTGGCGGGTTTCTATTTCGCCCATCCCGAGGCAAAATACTTCGCGGTGACGAAGATTGGCCGCGACCAGCTCGAAGATTGGGCAAGGCGCGCCAACTACACGCTGCGAGAAGCCGAAAAATGGCTCGCCCCCTTGCTTTGACCCCAACCAGGAGACATTCCCATGAGCGAAGAAAACGATGGCCGCCTCTCTTTCAAGGAAGCCGTGGCCTATGTGATGCAGAAGCGCCAGCCCGCTTTCTGCGCGATGCCGGTGTTCGGCGAGGTGACCGACGACGAGCAGACCGCCGAAGGCGTGCGCATCTTCGTCATCGAATATGACGGCGAAGGCGATTGGCGGCTCCGGTTCATCGCCGGCCCGTTTTTCTCGAACGCCTATGCCGCGTTCGAGATCCTCGCCCCCGAAGAAGTGCCGGAAAACGTCAAGGAGCTCCGCTTCATACCCACCCGCATCGATGACAGGTGGTATGACGAGCAAATCCAGATCTTGTTGCAAAAGCTCGTGCAGGGCAGCGGCATCGCAGCGCAGATGCCCGACTACGAGAGCATGCCGATGCGGCACGCCGAAGAGCAGGTGGTGTTTCCGGTCAATTTCATCGGCCGCGGAGACGACGAGATTCACTGAGAGCTCGTGAAAGACTCGTCGCGAGCGGCCCGAGGGCATGGCGCGCAAAGCGCGGCGACCAAGACATGCCAATTGATCAGGCGCGGGTGCAAGTGCCGGGCTTTGCTAGCGTCGGGCTGCGCAGCAAAATTTCACTTGCCCTGGTCAGACGCCCCAGACGACGGGTTCGCCCCCCGCGAGGGATTCTTCGAGCATCGCCAACAGCGGCAGCGCGCGTTGGGTGAGCGAGACGCGCGGCCGCGCGCCGCCATCGGGGGTCGTCTCGCTGCCGGCCTCGTCGGCCTGGACGAGCCGGCGATGCGCTTGCCGGTCCGCCGCGATCGCCGCCTTCAGTCGCGCGATCGCCTGCGGGAGCTGCTCGACGGTGAAGATGCCCTGATCGGCCGGTTCCTTGCCCATCAGTTCGATCAGGCGGTAGGCGACGTCGCCGAAATAGATCACATCGGCGCTGGCCTGCGACTTGAAGGTGATGATCATCGCAGCAGGCCGTCGGTGGAATGAGCGAGATGCCCGGCGGTGAGCGTGTAGCGCACTTCACCCCGCAGCTTGTGGCCCAAAAAGGGGGTGTTCTTGCCCTGGCTCTTCAGGCGCTCGCGCGAGACGGTGAATTCGGCGTGTGGATCGAAGATGCACAGATCGGCCACCGCGCCGGGTGTGAGGGAACCGCAGCCTTTCGTCAGGCCGAGGATGCGCGCCGGCTCCGTGGTGATCTTCGCCAGCGCGCGAACGAGCGGGATGTTCCGCGCCTCGGCCCATTTCAGCGTCAGCGGCAACAGGAGTTCGAGGCCGGTCGCGCCAGCCTCGGCCTGGTCGAACGGCTGCTGCTTGGCATCGTCATCGACCGGCGTGTGGTCGGAGATCAAAGCGTCGATGCTGCCGTCGGCCAGACCGGCGGCCAGCGCATCGCGGTCGCTGGCTTCGCGCAATGGCGGATCGAGGCGCGCCATCGGATCGAAGAAGCCGATGTCCTCATCGCACAAATGCAGGTGATTGATCGTCACGTCGCAGGTCACCGCCAGTCCTTCGGCGCGCGCAGCGCGGATCATCTCGAGCCCGGCCGCCGAGGACACCCTGCGCACATGCAATCGCACGCCGGTCGCTCTCGCCAGTTCCAGAAGCGTGGCCAGCGCGACGGTCTCCGCCGTCACCGGAATGCCCGGCAGGCCGAGACGGGCGGACACCGCGCCGTCATGGGCGACACCGCCTTTGGTCAGATGCGCGTCCTGCGCTTGCAGCCAGACCGGGAAATCGAAGGTCGCGGCATATTGCATCGCGCGCATCAGCACCTGGGTGTCGACGATGGAGACGCTCGCCTGGCCGAAGGCGATGCAGCCCGCCTCGAAGAGTTCGGCCATTTCGGTCAGGCGCTCGCCTTTCAGACCCACGGTCAAGGCGCCGACCGGATGCACTTCGGCAAAGCCGGGCTGGCGGGCGCGATGCTTGAGCATTTCGACCAGGCCCGGCTCGTCGAGCGGCGGGTCGGTGTCGGGCGGGCAAACCAGCCGCGTGATGCCACCGGCTGCCGCCGCCGCCATCTCGGATTCGAGGGTCGCCTTGTATTCGAAGCCAGGCTCTCTGAGACGCGCCGAGAGGTCGATCAGGCCCGGGCAGACCACGCAGCCGGAAGCATCCAGCACCGCCTCGGCGGAAAAGCCGCGTGGCGCCGTCTCGCCAACGCCGACGATCTTGCTGGCGGCGATGAACACGCTGGCGGGCTTGTCCAGCCCGCTGCCCGGATCGACGACGCGGCCGTTTCTAATTTCGATCTTCATGCCTCGACTCCAACGATCACCAAGGGCACCGCAGGCACGCCGCGCCCCTGGCGCACGACGTTGTATAGCTCTCCTTCGTAATAAGCCACCCCCGAACTCATTTGCGCCTGCATCGCTTTCATCGGCAGGATTTCGATGCCGACGTCGATCTGGTCGCCGACATAAAAAGCCAGATGTTTGACGAATAGATCAGAGGCGACGATGTTCATTTCTCGCATGTGCCTTGTGGCACGAGCAGATCGAACTGACTCGGCGCGGCATCGGGAGAAGTTCTCAGCCAGGGTGCGCTGCGCAATCGGTTGCCTGCCAGCTCGGGATCGTATTTCGGCTTGCCCATCGGCCTGACCTGCAGGCTGCCATCTAGCGCCGCCTGGATTCTTTGCGTGGCGACCCTGACGTAGCGCTCGACGATTTCTGCTCCAACGCCGCGGCGGCCATGCCGGACGGCCGCGACGATGCTCGTGCCGACCCCCAGGAATGGATCGAGCACCCAATCGTCTGGATTCGTCATCGACAAGACCAGCCGCTCGACCAGCTCGACCGGGAACTGGCAGGGATGATCCGTCTTCTCGACATGGTTGTTTTTGACGTTGGGTATGTCCCAGACATCGCCGGGATTCTTGCCAAGTGGATTGCAAGAGTACTGCCCTGCCTTGGGGCCTTTGAAGTATTTCTTTCCCGGATATTTTTGCGGCACGCGCACGGGATCGAGGTTGAAAACGAAATCCCTGGTTTTGTGCGTAAACCAGCAGATCGTCTCATAGCGGCCAGAAAAACGACGCGTGCAGTGCAAGCCATGCTCGAAATGCCAGACGATGCGGTTACGCATCACCAGACCCAGATCGCGGAAGACCGGGTAGAGCAGCGTATCCAGCGGCACGATGTGGCCGTCTTCCACATAGTTGCCGACTTGCCAGCAAATGCTCCCCGTTGGGGAAAGCACGCGGCTGCACTCGGCGATCACGGCCGCCTGTTGCGCGACATAGCGGTCGAGGTCGAGCTTCTTTTCGTATTCCTTGCCAAGGTTGTAGGGCGGCGAAGTGACCACCAGCTGGATCGATTCGTCAGGTATCTGCCGTAGCAGGTCGAGGCAGTCGCCGTGATGCACCACGGCTTGCGCGTCTGGCTCGAACCGCGACGCGATGTTCATGTCGCGGCCCCTCCTCCCGCCAGCATGCTCATCACTGCCATGCGCACCGCGATGCCGAAGGTCACCTGCGGCAGGATCACCGCCTGACTGCCGTCGGCCACCGCCGAGTCGATCTCGATGCCGCGGTTCATCGGCCCCGGGTGCATGACGATCGCGTCGGGTTTGGCATAGGCGAGCTTTTCCGGGGTGAGCCCCCAGGATTTGAAATATTCCTGCGGGCTCGGCAACAGCGCGCCCTGCATGCGCTCGTTTTGCAGCCGCAGCATCATCACCACATCGACGCCGGCCAGTCCCCGCGCCAAGTCGTGATGGACGGATAGCGGGGCGTTCGGGATCATCCGCGCCGCCTCGGTGGGCAGCAGGGTCTTCGGCCCGATGAGGCGGATGTCCGGCACGCCGAGTGTGGTGAGCGCATGCAGCTGGCTGCGGGCGACGCGCGAATGCAGGATGTCGCCGACCACGGCGACCGACAGCTTCGTGAAATCCTTCTTGTAGTGCCGGATCGTGTACATGTCGAGCAGGCCCTGGGTCGGGTGCGCATGGCGGCCGTCGCCGGCATTGACGACATGGATGTGGTTGCGCCCGGTGGCGGCCAGATGGCGCGCGATCAGATAAGGCGCGCCAGAGGAGGCGTGACGCACGACGAACATGTCGGCCTGCATCGCGGCGAGGTTGTCGATCGTATCGAGCAGGCTCTCGCCCTTGGCGGCCGACGAGGTGCTGATGTTGAGGTTGATCACGTCGGCGGAAAGGCGCTTGGCGGCGATCTCGAAGGTGGTGCGCGTGCGCGTCGAGTTCTCGAAGAACAGGTTGAAGATGCTCTTTCCCCGCAACAGGGGCACCTTCTTCACTTCACGCTCGGCCACCGCGGTGAAGGGTTCGGCGCGGTCGAGGATGCCGAGCAGGAGTTCGCGCGAGAGCCCTTCGAGGGAAAGCAGATGGATCAGCTCGCCGTGTTCGTTCAGTTGCGGATTGGCGTTGGTCATTTTTTCCCAAGGCGAAAGCGCAATTGCCCGTCCGCATCGCGCAGCAGCTCGAGACTTTCAGACGCGGGCAGGGGGTCGGGCAGGATGAGGGCGCACCACGTGGGTGCGATCGGCAGCTCGCGGCCACCACGATCGACGAGCACGGCCAGATCGACGCGTCCCGGTCGGCCGTAGTCGAACAGCTCGTTCAAGGCCGCGCGCACGGTGCGGCCGGTATAGAGCACGTCATCGACGAGGATCAGATGCGCGCCCTCGACATCCTCGGGCAGATGTGAGATGCGGCCGCCGGCGCGTAGCCCGGCGCCGAGATGATGGTCGTCGCGATGGAAGGAAACGTCGATGCTCGCCAATGGCATGGCCAGGCCGAGCGCGACATGGAGCGCCTCGGCGATCCAGGCCCCGCCGGTATGGATGCCGACCATGACGCTGGTGGGGGTGATGGCCGGCCGCATCTGGCTGGCCAGGCGGTCGATCAGTTCGTTGACGGGAGGAATGGGGGGCATGGTCATGACGAGACTGCCGAGCTAGGTCGTGGCCGCGGGGGCGTCGAGCGGCGCCGGGGTGGGGTGGGTGGGGCGTTGGTCGAACCAGGTTTGCAGGATGATGGCGGCGGCCTCGGCATCGAGATGCGTCTTGCGCTTGCCGACGCGGCGCTGCGTTTCGGCTTCCCATGAGCTGTAGCGCTCGTCAACGAATTCGACCGGCAGCCGGTAGCGTCCGGCGAGCTGGCGCGCGAAGCGCTCGCAGCGCGCGGCGAATTCGTGGGGTGTTTCGCGGTCGACATGGGCCGGCAGGCCGACGACGAGGCGCGCCGGGCGCCACTCGCCAATCAGCCGGTCGATCGCAGAGAAGCGCTGCGCGTTGGCTTCGGCCTCGATCGTCGTCAGCGGCCGCGCGCTGCAAAGATAGGTTTCTCCGATGGCGACCCCGATGCGCCGCAAACCGAAATCGAAGGCCAGCACCGTCTCTGATTCCTGATGCCTGATTGCCGATTCCTGATCAGGCATGGCCGGCGACTTCGGAGAGCTGGGAAAAATCGATGCCCAACAGCCGCATTGCGGCGGACAGGCGCGCTTCGGGCGGCAAGCTGAAGATGATGTCCGGCTGCGCCGCGACGGTCAGCCAGGCATTCTGCGACAGCTCCCATTCGAGCTGGCCGGGCGCCCAGCCGGCATAGCCGAGCGAGACCAGCACGTCGGCCGGTTCGCCCGTCTCGCTCATCGATTCGAGGATGTCGCGCGAGCTGGTGAGCGCGATTTCCGAGGTCACGACGAGCGTCGATTGCCACTTCCCGGCCGGCCGGTGCAGCACGAAGCCGCGGTCGGTCTGCACCGGCCCGCCGAAATACACCGGTAGATCGCGGTAGCGGGCCAGCCGTTCGCCGCGTGTCAAGGGCATGCTGACGCGTTCGAACAGCGTGCCGAGATCGAGCTCGAGCGGCTTGTTGACGATGATGCCCAGCGCGCCCTCGGCGTTGTGCTCGCACACATAGGTCAAGGTGCGCGCGAAATTCGGGTCGGTCATCGACGGCATCGCGATCAGGAAGTGATTCGCGAGACTGATGGGTTCGAAGATTTTGGTGCTCATAGCGGTTGCCCATTGTAATCTCTTGGTTATGAAAATCGATCCGGTTGCGCTCGTCTGGTTCCGTCGCGATCTGCGCGACTTCGACCACGCAGCGCTGTCCGCCGCCTTGCGCGAGGCCAGCAAGGTGTATTGCGCCTTCGTCTTCGATACCGACATCCTCGCCGGCCTGCCGAAGGCCGACCGCCGGGTCGATTTCATCCATCGCTCGGTGTGTGAGCTGGATGCCGCGCTCAAGGCCCAAGGCGGCGGCCTGATCATTCGCCATGGCCGTGCCGTCGAGGAAATTCCGCGCCTGGCGAGCGAGCTGGGCGCGACCACCGTGCATGCCAATCGCGACCACGAGCCCTTCGCCCGCGCCCGCGATGCGGCGGTGGCCGCCGCGCTCGCCGCCGACGGCCGCGTCTTTCGCGACCACAAGGACCAGACGATCTTCGAGCGCGACGAGATTCTGACGCGATCCGGCACGCCCTTCTCGGTCTTCACCCGTTTTGCCCGCGCCTGGCGGGCGCGGCTGACCACGGCCGATCTGGCCGAGCACGCCTGCGTGCCGCAGCCGGGCCAGTTGGCTGTCCCGCGTGCCGTCTTGCCAGCGCCGACTTTGGAAAGCCTCGGCTTCGCGCCGACGGACCTGAAAGTGCCTGCCGGCATGAGTGGCGGCGCGCGGCTGTTCGAGGATTTCCTGACGCGCATCGATCGCTACCACGTCTCGCGCGACTATCCAGCCGTCAAAGGCGTTTCCTATCTGTCGCCGCACCTGCGTTTCGGCACGGTGTCGATCCGGCGTCTCGTCGCCGCGGCGCTGGAACGCAGTCTCGCCCCTGACGGCGCAGGGGCCGCGGCCTGGCTGAACGAGCTCGTCTGGCGCGAGTTCTATCAGATGATCCTGTGGCATCGGCCGGACGTCGTCGAACACGCCTTCAAGCGCGAATTCGATGCGTTGGTCTGGGACGAAGCGCCCGATCTGTTCGCCGCCTGGTGCGAGGGGCGCACGGGGTTCCCGCTGGTCGACGCCGCACAGCGGCAGCTCTTGCAAACCGGCTGGATGCACAACCGGCTGCGCATGGTCTCGGCCTCGTTTTTGACCAAAGACCTGGGCATCGACTGGCGCCTGGGTGAAGCGCATTTCGCGCGCTGGTTGCTCGACTTCGATCTGGCCAGCAACAACGGCGGCTGGCAGTGGGCGGCCGGCACCGGCTGCGACGCGCAGCCTTGGTTCCGCATCTTCAATCCGGTGACGCAAGCCGAGAAGTTCGATCCGCAGGGCAAATTCATCCGCCGCTACGTGCCGGAACTGGCGGGCGTGCCGGACGAATTCATCCATGCCCCATGGAAGATGCCGACGCCGCCGGCCGGCTATCCGGCGCCGATCGTCGATCATGCAGCGGCGCGGCAGCGCACGCTGGCGCGATTTGGCCGGCTGCGTGGCGGGCTTGTCTAGTATCATTCGGGCCGAGAAAAGGAATCCCATGCCGACCCATCCCTATCATGGCCGCCTGTCCGTCGTCGTCCCGGTCAGGAATGAGGCCGAGAACATCGAGCCACTGGTGCGCGAGATCGTCGCGGCGCTCGCTGGCCGAACCGAATTCGAGATCGTCTATGTCGATGATGGCAGCACGGATGCAACGCCGCAGGCGCTGGCACGGCTGAAAGCCGCATTCCCGATGCTGCGGGTGATCACCCATCGCCGCTCCTGCGGCCAGAGCCAGGCCTTGGCGACGGGCATCTTGCATGCGCGCTACGAGTGGATCGCCACCCTCGATGGCGATGGCCAGAACGACCCCGCCGACATACCCGCATTGCTGGCGGTGCTCGCGGACCCTGAGCAGCCGGCCAACCTCGAATTGATCGCCGGCTGGCGCAAGAATAGGCAGGACGATTGGCTGCGCAGGCTGTCGTCGAGAATCGCCAACGCCGTGCGCAGCCGTTTTCTCGGGGATGCCACCCCCGATACCGGCTGTGGTTTGAAGCTGTTCGCGCGCGCGACTTTTCTCGAATTGCCGCATTTCGACCACATGCACCGCTTTCTGCCGGCGTTGGTGCAAAGAAACGGTGGCGCAGTCGTCTCGGTGCCGGTCAACCACCGGCCACGGGTGCGCGGCCAGTCGAAATATGGCGTGCATGATCGTCTGTGGGTGGGCATCGTCGATCTCTTCGGCGTGGCCTGGCTGCAGCGCCGGGTGCGGCGGCCGGAAATCGTTTCCGCCGACTAAAAAATGGCCAAGGCGCATCTTCCGCTCATGCTGCGCGGCAGCTTTCTGGGCACCTCGATAAACCTGCTGCGCGGGCGGATGGCGGCGTTGCGCGGTGCTGGCTTCGGCCGCTCGGCTTCGCCTCGCTTAACGTTCGCTTCGCTCACGTTAGCCTACGCCGAAACTTTCGTTTTGGCTCCGGCCGCTTCGCTCAACTTCGGCTGCGCCCATCTTAGCCTGCGCCGAAACTCGGTTTCGCAGTAGCCGCGCTCAATCGCAAAGCTGCTATCTTTCACGCATGGAACCGCACGACCCCACCTCCTTCCAGGATGGCGAAAGCCCCTTCAAGGGCAAGACCGGTATCGTCCGCCTGATCAACGCACTGCGTTATTCCTTCGACGGCTTGTCCGCCGCTTATCGCCATGAGGACGCCTTTCGCCAGGAAATCTGGCTTGCTTTCGTATTGATCCCGCTCGCCGCATTCCTGCCCGCAACCGGCATCGGCAAGGCGTTGATGATCGGCAGCGTGTTGCTGGTACTGGTCGTCGAGCTGCTCAACTCGGCCATCGAGGCCGCCGTCGATCGCGTTTCCCTGGAGCGACACAAACTCGCCAAACGCGCCAAGGACATCGGCAGCGCGGCAGTGCTGGTCGCGTTGATCAACGTGATCGTCACCTGGGGACTGGTGCTGTTCGGCTGATGGCGGTATTCGGCGTCGATGAAATCGTGGCGTCAGGCCGGGCGCCGCCTCGTTGCGAAGAGTCGGCGCTGGTAAAACGGCACCTCAGCGATCCGCCGCCGCTCGGACGGCAGCCGCAATGGCCTCGGCCTGCGCACGCACCAGCGCTCCGTCTTCGCCTTCGACCATTACGCGTAGCAAAGGCTCGGTGCCCGAAGGGCGCAGCAACACCCGGCCTTTGCCATCGAGGCTCTTTTCCGCCTGCATGACCGCTGCCCGGATCTCGCCGTCGTTTTGCCAGTCGAAGGGCTTCGTGAAGCGGACATTGATCAGCTGCTGCGGGAACATCGTCAGATCGGCGCAGGCCTGCGCCAGCGTTTCATCGCGTTCGCGCAAGGCCGCCAGGACCTGCAATGCGGCGACGATGCCATCACCGGTGGTATGCCGATCGAGGCAGATGATGTGGCCGGAATTCTCGCCGCCGAGCGGCCAGCTCTTCTCCTGCATCATTTCGAGCACATAGCGGTCGCCCACTTTGGCTCGCGCAAAGCCTATCCCCAGACGGGCGAGAGCCTGCTCGAAGCCGAGATTGCTCATCAGCGTACCGACGATCCCCGGCAAGCCTTTCTGTGCATGCTGGCGACGTGCAATCACATACAGTAGCTGATCACCGTCGAACAGGCGGCCGTCGGCATCGACCATCAGCACCCGGTCGCCGTCGCCGTCGAGGGCGATGCCTAGATCGGCATGGTGTTCGAGCACCTGCTCCTGCAAAAAAGCGGGCACCGTCGCACCGACGCCGGCGTTGATATTGAGTCCATCGGGCTGGGCCCCCACCGCCACCACCTCGGCACCGAGCTCGTGAAAGACCTTCGGCGCGACGTGATAGGCAGCACCATGGGCGCAATCGATGACGAGCCTGAGGCCACGCAGATCGAGGTCGTTGGGAAACGTGCTTTTGCAGAACTCGATGTAGCGGCCAGCCGCATCGTCGATGCGACGCGCCTTGCCGAGTTCGCTCGAGGGTCGGCAGCCGATCGGCTGTTCGAGTCGCGCCTCGATCTCTTCTTCGACTGCATCCGGCAGCTTCCAGCCGCCCGCGGCGAAGAACTTGATGCCATTGTCGTCATAGGGATTATGCGAGGCCGAGATCACCACGCCGGCAGCGAGCCGCAGCGCCCGCGTCAGATAGGCGACCGCAGGCGTCGGCATCGGGCCGCACAGCATCACATCGACACCTGCAGCGGAAAAGCCGGCTTCCAGCGCCGCTTCGAGCATGTAACCGGAAATGCGTGTGTCCTTGCCGATCAATATCGCCGGACGCTCATGCTCTTCGGCATGGCCTGAAGCGCGCGCATGGGCGACGAGCGTCTCGCCTGCGGCAAAGCCCAGCCGGAGGGCGAAATCCGGCGTGATCGGAAACCGGCCGACACGGCCGCGCACCCCGTCGGTGCCGAAATATTTTCTAGCCATATTCTCTCCCTGTCGTGGCCGCCCAGACCGCCAACGCATCCTTGGTCTCGGCGACATCGTGCACGCGCACGATGCGGGCGCCACGTTCGACGGCCAGCACCGCGGCCGCGACACTGGCCGGCATGCGCGCCACAGCGTTTTCGCGTCCGGTCACCGCGCCAAGCATCGATTTGCGCGACAAACCCACCCCCACCGGCACGCCCAGTTCCACGAAGCGCCGCAACTTTCGCAGCAGCGTGTAGTTATGTTCCACCGTCTTGCCGAAGCCGAAGCCGGGGTCGATGCAGATGCGTTCCCTCTCGATGCCGGCGGCCTGACAGGCCATCACGCGCGCGACGAGAAAGATACGCACCTCCTCGACCACATCCACGTAATGTGGATTCGTCTGCATCGTGCGCGGTTCCCCTTGCATGTGCATCAAACATACGCCGACGTCGCTTCGCGCCACGCATTCGAGCGCTCCCGGCGCGCGCAGCGCCATGATGTCGTTGATCAGCGCGGCTCCCTCGTCGATCGCCATCGACATGACCTCGGGCTTGGCCGTATCGACCGAGATCGGCACGCCCCAGTCACGCACTGCCCGCAGTACCGGACGCAGGCGCGCGATTTCGATTTCGGCGGGCACCGGCGATGCCCCTGGACGTGAAGACTCGGCGCCGAGATCGAGAATGTCCGCTCCGGCTTTCAGTTGCGCTTCGGCATGTGTGATTGCCGCGGCGACATCGTCTCCCACCCCGTCACCCGAGAATGAATCGGGCGTGAGATTGACGATGCCCATGATCAGTGGGCGCTCGATCGAAAGACGATGGGAGCCGCAATGCAGCACTGTCATGTGATGAATCCTATCGCCGACAGGACTATTTCAGCTGCGCCCCCGTGCCGTCATACACCTTCACCCCGACGGGGAAACCACTGCGCACGCTTTGCGTGACGACGCAGTAATCCTCGAAAGTCTGCAGGATGCGTTCGAGCTGCGACATCTGCGCCGCGGGGGCGGAAAAGCGCAGCGCCACATCCATGCGCGCGATGCGCAAGCGCTTTTGTTCATTGCGTCCGAGTTGCACCGTCACCGTCGCGATGATCTTGCCTGGCTCATTCTTGAATTTGCGCAAAGCGAACAGCAGACTCGCAGACAGGCAGTTGGCCACGGCAGCCGCGATCAGGCGTGAGGGGTTCGGCCCCGCGCCCTTGCCCAACGGCGGCGGTTCGTCCGTCATCAGAGCCGGCAATTCGCCGTCGAAGCGCACCAAGAACGCATAGTCCTCTTGCTGTTCCAGCGTAATAGTGAATTGAGCATCGCTCATGAATGGTTTTCCGTAAATGTCGAAAATCGGCGCTGGCAAAACGGCACGATTTCAATCTGCGATCGACTCCGATCGCCGGTGACGGTCGTAATCGTTGTGCCCGCAGACTCGAGACGCATGGGAACCGTTGGGTTTTTCATGCTAGCTTGACGAAATGGCCTCCCCGGCGATGCTGCGCCGATGCCACTCGGACACTTCGGCGATCGCGCTTTCCAGCGGCATGCCCGCGTCGATACGGTCCATGATCTGGCGCTGCAAGATGGCGCCGAGCATTACGGCGTTGTCCGCCATCAAAGGCTGCATTTCGCGCAAGAACTGCACCGTCGGGGGATCATAGGCATAGCCCGCAAGGTGCGCTTCGATATCCTTGTCGGTAGCCATTGCATAGCACAAATCATAGAGCAGGTTGAATGCGCTGGTGGCGCGCTCTGGATCACCGCCGAGGTTCATCTTCACTTCTTCTGCGAGATCGCGGCGAAACTCCGCCAAGCCATAGGCGGAACGGCCTTTGACCACGTCTTCCGGGGTGAATTCCCATTCCATGGTAGTAAAGCTCCCGATTCAACCGAAAATCTGCGCGAAGGCATCCTCGTCGTCGCTACAGATCGGACAAGTTTTCTGAGGGGTTGGCGAAACGAAAAAACGATCGCAACGCTCGCAGCGCTGCTTGGACAGTTTATGCAAGACCCGATCGGGCATTGCGGGACGCGCATCGAAGCGTGCTTCGGCGTCGAGCACACGTGGCTGGCAGACTTCGAGACAGACCTCGCAGGCCACGCAGCGATCGGCCTTGAAAGTCAGCATCCAGTCACCTGGGTTTTCGACGATCTGAATGGCCCCGGTCGGGCAGACCCGGAAGCACGCTTCGCAGTTCGTGCAACCCTGTTGTAATGTCAATTGCATCAGAGGCAATGCCTCGTGCCAACCGATCATCGCCGGACGGCCGTCCTTCCGTTCCAGCACGATGGTGAGCAGCTCGCGCTGTTCAGTGCCCGCATATGCACCCGCACGAATGGCTCGATCGGGGACGATAGGCCTGGCTACGGCCTGCGGCGTAGCGACGGCGTCGATGCCGCGGCCGATCAGCCGACGGAACAGTTGGCGACGCGCTGCACGCGGTCGTTCGTTGATCTTCTCCGGCGCCGTCGTTTCGGAAAGCTGTGGCTGCAACCAGACCCGGTCTTCTTCCAGGGCAGCGGCACGCAGATTCTCGGCAGCATCGAGATTGGCGGCGAGTTGGGGAGCGCCTTTGCTGCCATGGGGACACTCCGGGCAATGGGCGCTGCCGAGCAAAGTCAGTGGTATCCGACGCTTGCCGAGATAGGCGATCATTGCTGCATCGATGGCACCCAGGCAGGGCACGACGGCATCGGCAGCCAGCCCCGAGGGCGCGCAAGAGATGCTGAAGCTCGTTTGTTTGATGGCCAGGCGCAGGATGTCGATCGGCTTGAAGTTTTCACTCGCCCAGGCACCCGTGTGGCAGGCCGAAATGCACAACGCACAGTTTTGACAGCGAGCCGCGTCGATCGTCGCTCCGCTTTCGGAAAGGGTTATCGCATCATGCGGGCAGGCATCGGCACAGCGCCGACATTCACTATAACGATAACGATAGCGTGTGCAGCGGCTCTGTCGAAACTCCGGATAAGCAACACTCACGGCCGTTACTTTTTACCGCTACGCAACTGCTGAAGTGGTGAGCCCGATTCGCAAGTATTCTTCGGGATGACGAACGAGATCCCTGCCGCAGCCGGAGCGCTGCTGGCAGCTACGCGGCTGGCATCCATCTGCGCCCCTTCCAGGGTTTCCACGCCACCGAGAACCGCCAGGAAACGCTTTCCCGGATAGGCAGCATCGAGTTGCGTGGCGATCTTTCGTGCCGTCTGGTCATCGTCGGCGACGACCACCACGTCGGCCGTCGGTTTGATCTGCAAGCCGGGCGTATAAGGCAAGGCATCGATGGGGTGCTTCTTGCGATTGGCTTCACTGCGGCCGTCGATGATGCAGCAAGGCTCGCCCGCTTGCAGCGCATGCTGCAACTGTTTGCGATTCATCGGCACGATGTCGGCATGGGCAAACGTCGCGAACGACAGCAGCCCGATCAGGATGGGACGAAAACGGAGGTTCATTCAGAGCTCATTGGATTTTGGTAACGTTCATAGGCTGCCGCGGTCAAGACGAGCTGACTGCAATGACCATAGTTTACCCAATCATCGTATGGTAGGCAGCCCTCCTCGTCGCGAGGCGCCATCCACAACTGCTCGCCGAAAGATTCGACCAACCCTGCCAGGATGTTCAGATCGGCGTCGTCTCGGACGTCGGCGTGCACGAGAAACTGCGTCGCCCCCAGATCACGCATTGCTGCCAGCCACCAAGCAAGCAGGGTTCCAGTCGGGGCGCCATTGGCATCGAGCACTTCCCACGCGGGCTCACACACAGATGGTGTCACGGTTCTGAAATCGGCATTCGATACCGTATCCAGTGTCCAGCTCACCGCCTGGCGCTGGGCCGGAGCATAGATTCCAACCTTGCCAGGGTGGCTTTCCGCCAGCCTTCGCACCAGTTCACTATCGAACAACGCGCTCTCACCGAGCAAGACCAACGGCGCCCCTGCATCGAGGAGCATTGCAGCCCGCGCTTGTGCACCAGCCTTTTCTGGAAGGAGGATACCCGCACAGACGGCAGCAAACTCCTCTACCCCGGGTTTGTCGAATAGAAAATCTGTCGCAGCAAATTCAGAACGGTTCTCTGGATCGAACAGGCTCAGGCGCCGAACCGTCAGTGTTGGTCGATCGACAACAACGGCTTCCATGGTTTCTTATCGATAGTATTCGAACTTGGGATAAACGAAAGGATACAAAGGACATTCCGCATCGGCAGGCAAACCGACGAGCAGCGGCCGCAGCTCGACAAGCGCACCAAGGATCGGGTCGATTTCCACACCGAGGAAACGCGGCCGGTATTTGGCCAGCGCGATCAACGCATCGTCGAGCATCAAAAGCGCACCTTCCTGATTGCGATTCTGGGTGAAAAAGAGCGCCAACGTGGCATAGGCCAGAGCCTGCAGAAATTCGGCCTCGGGGTCCTTCATGCCCATCAGGCTATTGCGGATCAGCCGCGACCAGCGCTCATTGAGCCAATCATGCAGCTCTCCTAACCTGTTTTCATTCCACATCGCGGCCGCTTCCGACCAATCGATGCTCGAAAGCACCTGCCGGTCAGGTGGCGGCAATTCTTTAGGAGCGAGATCAAGAATGTCCATCGCAACCTCTCAACGCAGGTCGTGCAAAGTATGCACCTTCATCTCGCGCCCCATCGCATTGCCACCGGAACAGCCACCGCACTCGGGTTCGTCCGGATTGAACTCGAGCTTGATATCGACCTTGGGCACGACGAGGCGAGCCTGATCGGCATCCTCTACCTTGAGCCCCATTGCCGCCAGTTCCTCTTCCGCGAAACCGACGAGGAACTTCCCCATCGCACGATAAAACGAGTGCTGCGCAGCGCGTTCGACCAGCCGGCCATAACCACGCGCCCAGCGCCCGAGATGCTGGCTCCAGAAGCGTTTGATCTCTTTTTCCAGGCGGTGGAATCCCTTGTCGTCCCCTGATTCGACGGCATCGGCAGCGCGCTCGAGCAATTCGGCGACGAAGAGCAGCTCGACGCCGATCTGGTCGGCAAAAACTTCGTGTTTGCCTGGTTTCAGCTCGAAGCCATTGCGACGATAGATCATCATCGTCTCATGATTCGGCTCCTGCTTGAAGCGGCCATAGAGACGCACCGATTCGACAGGTGGGAAACCACCGGATGCGGCAAACAGCGTGGTGTATTCGATGGCGAGATCATCGACGAGGTGCTC
>JBKBOI010000023.1:0-16737 GCA_046294935.1 Rhodocyclaceae bacterium
GGCAGAGTGGCGATCACATACGGATCGACTGCGAAACCGCCCCAAGGCATCACGGCGACGGCGACCTGGCGGCGCGTTCCCTGGCTCAGCACGAGGTGGGGTTCGCCGCCATCGATATCGAGCGCGCGAAAATCGCGCGGATGTGGTTTGGGCTGGCGTTCGAAGCCGACCAGTTTCGAGACCATGCTGATGGTCACGGGTTCCGCACTTGCTGCGGCATCGCGCCAGACGAGCCCGAGTCTGGAGGCCAGAGGCGTTCCCTCGAGAAAATCGATCTCACCCAGCACGGCGATCGGCATGCCGGCCGTGAGCTGTTTTTCGAGCCAGGCAGCCAGCGCCTGTCTGGACGACGTCGTCAGCGGCTGGGTCAGCCAGACCACGATGCCGGCAACCTGGCCGGAAAGCGGTTCAGTCGGCAGGCAATCGGCACTGACGGTTTCCAGCGCGTAGCCCAGATGGTTCAGTGGCATCTCGGCGTGCCGGATCACACTGTGATAGCGCAGCGCGTACTCGTCGGCCAGGGGTTCATGAACCGCCAGGATGCGGCGCGGCATCGCTTCGACCACGCCGATGCCCACCGTATCGAGCTCCGCGTTCGCCACCCACGGAATGAAGCCGAGCTCGGCGATTTTCCGTGCCGTTTGCTGCGCCTTGTCGCGTTCGGCGGCGGGCACGTAGTCGATCGCGATGACCGGCAGGCGATAGTCGTCGCGGATGCGCGCGAGCTTATCCAGTAACCAGTCGCGATCGGCGGGCGGAACCGGACGATATTGCTGCGCGACGGCGTCGTAGCCTTCGAACAGCGATTCCGCCGCCACGGCGGCGACGAGCGGATGCAGCTTGGGCAGAATTTCGAAGCCGCGATTGAAAATCAGCCGTGCCTGCGGGAAACGCGCCTTTGTCGCCTCGATGACGGCGATCAGCCCGGCCTCCTGGCGCGCGCGCGCTTCAGGCGTCGTGGCCGCCTTGTGATAGGAATCGAGCGTGTCGAGAAAGAAATCCCGATAGCCCGCTGCCCACAACGGCGCGATCACCTGCTCGACGAAGAATTCTGGCCAGCCAGGCGCGGCTTGATCGATGATCCGGCTGCCCCAGGCGGCGTTCTCGCCGATCAGCCATTCCTTTGGCATCTTGGCCGCATACGGCCGGCCCGGCTGGACTTCGCCGACGGAAACATAGGCCGCCAGGCGCGTTTGGGGCAGCGCGACATTCTGGGGAACCGGGACGTGATCGGGGTCGACGACGACGAGATCGAACGCCTTGAGGACGTCCCAAGGGGGTTGCGCGCCATAGAAGAAGGCCACCGCCGGTGATGCAGGTGGCATGGCGGCCTGGGTGAAGCCGGGAAGCAGCAGCAATAAAAACCAAACGATCCGCATCGGCTTGGACGGTGAGCGATCACTTCAGGCAGGCGAGCAGCGGCGGACCGGGAAACCAATTTTGCGGAATCCGGTCGTAGGCGACGGCTACGCACGTTATGATGTGCGATGCGCATTTTAATTCAGAGAACTTATTACCCCATGAGAATCAAGCCATTATTGCTGTGTTACGCGCTCTGTGCCGTCCTGCCGGCGCCGAGTTTCGCGAACCCTTTCGAAACCACGCTGAAAAATGGCTTGCGCGTGATCGTCAAGGAAGACCATCGTGCGCCGGTCGCGGTGCATATGGTCTGGTACCGCGCCGGGGCGATGGACGAGAAGGATGGCACCTCGGGTGTTGCCCACGTGCTCGAGCACATGATGTTCAAGGGCACGAAGACTTTGCCTGCTGGCGAGTTCAACAAGCGTGTCGCCGCAGCCGGCGGCAGAGACAATGCTTTCACCAGCCTCGATTACACGGCCTATTTCCAGATCGTGCCGAAGGCGGCGCTGCCGGAGATGATGCGACTCGAGGCCGACCGGATGGCCAACCTGCGGCTCAAACCAGAGGAATTCGCCAGCGAGATCCTGGTGGTGATGGAAGAGCGGCGGCTGCGCACCGAGGACGACCCGCATGCACGCGTCCATGAGGTCTTGCACGCCACGGCCTTCATGGCCCACCCGTATCGCCGGCCGATCATCGGTTGGATGAACGACCTCGAAAACATGACCTGGCAAGACGCGCGCGACTGGTATCGCGCCTGGTATGCGCCGAACAATGCCTACGTCGTGGTGGTCGGCGACGTCGATCACGAAGAAGTGTTCAAGCTGGCCGACGTGACCTATGGCCGTCTCGAGCCCAGGGTAATGCCCAAGCGCAAGCCGTTCGTGGAACCGGAGCAGAAAGGCGAGCGCCGCGCGATCGTCAAGGCGCCCGCCGAACTGCCTTATCTCGTCATGGCCTGGAAGGTGCCCAAGATCGAAGACATCGACAAGGATCGCGAGCCTTTCGCGCTCGAAGTGCTCGCCGGCTTGCTGGACGGCAATGATGCTGCCCGTTTGCCGAAACGTCTGGTACGCGGCGAAAAGATCGCCCAGTCGGCAGGCGCCGGTTATGACGGCACGACGCGCGGCGAAGCATTGTTCCTGCTCGACGGTCAGCCGGCCGCGGGCAGGAGCGTCGCCGAGCTCGAAGCCGCGCTGCGTGCGGAGATCAAGCGCATCCAGGAAGAAGGAGTGGACGAGGAAGAATTGCGGCGGGTGAAGACCCAGGTCATCGCCGCGCAGGTCTACAAGCGCGATTCGATGATGGCGCAGGCGATGGAGATCGGCCAGATGGAGGCCGTCGGTCTTTCCTGGCGGGACATCGACAAATTCATCGAGAAGATCAAAAGTGTCACCGCCGAGGAAGTACAGGCGGTGGCGAAAAAATACTTCGGCGACGACACCTTGACCGTCGCCATCCTCGACCCGCAGCCGCTCGCTACCGCTGCGCCGAAGCGCCGCGGATTCGTCACCCGTCATTGAGGTCCGCCATGCGCGCATTGCTCGTCTTGCTCTTCTTCATCGCCGGTCAAGCGCTGGCCGGCCCACGGATCCAGCACTGGGTCGCGCCGACGGGCGCGAAGGTCTATTTCGTCGAAAGCCACGACCTGCCGATCCTCGATGTCGAGATCGATTTTCCCGCCGGTGGCGCGCGCAGTCCGGCGGGCAAGGCCGGACTGGCGGGCTTGACCGCCGGCCTGCTCGATGCCGGCACGGCGCAGATGGATGAGGAGGCCATTGCCGCCCGGCTCGTCGAGCTCGGCGCCCGGCTGTCGGCCAGCGCCGACGAGGACAAGGCCAGCCTGACGCTGCGCACCTTGAGCTCGGCCGAGGAAAGGGCGGGGGCTTTGGCGCTGCTGCGTGCCGTCCTGTCAGCGCCGACTTTTCCGCCAGAAGCGTTCGCGCGCGAAAAGACGCGCGCCATCGAAGCGCTGAAGGATGCCGAGACCCGCCCCGATGCCATCGCCGCAAAGCGCTTTGCCCAGGCGCTCTATCCCGATCATCCGTATGGCAACGTCGCCACGCCACAGAGCGTGGCGGCGATCACACGGGAGGACCTCGTCGCCTTCCATCGCGCGCACTACGCTGCTTCCGGCGCGGTCGTCTCGATCATCGGCGACGTGACCAGGGCCGAGGCCGAGGCGATCGCCATTCATCTCACCGAGGCGCTGCCGGCTGGCGAGCCCATGGCGCCCTTGCCGGCGGTGACCCTGCCGTCCCGCACGACGATCGAGGTGACGCACCCAGCCGAACAGGCGCACATCCACATCGGCCTGCCTGCGCTCCGGCGCAGCGCCGACGCCGACTACTTCGCGCTGCTCGTCGGCAACTACACCTTGGGCGGAGGCGGCTTCGTCTCGCGGCTGATGAAGGAAGTGCGTGAAAAGCGCGGCTATGCTTATAGCGTTTATTCATATTTCTCGCCGCGCCTTCTCGAGGGGCCGTTCGAGATCGGCCTGCAGACCAAGCGCGAACAGGCTCAGGATGCGCTCAAGGTCGTCGATGAAGTGCTGACGAAATTTCTCGCGGCCGGGCCCACTGCCGAAGAACTCGCTGCGGCGAAGAAAAACCTGATCAATGGCCAGGCGCTGAGGATCGACAGCAACGCCAAGCTGCTCGGCTATCTGTCGCTGATCGGCTTCTACAGTTTGCCGCTCGACTATCTCGACCAGTTCCCGAAAAAGGTCGCCGCGGTGACGCGCGAGGACGTCAAAGCCGCCTTCCGCCGCCATGTCAAGCCGGAGAACCTCGTTACCGTGATCGTCGCGGGGAAGTGATGGAATCGGGGGAGATCAGCCCCCGATCTTCATTCACCGGCTTTTCAGCAACGCCTTGATCGAGCTGTCGAGCGGAAGAACGTAGTCTTGCGCGGCGAGGACGACGTTCGTTGCTGGCTGGATCACCTTCAGATTGACGAAAACGTAATCGTCGCTCTGCCCATAGGTGCCGACGATGACGGCCTGCGCATCGTGCGACTGTGCAAGATCCTTGATTTCGCGCGTGAGCATCAATTCGCCTTGGCTGCGCTTGACATAGACGCCATTGCGATACTTGAGTTCGATCATCCGGTAGCCGGCCTTGGTGAAGCGCGCCGAGATGTGTTCCGAGGTGAGCCTGCCGAGTGTCGAGGACAGATCGAGATTGTCGATATTGACGACCGTGGCGATGATCAGCGGCTGACCAGCATTCAGGACGGGCGCTACCTGGGCGAGCAGGGCATCGGCAGCCTTGTAGTTCGCCGGAATCAGCGGATTGGCCTCTGCTTGCTCCCATGTGGGTTCGGGCTTCGGCGTATTCGAGCAGGCAGGCAGCGTTAGGGCGACGACGCAAGAGCACACCGTTCCGAGAAATCTTTTCACCATCACTCGCCTCCCTTCGCCTGGATTTTGCTCACGGGCAGGCTCGCCTGATATAGGGCTCGATCCGTATCGGCCGTGTAATAGACATTAGTGCTGCGTGCCAGATAGCGGTCGCCGTCGCTGACGCTGGTCGTGACGATGATCTCCGTTTGTGGTGTTTCACCGCTGGCGAATTCGGAGCGGAACCATGCGTAGGCATCCCCAGCGAAAACCAGGGCAGTCAGTGCGCCGGCAGCGGTTGGTTCGACTTCATTCAAAGCCCACAGGCCAGTCACCAGCGCGCTTGCAGCGCCGGCGTGCTTGTATTGCGGGCGATCGGCGGAAAAGCGTACCACTTGGGTGTCGAGCTCGATGCTCAGTGCGCCGGCAGGTTGTTTCACGACGGTCTGGCCGCTTGCCACGAGCGATGAAACGAGCATATTTGAGAAGGCGCGATCGAATGCCGATGCACCAGACTTTTGCACGACGTAAAGCGGTTTCTTGTCGGCAGGCAGCCGCGACATGAGGCGGTTGGCGACATCCTTGGCGATGATGTCCCAATGCGCCGCAGCCTGGATTTTTTCTTGTTTCGTGGTCGGGAAATTGGTTGCGAGCGGCGCTTCGCTATATGGCGTCGCGCAGCCGGCTAGTGCTGTTGTAGCGACGAATGCGGCACCCATGGTGTGAACTCTCATCAAGGCCTCCCTGTCGGTGATGGTCGAGCAGTGTAGATCGAAAATGCCTAAATAAACGTTGGGCATATCGCACCCTAACACAAAAAACCAAGAAGCTCAATAGTTTCTGGCAGGCATTTCGCCGATCGGATTAGGTATGCCGTGCGCCACGGATTTGCCATTGCGATGTGGATAGCCATTGCCCGTTGAAGGAAGTCCAAGGCATGCCAAGGGAACGGCTGGCATTGGCGTTGGATGTTGCCTTCGTGTGTGTTTCGCGATGATGAGATAAGTGGCGTCACATCGTCGTCACAACCAATGCTTCATGGGTCTGGGGTATTCTGTGTTTCATTGGAAAGATTGTTTGGCGGGAAACGATTTGATTACGTGTCGATACGTAGCTGTCGGACGAGCTTTTCCTGGCATCGAAGCAACAGCCGAGACGAACCACTGCCCGACCGATCGCAAGACCATCGCGCTCATCGTGCGTCCTGTGAAGTGGAAATCCGACGGGAAACCGCGGCCGTGGTGATTTCCATTTTTCTACGATGAGCCGCATCCGCATCACTGGCGGGCAGTGGCGCAGCCGACTGATCCAGGTGGTCGATGTGCCCGGCCTGCGGCCGACCCCGGATCGCGTGAGGGAGACCCTGTTCAATTGGCTTGGTCAGGATCTCTCCGGCTGGCATTGCCTCGACCTCTTCGCCGGCAGCGGCATCCTCGGTTTCGAGTGCGCATCGCGCGGCGCAGCCGAGGTCGTGCTGGTCGAGCGCGATCGAGGCGCGTTCGCACGCCTCAAGGACAATGCCGCGCTGTTCGCTTGCGACCGGCTGCGGCTGGTGCGGGCGGATGCGCTAGAATTCGCGGCGAAATCGGGGCTGAGATTCGACCTGGTGTTGCTCGATCCACCATACCGGAAAGGCTGGCTTGACAAGGTGGCACCCCTGCTGTCGCGGCTGGCGCGGCCGGGGATGCAGGTCTATGCGGAGGCCGAGCACCATATCGACGCACTCGGCGAATGGCGGACGGTGAAGCGCGGCCAGGCCGGTCAGGTTTTCTATCAGTTGCTGGAACATTCATGAACAATGGCATTGCCGTCTATCCGGGCACGTTCGACCCCTTCACGCGGGGGCACGAGGATTTGGTGCGTCGCGCTGCGCGCCTGTTCCCCCGTGTCATCGTCGGCATCGCCGCCAGCCATGGCAAGCGGCCGATCTTCACGCTCGACGAGCGCGTCGCCATTGCTCGCGAACTGTGCGCCGACATGCCCAACGTCGAGGTGTTCGGCTTCACCGGCCTGCTGATGGATTTTTTGCGCGAACACCGGGCGCGGGTGATCATGCGCGGCCTGCGGGCCGTTTCCGATTTCGAATACGAATTCCAGATGGCCGGGATGAACCGCGTGCTCCATCCCGACATCGACACCTTGTTTTTGACGCCGGGCGAACAATACATGTTCATTTCGGCGACAATGGTTAGGGAGATCGCGAGCCTGGGGGGCGATGTCTCTAAGTTCGTGCATCCGCTGGTCGCATCCCGGCTGGCGGAGAAGTTCCGCAAACCTTCTGACAAGTGAGAGGAAGCAAGCAATGGCCCTGATGATCACCGATGAATGCATCAACTGCGATGTCTGCGAGCCCGAGTGCCCCAACGGCGCGATTTCGCAGGGGGATGAGATCTACGTCATCGATCCGAACAAATGCACCGAATGCGTCGGTCATTTCGACACCCCCCAGTGCATCGAGGTCTGCCCGGTCGACTGCATCATCAAAGATCCGAACCATGCCGAGACGAAAGACCAGCTGCTGGAAAAATTCAAGAAGCTGACCGGCCAGGGCTGATCTTTGCCTGCGCCGGGTTTGACCCGCTCCGGACGGTCAGTATGGCCGTCCGGATTTTTTGTCTGGATGACTGATGTGCGATGACTGACCCGACGACACTCGCCTTCTGGATCGCCGTGCTGCAGATCATTGCGATCGACATCCTGCTGGGCGGCGACAATGCGGTGGTCATTGCGCTCGCCTGCCGCAAGCTGCCCGAGACCCAACGCAGGAAAGGCATTTTCTGGGGCGTCGCCGGCGCGATCGTGTTGCGCATCGTGCTGATCTCCTTCGCGCTGCAGCTCCTCGAGGTGCCCTGGTTGAAGATCGTCGGCGCGCTCCTGCTGATCTGGATCGGCATCAAGCTCCTGCAGCCGGAAGAGGAAAGCCACGGGCAAATCGCCGCCGCCACCACGCTCTCGGGCGCGATCAAGACGATCATCGTCGCCGATGCGGTGATGAGCCTCGACAACGTGATCGCCGTGGCCGCCGCCGCGCATGGCAGCATCCTACTGGTGATTTTCGGTATCCTGGTCTCGATCCCGATCGTCGTCTGGGGCAGCCAGCTGGTGCTCAAGCTGATGGATCGCTATCCGGTCGTGATCACCGGCGGTGGCGCGCTGCTCGGCTGGATCGGCGGCGGCATGATCGTCTCCGATCCGGCTTTGCCGAAAGATACGTTCGCCGGCCTGCCGTATCCGAAATACATTCTGGCTGCGGCAGGCGCCCTACTGGTCGTCGTGATCGGTAAGTGGCTGGCGGCGCGCACGCTGAGATTGCGGCCGGCGAAAGCCCCCGAGGATCTGCTGGCGGAAGAGGAGGAGAACTGAGATGGCGAACTGGCTCATCCCCGTCGATGGCGACGACGAAATTTCCCTCAAGCCAATCGCGTGGGTCATTGCCCACCGTGACGACTGGAAGGTATTGCCATCGATTCATCTGCTCAACGTCCAGCGGCCGGTCTCCGGTGATGTCAGCCGATTCGTCAATGCCGAACAGTTGCGCGACTACCATCGTGAGGAAGGTCTGAAGGCGCTCGCCGTGGCGAAAGCCCGTCTCGAAGCCGCTGGCATCGTGCCGACATTACATGTCAGCGTTGGCGAGCGTGCCGAAACCATCGTCGATTTCGCCGCCAGCCGGGACTGCGAGATGATCCTGCTCGGTACGCGCGGCCATACCGGAATATCTGGCACGCTGCTCGGCTCGGTGGCGTCAAAGGTCGTGCACCTCGCCCAAGGCCCGGTGCTGATCGTCCGCTGATCAGCGCTGGCAGCGGGGGCAGTAATACGTCGAGCGCTGACCTTGGCGGATCTGCCGGATGGCCGCGCCGCACCGCAGGCAGGATTTCCCCTCGCGGCCATAGACCTGATGCTGCACCTGGAAATCGCCCATGCCTTCCGGCCCGCAGAAATCGCGCAGCGTGCTGCCGCCGGCGCGATCAGGAATCAGGAATCAGGTGGCAGGAAAGGTAGTGGGAGGGGCTTGGGTTGGGCGCCATTGAGGGTATCATGAAGCAATTCCAGCTTCCATTTTTTCCTGTCGGTCCGGCCATGCAAGCCTTGCTGCTCTTCTTCCTTTCCGTCCTCCTGCTTTCCGGCTGCGCGCCGTTGCAACCCGCCGTGCGCCCGGCTCCGCCGGAGGTCGCCGAAGCGAAGGAGGCGCAGACGGCGGCGCAGGCGAGGGCGGAAGAAGCGGCCGCGGCAGAGGAAGCGGCGGCGCGATCCCGGCTACCGAAGCAAGCGCTCACGCCCCAAGTGCTGCGGGATTTTCTGCTCGCGGAAATCGCCGCCCGGCGCGGCAGATTGACCGAGGCCGGCGAGTTGTATCTGGATCTGGCTCGCGCTACGCGCGACCCGCGCATCGCCCGGCGGGCAACCGAAATCGCCCTGCATGGCCGCCGCCCCGAAACCGCGCTCGCCGCCGCGCGCATCTGGCTGGAAAGCGATCCGGATTCCCAGGCGGCCCGTCAGACGATGATCAGCCTCTTGGCGGCCGCGGGGCGCTTCGAAGAGCTGAAGGTCGCGCTACCGGCTCATCTCGCGGCCGAACCGAAGCAATTGGCCGTCAATCTGTTGCGCCTCAACCGGCTGTTCGCCCGGGGCGGAGACCGCAAGGCGGTGCGCGAGATCGTCGATCTGGCCACGACGCCCTATCTCGATCTTCCCGAAGCGCATTTCGCCCGTGCCCAGGCCGCGTTCGAGGCGCGCGATCTGGCGGCAGCCCGCGCATCGCTGAAACGGGCGCTGGAACTCAGGCCCGACTGGGAGCTCGCTGCATTGTTCCGCGCGCAGATCACGCCGAATCATGCCGAGGCGATGAAAGCGCTCGGCGAGTTCGTCGCCGCCAACCCTGGCGCGCGTGAAGCGCGACTGGCTTATGCGCGGGCGCTCGCCAACGACCGGCGCTATGAGGAAGCACGCCGCGAATTCCGCGCCTTGCTCGATCGAGGCGCCGCCGATCCGGCCAATGACGGTGACATCGTCTTCGCCGTCGCCGTGCTCTCGCTGCAGTTGGGTGATACGCAGGAAGCCGAAAAGCACCTGCGCAAGCTCGTCGCAACAGGCCACGCCGAGGCCGATCGGGCGCGCTTCTTCCTCGGCCAGATCGCCGAGGAGGGCAAGCGCTGGGACGAAGCGTTGCAATGGTATGGCAACGTCGGCCGCGGCGAACATTACCTCTCCGCACGGTTGAAAGCCGCCCACGTGCTAGCCAAGCAAGGCAAGCTCGATACGGCGCGCGAACATCTGCACGCCACCGAAGCCGCGACGGCGCGCGAGCGCGTCCAGCTGACGATCGGCGAGGCGCAACTGCTGCGCGAAGCCGGCCGGATCGCCGACGCCCACACCGTGCTGGTCGCCGCGCTGGAGAAGCAGCCCGACGAGCCGGAACTGCTCTATGAAACGGCGCTCATCGCCGAGCGTCTCGGCCGCGTCGATGAGCTCGAAAGCCGCCTCAAGCGCCTGATCGAAATCCGGCCCGATCATGCGCATGCCTACAATGCACTGGGCTATTCGCTGGCCGACCGCAACATCCGTCTTGCCGAGGCGCGCGCGCTGATCGACCGTGCGCTGGAACTCGCGCCGGACGATCCGTTCATCCTCGACAGCAAAGGCTGGGTGTTGTTCCGACAGGGCGAGACGCAATCTGCCCTCGAGGCCTTGCAGCGCGCCTACGCCGCGCGGCCCGACCCAGAAATCGCCGCCCACCTCGGCGAAGTGCTCTGGACGCTCGGCCGCAAGGACGAGGCCCGCCAAACGTGGGAAAAAGCGCGTCAGGAGCATCCCGGCAACGAGGTGCTGGCCAAGACCATCGAGCGCTTCTCGCACTGATGTGGCGGCGGCGTGCTTTCTTGCTTCTCCTGCCATTTCTGGCCGGCTGTGCCGCCGCGCCGATCGCCCTGCCCCGCGCGGCGCCCGCGGACATCGGCCAGTTCGCTCTCAGCGGCCGTCTTGCGGTGCGCCAGGCCGAAGCGCGTCACCACGTCCATGTCGACTGGCGTCATACGCCATATGACGACATCCTTCTGCTCACCACCCCGCTTGGCCAGGGCGTGGCCGAACTCGCGCGCGATGACTTCGGCGCACGGCTGACGCTGGCCGATGGGCGCCATTTCGTCGCCGCGGACTGGAATCAGTTGGCGCTGGAAGCGTTGGGAATCCCTTTGCCGCTCGATGGCGCGATACGCTGGCTGCTCGGCGACCTGTCCGACACGGGCGGTTGGCGGGTGATGATCCTCGAACGGGAAAACGGCTCGCCCGATGGCCTGCCGACGCTGATCGAGCTGGAACGCGACGACATCGCCGTGCGCTTCAAGATCGACGAATGGCTGGAGGTGAAATGAGCGCGTGGGATCGGGACTGGCCGGCGCCGGCCAAGCTCAACCTGTTCCTGCATGTCATCGGGCGGAGGGCCGACGGCTACCATCTGTTGCAGACGGTGTTTCACTTCATCGATCTTTGCGACACCCTGCGCTTTACGCCGCGCAGCGATGGTCGCATCGTGCTCGAAACGCCCCTGCCCGGCGTGCCGCCGGAACGGGATCTGGTGGTGCGGGCGGCGGAAAGGTTGAAAATCGGCGCTGGTGATGCGGCACCCCTGGCCGCGGGCGGCGTCACCATCCATCTCGAAAAGCGTATTCCGATGGGCGGGGGCTTGGGCGGCGGCAGCTCGGATGCGGCGACGACCTTGATCGCGCTGAACCATCTGTGGGGCTTGCATCTGCCGCGCGAACGTTTGCAGGAAATCGGTCTCGCTCTGGGCGCCGACGTGCCGGTGTTCATCCACGGCCGCAGCTGCTTCGCCGAAGGCGTGGGTGAGCGCTTCACCGATGTGGCCGTACCCGAGGCATGGTATCTGTTGAGCTTTCCGCCAGTCGCGGTGCCCACCGCCGACATCTTCCGCTCGCCTCGCCTGCGGCGGGATACGCCGGCCATCCCGCCGTCGGCGTGGACGCCGGGTTTCGGCCACAACGATCTGGAGCCGGTCGCCTGCGCGCTCTATCCCGAAGTGGCGCGGCATCTGGCGGCGCTGCGCCGCTTCGGCGAGGCGCGCATGACCGGCTCGGGCGCCTGCTGTTTCGTCGGCTTCGCGACGCGCGCCGAAGCCGAACAGGCCCGTCAGGCCATGCCTGCCGATTTCCGCAGCGAAATCATCCGGGGGCTCCCCTTGCATCCGTTGACAAAACTTGAGTAATATAGTCGGGAACTTTTCTGGGTTAGCACTCTCGAACGGAGAGTGCTAACATTGAATCGAGGAATCACAGAAGGAGACCGACATGAGCCACGCATTGACCCTTGCCCAGCTTCCGGTTCCGTCCGCGAGTGGCAGTCTCGAGGCTTACATCGCGGCGGCCAACCGTTACCCGATCCTGAGCGAAGAGGAAGAGCAGCGCCTGGCGCGGCGTTTCCGCGACGAAGGCGATCTCGATGCCGCGCGGCAACTGGTCCTTTCCCATCTGCGTCTGGTGATCGCGGTCGCGCGCGGGTATCTCGGCTACGGCCTGCCGCACGCCGACCTGATCCAGGAAGGCAACATCGGCCTGATGAAGGCGGTCAAGCGTTTCGATCCCGACCGCGGCGTGCGGCTGGTCTCGTTCGCGCTGCACTGGATCAAGGCCGAGATCCACGAATACATCCTGAAGAACTGGCGGCTCGTCAAGGTCGCGACGACCAAGGCGCAACGCAAGCTGTTTTTCAATCTGCGCAGCTTGAAGTCCTCGCTCGCGCATGAGGCCGAATCCGGCTTCGGCAGCCTGAGCCCGGCGGAAGTCAAATCCGTGGCGCGCCAGCTCGGCGTCAAGCCCGAGGAGGTGGTCGAGATGGAAACACGCCTTGGCGGCGCCGACATTTCGCTCGAACCGCTCACCGAGGACGAAGACGAATCCTACGCACCGATCGCCTATCTGGCGGCGGACCAAAGCATCGAACCCTCCGCCCAGCTCGAACGCAAGGAGCGCGATCGGCTCTATGACGTCGGCCTCAAAGAAGCGCTCGACAAGCTCGACGAACGCAGCCGGAACATCGTCAAGCGCCGCTGGCTGGTCGAAGACGGCGAAGAGGCGGCCACCTTGCATGAACTGGCCGCCGAATACGGCGTCTCGGCCGAGCGCATCCGCCAGATCGAAGCGAAGGCGATGCAGAAGATGCGCGGGATGCTGGCCGCCCGGGTGTGAGTGGCCTGGCGGGCGACGGTCAAGCAGCAAGGAAATGTACGAGGGCAGCGCCCACGGCGAGGCCGAGCAACGACAAAGCCAGGCGTTTGACCAGCAAACGCAGGCGCGCGTGGTCGCGCCTTGCGTGCGGGTCGCTGCGTGGCACCAGCAAACTGGCGGCGACGATCAGCAACAGTAGGAGGACGACGATCTTGGCGAACACGCTCAGGTTCCGGCCAGTGCGTCCAGCAATTTCTGATGTATGCCGCCAAACCCACCGTTGCTCATCACCAGCACGTGGTCGCCGGGCCGTGCCGCCGCGACGATGCGGCTGATCAGATCATCGAGATCGGCGCTCACCTGCGCCTTCTCTCCCAGCGGCGCGAGCACTGCGGCGGCGTCCCAGCCGAGGTTCGCCGCATAGCAGAACACCCGGTCGGCTTGCAGCAGGCTGCCGGGCAGCGCATCTTTGAGCGTGCCGAGCTTCATCGTGTTCGAGCGTGGTTCGAGTACGGCGAGGATGCGGGCAGCATTGCCCACACGTCCGCGCAGGCCGGCGAGCGTGGCTTCGATCGCGGTCGGGTGGTGGGCGAAATCGTCATAGACCGTCACGCCGCCAGCCTTGCCACGCACTTCGAGTCGGCGCTTGACGTTCGTAAAGCGCGAAAGCGCATCCAGCCCGCGGACGATCGGCACGCCGACATGCCGGGCGGCGAGCAGTGCGGCCAGTGCGTTGCTGCGATTGTGCGCGCCGGTCAACTGCCAGTGAGTCCTGCCGATTTCGCCATTCTCGTCGTGGATGATCAAGGAGCCGTCGGCATCGCTGCCTCCGACATGCCATCCGGCCGGATCATTGAAGCGCACCACCGGTGTCCAGCAACCCCGCCGGAGTACCCGTTCGAGCGCGGGTTCGGCAGCATTGGCGACGATTTGGCCATTGCCAGGAATCGTTCGCACGAAGTGATGGAATTGCGTCTCGATGGCGGCAAGATCAGGAAAAATATCCGCATGATCGTATTCGAGGTTGTTCAGGATCGCGGTGCGCGGCCGGTAATGGACGAATTTCGAGCGCTTGTCGCAGAATGCCGTGTCGTACTCGTCGGCTTCGACGACGAAGAACGCAGATTCGCTGAAATTGGCCGATTTGGCGAAATCGTTCGGCACGCCGCCGATCAAAAAGCCAGGATCGAGCCCGGCATCGGCGAGGATCCAGGCAAGCATCGCGGAAGTCGTCGTCTTGCCATGGGTGCCGGCCACGGCGAGCACCCACTTGCGTTGCAGGATGTGCTCGGCGAGCCATTGTGGCCCGGAGGTGTAGGGAAGCCCTCGATCGAGGATCGCCTCGAGCAGCGAATTGCCGCGCGAAATCGCATTGCCGATCACCCACAGATCGGCATTCAGACCGATCTGGTCGGCCCCATAGCCCTCGATGAGCCGAATGCCGGAGGCGGCAAGCTGCGTGCTCATCGGTGGATAGACATTGGCATCGCAGCCGGTGACCTGGTGGCCGGCGGCACGGGCGAGCAGCGCGATGCCGCCCATGAAGGTGCCGCAGATGCCGAGGATGTGGATGTGCATGGGGAAGGTGTCCGCTGAGGCTACAATGCGATATTTTATGGGGCGCCTCGAGAAACCGTCGCGAGCGGGTGGAGGGCAAGGCGATTGGTGCGCAGCGACCGAGACATAACAAATAGTTAGGCGAGGAAGCGAGCACCGCGCAACGCGAGCCTCGCCCGCGCAGCAGGTTTATCGAGGTGCCCTACGGGAGCAACCCAGTGTCACGCCGCAATCGTCCGTCGAGCATCCCGAACCGCCATTCCCCCGCCTTGCGCTCGGAGCTCGCGCATACCGCCGCCCGGCTGATCGCCGAAGACGGCATGGAATACGGTTCCGCGAAGAAGAAGGCGGCGCGCCAACTGGGCTTGCCGGAGAACTTCCCCTTGCCCGGCAATGCCGAGGTCGAGGAGGCCGTGCGCGATTATCAGGCGATCTATCAGGAAGAGGAACAGGCCGAACGGCTCGTCTGGCTGCGCGCCGCCGCCGCGGCGCTGATGCGGCGCCTTACGCGCTTCTCGCCCTGGCTCACCGGCTCGGTGCTCGAAGGCACGGCCACGCGTCATTCGCGGATCGACATACTGCTTTTCCCGGATAGTGCCAAAGAGGTAGAGATCTTCCTCCTCGACGAGCGCATTCCCTTCCATCATGGCGTGCCACGCAATGAGCGCGTCGAGGCGTTGCTGGTGATCGATGACGATGAGATGCCGGCCAATCTGATCGTGCTGCCGCCGCGCGAGGAACGTGTCAATTTCAGGGGGGCGGATGGGCGTATCCGGCCACGCGCGCGCCTTGCGGCAGTCGAGGCGCTGCTGGCACGAGAAAGACGGTGAACTGGACAAACTGCATCGATTTGCGGCAAACTCGTAGCCATGTCGAATCCAAAACGCAAAAAAACTTCTGACGAAAAGGATAGCGGGGCCACGCTCGAGCCGCGCATCCTGGTATTGCATGGCCCGAATCTGAACTTGCTGGGCAGCCGCGAACCCGATGTCTATGGCCGCACCACGCTTGCGGACATCCACGCGATGATGGAAGCGCGCGCCAGAGCGGCCGGAGTGCAGATCGAGAGCTTCCAGAGCAACAGCGAGGGCGAGCTGATCGACCGGGTACAGGCGGCTTACAGTGAGGGTATCGAATTCATCATCATCAACCCCGCAGGCTATACGCACACCAGCATCGCCCTGCGCGACGCGCTGGCGGCGGTCGGCATCCCGTTCATCGAGGTGCATCTGTCGAACATCCATGCGCGAGAAACATTTCGGCAGCATTCTTATTTTTCGGCGCTCGCCGTCGGCACGATCTGCGGCCTCGGGGCACAGGGCTATGCCTTGGCGCTCGAAGCCGCGCTCGCCCGCATCAGCAAGTAAGGCCGCTCCGCTCGCGGAGCGCTTCTTCATCGATTGCCCGTGCCAAATCCGGCGCGGCTGGGAGGAACCATGGACCTGAGAAAACTCAAGACCCTGATCGAGCTGGTGCAAAACTCCGGCATCTCGGAGCTGGAGATCAGCGAAGGCGACGAAAAGATCCGCATCGCCAAGCAGTTGGCCATTTCGCCGAGCACGACGACGATCAACATGCCGATGGGGCAAGCGTCCGCCGTGGCCCCTGCCGTCTTGCCAACGCCGACCGCCGTGACCGAACCTTCCGCGCCCGCGCAGCCAGCCGGTCATGTCGTCAAGGCGCCGATGGTCGGCACCTTCTATCGTGCCGGCAGCCCTGGTTCGCCGCCATTCGTCGAGGTCGGCCAAGCAGTGAAGAAGGGCGACACGCTGTGCATCATCGAGGCGATGAAGCTGATGAACGAGATCGAATCGGATGCCGATGGCGTGGTCAAGGCGATCCTGGTCGAAAACGGGCAGCCGGTCGAATTCGATCAACCCCTCTTCGTGATCGGCTGATGGCGATGTTCGAAAAGGTTTTGATCGCCAATCGCGGGGAGATCGCCCTTCGCATCCTGCGTGCCTGCCGTGAGCTGGGCATCCGCACCGTGGCGGTGCATTCGACGGCCGATGCCGATGCGAAATACGTGCGTCTTGCCGACGAATCGGTCTGCATCGGGCCGCCTACCTCGAATCTGAGCTACCTCAACATCCCCGCGATCATTTCGGCTGCGGAGGTGACCGACGCCCAGGCGATCCATCCCGGCTACGGCTTCCTCTCCGAAAACGCGGATTTCGCCGAACGGGTCGAAAAATCGGGCTTCGTCTTCATCGGCCCACGGGCCGACACCATCCGTTTGATGGGCGACAAGGTGTCAGCCAAGAACGCAATGAAGGAGGCCGGGGTACCCTGCGT